>JANLSG010000234.1:0-7916 GCA_031362295.1 Chloroflexota bacterium
TCATGAGCGACGTCAACGACGACACCCTCGCCGAGATGGACGGCCTGGTCGCCGAGGGCATCCCCGACTTCAAGCTGTTCACCGCCTATCCCGGCGTCTTCTACAGCGACGATGGGGCGATCTTCCGGGCCATGCAGCGGACCGCGAAGAACGGCGGGCTGATCATGATGCACGCCGAGAACGGCATGGCCATCGACGTCATCGCGGCAGACACGATTGCCGCGGGGACCACCGATCCGATCGGGCACGGCCTGGCGCGCTACTCCGTCCTGGAGGGCGAGGCAACGAACCGGGTGATCCGGCTCGCGCAGGCCGCGAGGGTGCCCGTGTACATCGTCCACCTCTCGGCGCGCGAGGCGCTGAACGCGGTGCGTATGGCCCGCGACGAGGGCCTGCCGGCGTTCGCGGAGACGTGCCCGCAGTACCTGTTCCTTTCGCTGGATGACATGGGCAACGGCTTCAACGGCGCGAAGTTCGTGTGCTCGCCGCCGTTGCGCACGCAGGACCATCAGCCGGAGCTCTGGAAGGGCCTCCAGAAGGACGATCTCCAGGTCGTCTCCACGGACCACTGCCCGTTCGACTTCCACGGCCAGAAGGACCTGGGCCGCGGGGACTTCCGCAAGATTCCGAACGGCCTGCCCGGGGTGGAGGACCGGCTGGACCTGCTGCACGATGGCGGCGTGGTCGGCGGGAAGCTCACGAAGGAACGCTGGGTAGAGATCGTCTCGACCTCGCCGGCGAAGCTGTTCGGGATGTACCCGCGCAAGGGCGCGATTGCGGTGGGCTCCGACGCGGACCTCGTCGTCTATGACCCGAATCGGAAGCACACGATCTCGGCGAAGACGCACCACATGGACGTCGACTACTCGTGCTACGAGGGCCGCACGGTCCAGGGCGGCTCGGACGTGGTGCTGAGCCGCGGGAGCGTCGTGGTGCGCAACGGCGAGTTCACGGGCAAGAAGGGCGCCGGCAAATTCATGAAGCGATCGACCGCCGATTACGCCCGGCTGGCGTGACCTCCGTGGCGCGACGGTCGAAGGCCCCACGGACACTGCGCATCGCCTCGGCCGTCGACCAGCTCGCCGAGGTCCGGGCGTTCGTCCGGGAGGCCGTGGCCGACTTTGGTGGATCGGCGGGAATCGCGGACGATCTCGTCCAGGCCGTCGACGAGGCGGCCTGCAACGTGATGCTCCACGGTTATGGTGAGACATCGGGCGAGATCGAGATCCAGGCGGCGCTCCGCGATCGGAAGATCGAGATCAGGCTGCTGGACCGTGCCGCAACCTTCGATCCCACCGCCGCGGCCGCCGTCGACACCACCCAGCCGCCGGTCTCGAAACGGCCGGGCGGCATGGGCGTCGGCATCCAACTCCTGCGTACGATGACCGACGAGGTGCTGCATCATGTCCGTCCCGACGGCGGCAACGAGCTCACCCTCGTGCGCTCGATCGACAACCCGGCCAGGGAGGATTGACCGATGGCGATGACGATCGATGTCGAGCACGTAGGCGGCAGCCCGTCGGTCTCGGTGGTCGCGCTGGACGGTGAGCTCGATGCCTCGAACTACGAGCGCCTCATCGAGGTCATTCGCGACGCGTACGCGCACGGCGCGCGCGGGCTGGTGCTCGACCTCGCCAAGCTGACGTTCATGGCCAGCTCCGGCCTGTTCGCCCTGCACTCGGCCGTGCGGATCATGCGTGGCGAGACGCCGCCAGACCCGGAGGCGGGCTGGGGCGCGCTCCACCAGATGGCGCACGACCACGATGCGCAGGCCGCGAACGTGCGGCTCGCCGGGGCGCAGGACGCGATCGCTCGGGTCCTCGAGCGCACGGGGATGACGCAGCTCTTCGGGATCGACGCCAGTCGCGCGGAAGCGATCAGCGCCCTCCAGGCAGGCTGACCGACACGGACGCCGAGCTCTACGAGCGCGAGCTTCGAGTCGCCCAGCGGATCCAGCGCACGCTCGTACTCCTCACCGGCATCGAGGCCGACGGCTGGGAGATCGCGAGCGACTACCGGCCCGCACGCTCCATCGGCGGCGACTTCTTCGACGTCTTCCCGATCCTGGATCCGGCGCGACCGCGCCAGCTCGGTGTCGTCATCGCAGATGTCTCCGGGAAGGGCCTCCCTGCCGCGCTCCTCATGGCGTTCGTCCGGCCCGTGATGCGCTCGGCACTGGATCGATCCGGGGATCCGGTCGCCGCCCTCGAGCTGACGAACCGGATCCTCGTCGACGAGCGACGGACCGGCCTGTTCGTGACGATTCTCGCCGGCGTGCTGGACCTCGACACGGGCTCCTTTCGATTCGCCAACGCGGGCCACGAGATGCCGCTCCTCGTTCCCGCGGACGGTTCGGCGCCGCGCTGGGTGGAAGGCGGCGGCCCGCTGGTGGGCATGTTCGGCCGCCTCGACCTGACGCTCGAGACGGTCCAGCTTGCACCCGGCGATCGGCTCGTCCTGTATACGGACGGGATCACGGACGCGGCGGCGGCGGACGGCTCGCGGTTCGGGATCGAGCGGTTTCAGCGGCTCGCCGGTGACACGCATGCGGGCGCCGCGGAAGAGACGACCCGTACCGTCATCGAGTCCGTGATGCGGTTCCAGCGCAACGCCGAGCAGGCCGACGACCTCGCGCTCCTCGTCCTCCGACGGGTTCCGGCGGCCTGAAGGATCTCGGGCGAGCTTACGGCGTCGGCAGCTGGAGCCCCGCGACGGTGATGGTTCCGGAGGAGGTGTGCGGGCAGAGCTCGCCAACCAACGGCGTGGGCCCGAAGGTCGCCGTCGCCGAACCGTCAGCGAGTGCCACCGTGAACGGCGCCGTGATCACGCCAGAGAGGCTCGTTTTGAAGTTGGCATACGCACCGATCGTGATCGTCCCGCCATTTACGCCGCCCGTGAAGGTTGCGTCGACGGTGCCGCTCGGAGCGCCGTCGATCCCAGGACTGCATGCAGCCCAGCCAGCTCGCGAGCCGGTCGCGGTGCCCTTGCCTATGTACATGGTTGAGCCGTCGATCGAACAAGGCCCGTCGGGCGGCGGCTCCGCCGAGCAATCCGGCTGGATTTCGGTCAGGTCGCCGAGGAACACTATGGTGTCAGCCACGCCGGCGTATGTGTCTGTCCAGATGATCTTGACGACGGCTTCGGCCTTCTCGTGCCAGCCGATGTGGAAGATCGCGACGTTGTCCTTCGACCCACCGATGTAGCGCGTGTATGGGGCAGCCCACACACCGTACAGCTGGGCCAGCAGCTCCTGCCGCAGGAAGAGCGCGGAGATTCTGCCGACTGCATCGCGTTCGATGCCCTGCCCGTTCGCTTCCTCCTCCTGCGGCGTATAGGTGATCGTGGTCCGACCACCCTGCCCGATCGTCGTCGCCTCATCCGATAGCGAGCCATGCTTGTCGACGTTCGTATTCCCGTACCAGCCAACGTTCAGGCCCGCCACGCCGGTGGCCGCAGGGACGACCGTCCCCCCGCCGAAGGGCGACACGAGCGGTTGCGCCGGGCCATCGAGCTGCGCGCTGATCTGCGCCGGTGAGCCCGTGGCGCCGATATGGCCCTCGTGGACCGTGGCGGGAAAGGCCGTCACCGTGATGTGCCATGCCGCGACGATTGCACGAAGCTGGCTCGCGATGGCGGACCACTCCGACAAGGGCACTGTCGGCGCTGCCTGGATCCGACTCCGCGCGACTCCCCAGCGGTTGACCGTGATCGCCACGGCCGCGATCGCGTCGCCGGCCACTGCCATGGCCGGCACGGCGCCGTTTGGCCGAACGAAGCCGTCGAGCAGGAGCAGCCAGAGCTCGAAGCTCGGCAGGGTGGCCTCGACGTCCACAGGCCCGAGCGCCGAAATGAGCAGCGAGATCGGTGCCTCCGGCTGGGCGGTGTACGCACTGGCGTACGCCGTCGCCAGGTCTTCGGCGGAGCCGGCGTAGCCTGCGCCCGCGAGCGCGGCGTGGAAGTCACGGAACGACATCTGCTCGTTGGGGTCGCCACGATCGCGGAGCATATTCACCAGGCCGCGAGCCGATGGCTCGAACACGAAGAAGTCTGCGTCGGATGTCTCGGTCCCACGCCGGATCAGCGATCCGTCCGGCTCGTACAGCCCGATGCCGAGGAGCTGCAGCATTGAGACGACGACCTGTTCGGCTTGGGTGGGATCGGCCATGGCCGCGACGATCTCGTCGGCCGACCCCAGCAAGGGAGCCGGCAAGGGTCCCGTGCTGATGGGCTGAGTCGTCAAAGCCGGCTCGCCGGTCGCATTCGGGTCGGCAGTGGTGCTTCCGGGCGCTGCGCTGGGCTCGGATGTCGCAGCCGGCGCCTGGCACCCAGCGAGCGTGAACGACAGCACGATAGCGAGCAGCAACCGCATGGGCTCGCTCGCCGCCTGTGATCGGTGCTGCTGGCTCACGGTGGGAGTCTGCCATCTGCGCGTAACGCGCGGGTCACGTTTGGGTAATTCAATTCGGGCCACCTTAGTCGATCGTCGGCCGCCCCATCGAGCGGCGCCAGCGCTCGTTGAACTCAAAGAGCAAGCGGTCCTTGCTCGGGTAGACGCCGGACCGGTACGAGCGCGAAGAGACGCCCTTCTGGGCGCGCTCGCAGACAACCCAGTCCTGGCGGCTGATGAGGTCCCACAGCTCGACCGTCGGACTGGGATCGAAGCCCGGCAGCGCGATCGCCTCCGGGCGGAAGTAGAACTCGGAAACCACCGTCGTTCGATCAGGCCCGTTCGGGTAGAGCAGGTACGCCATGACCGAGTCCGGATGGAGGTTGACCATCAGGTTCGGGAACTGGAACACGCCGTAGTACATGCCGTAGTCGACGTCGAGGAGGTCCGGGAACTTCGGCAGGTCGGAGGTGCCGGTGGCGGTGAACGAGGTCGCTCCCTCGAGCATGAGGTTGCCGCCGTCGCGCGTCTCGCCGTCCCACACGTCGCCCTTCCGGAAGAGCGGAATGACGTGGACGAGCTCCGGGTGGATCGTCGGGCAGTGGAGGCACTCGTTGTAGTTCTCGACGACGATCTTCCAGTTGGCGGCAACGTCGTACGTGATCCGGCGCGCGAGGCGCAGCTCCCCAAGCCGGTAGCGGTCGAAGTCGGCGATCGTCTCGTTGCTGTCCACGAGGTGCGCGGCGAGGGGTCGGGGCTCCGCGGCGAGGTTCACGAACAGGAAGCCGGCGCGCTCCGCGACGGCGATCGGGCTGAGCCGGTAATCGGCGCGGGCGAACGCCTCGTCCTCGTGGACGTTCGGGGTCGCGAGCAGCTCGCCATCGAGGTCGTACGACCACGCGTGGTACGGACACTTGAACGCTTTCCCGAGCTGGCCGCAGCCGGGGTCGTCGTCGAGGAGGCGTGTCCCACGGTGGGCGCACACGTTGTAGAAGGCCCGCAGCTCGCGCTCGCGGTTGCGGATCACGAGGATGGATTCGCCCGCGAGGTCGCGGACGAGGTACTCGCCCGGCTCGGCGATCTCGTCGGCGCGCCCGATGCACACCCACGTCCCAAAGAACAGCCGCTCGCGTTCCTCCTCGTAGACCGCCTCGCTGGCGTAGTCGGCGCCGCTCAGGGTTGGGCGCGGCAGCCATTCGGCGTGCGCGCGGATCCTCGTTCGCTCCTCGGTGGCCATCGGGCTCGGTCTCGCGTCAGCGCGTGCGCGGGAAGCCCAGGTCCACCTTCGAGGTGCCGGGGTCCGGCCAGCGCGAGGTGACGACCTTCGCGCGCGTGTAGAACTGGATGCCCTCGGGCCCGTACATGTGCAGGTCGCCGAAGAGCGACGCCTTCCAGCCGCCGAAGCTGTAGTACGCGACGGGCACCGGGATCGGGACGTTGATCCCGACCATGCCCACGTTCACGTCGAACTGGTACTGCCGCGCCGCGCCGCCGTCGCGGGTGAAGATCGCCGTGCCGTTGCCGTACTGGTTCTCGTTGACGAGCTTGAGTGCCTCGTCGTACGTCCCGACCCGGGTCACCGTCAGCACCGGCCCAAAGATCTCGTCGCGGTAGCAGTCCATCGCGGGTGTTACCCGGTCGATGAGCGACAGGCCCAGGAAGAACCCGTCCGACTCCTTGTACAGGCTGTGCTCGCGCCCGTCGGCCACGAGCTCGGCGCCCTGTGCCGCCGCGGAATCGAGGTAGGACGCGACCTTGTCGCGGTGGACCTTGGTGACCAGTGGCCCCATCTCGGAAGCCGGATCCGAGCCCGGCCCGACCACGATCTTGGGCAGCCGCTTGCCGATCGCCTCCACCAGCGGGTCCGCCACGGCTCCCACTGCCACGACGGTCGCGACGGCCATGCACCGCTCGCCGGAGGAGCCGTAGGCAGCAGAGACTGCGGCGTCCGCGGCCATCTCGATGTCCGCGTCCGGCAGCACGACCATATGGTTCTTCGCACCGCCGAGCGCCTGGACGCGCTTGCCGTGCTTCGTGCCGGTCTCGTAGATGTAGCGCGCGATCGGCGTCGAGCCGACGAACGACACGGCGGCGATGTCTGGATGCTCGAGGATCCGATCGACGGCGACCTTGTCGCCGTTGACGACGTTGAACACGCCGGCCGGGACGCCCGCCTCGGCGAGGAGCTCGGCCATGTAGATCGAGGCCGAGGGGTCCTTCTCCGATGGCTTGAGGATGAACGTGTTGCCGCACGCGATCGCATTGGCGAACATCCACATCGGCACCATCGCGGGGAAGTTGAACGGCGTGATCCCGGCCGCGATGCCCAGCGGCTGGCGAATCTGGTAGACGTCGACACCGCCCGAGACCTGCTCTGAGTAGCCGCCCTTCATCAGGTGCGCGATGCCCGTGGCGAACTCGAGGTTCTCCAGGCCGCGCGCGATCTCGCCGAGCGCGTCCGACGGCACCTTGCCGTGTTCCGAGGTCAGAAACGCCGCGAGGTCGCGACGATGGATCTCGACCAGGTTCCGGATGCGGAACATGATCTCTGTGCGCTTCGAGAGCGACGTGGCGCGCCACGCCGGGAACGCGGCCTTCGCAGCGGCGACTGCCGCGTCGACCTCCTCGACCGAAGCGAAGTCGACCTCGCGCGCGATCTCCCCAGTTGCCGGGTCGAACACAGGACCCCGCCGGCCGGACGTGCCTGCCACGCGGCCGCCACCGATCCAGTGCGGGACAACCGCGCCCGTCGCGCCGTCGGCGCGTTCCGTCTTCGGCTCAGCGACCTGGGTCATTGGTGGTTCCTCGACTTGGTGGGCGGCGTTCGTGGTCCGGACACGATACCGCGTGTTCGCCGCGTCAGGCCGGATTCGCCTCAGGCTCTGGTGGCGGCCGCATCGCTTCACGCCGCCACGCCTTCGCGCACGTGACCAACCCGATCAGGGCGACGATCTCGACACCGATGAGCAGCACCTGCTCCATGTTCAAGGGCCCGGCGACGGCCGGATCCCGCCACGTGAACGCGATCGCGAAGCGAGCGGCCGCCCAGAGGCCGAGCGCGAGGAACAGCGTTGCGCCGTTGCCGCGTCGCATGAAACCGAGCCGAGACGGGAGGCCCAGCGCGACAACCGCCAGCCCGACGGCGATCCCCTCGTACACCTGCGACGGATGCGACGGGACTTCGGGCGCGAGCGAACCCCACGGCCCCGCGCCGAGATACGCGGTGGCCCATTCGAAGTCGGTCGGGGCGCCCTGCCCGGAACCGCCGAGAATGCCGATGAGCTTGCCGGCTGATAACGCGAACAGGAGCGGGAGGGCCAGAGCGTGCATCCATCGCCCGATCGGGGCGCCGAGGAGCCGCGCGACGATTGCGCCGGTCAGGATTCCGAAGGGCACGGCCAGGGTGAGCGTCAGGGCGCCCTGCCCAGGATCCGCGATCGCGGTTGGATTCGCGCGGTAGTAGTCGAGGTGGTCGAGGACGTAGCCGAGGCGGCCGCCGAGGATCGCGCCTGGGACCGCGCCGACGACC
>JANLSG010000244.1:0-9633 GCA_031362295.1 Chloroflexota bacterium
TTGCCCCCGTATGGCCAGCATGAAGCGGCCGTGGTACCGGAAATGCTTGCGAACCATGTCGCCAACCTGGTCGTCGTCCGGCCAGCCGTGCACCAGATTTTCGAACCGGACCTTGCCCTCGGCATTGACTCGCTTGAGCAGCAGTCGGGACTTGCGGTAGAGGCGGTACGCGTCCTCAAGCGACCTGGCCTCGCGCGCGCTGATCGGGAACGCGATGTCCTCTGTCACTCTCTTCTCCCTCACGAACTCAGCGAGGCCAACGAGAGCCGACGGCAAACCCCCGCTCGGGCCCTGGCCAGCCTCGAGCTGTAACCCGACGGCGCACCTTCGCGCCACGTCCTGATCCCGGTTTGCCGACGCGGAGAACGGGCGAGATGCTGGTCAGCGACCTTGCGTCCGCGCTGTCCTGCCCGGCAGCAGCGAGCACACCAACGTGTCCCCGAATTGGGTAAGAGGCGGGTCTCTGCGGGTCCCTACTTGAACGTGCCCGGACAGGTCCCGCCGAGGGCCGTAACGATCTGGATGAACACGGTGGTGTTCGTCAGCAGGCCGCTATGGGTGACCCCCGTGTCCAGGACGAAGCAGGCCCCGCCGTCGAGGCGCGAGGACGAGGTCGGGACCAGCCCGTCGGTCGTGCTGTAGATCGTCGTGTACGACGTCAGGCCCGGGGTGTCATCGCCATTGTTGAGCTTGGACAGGAAGCTGCTCCACGGACACATCTGGCCGCCATAGGTCGCCGGCAGAACGCACGCGGTGTACAAGCCGTACTGCGGCGTCCCGAGGGAGATGTAGTGCGCCACGACCGGCGTGGAGCCCGTCGAGCCGCCAAGGAACTTCGCGTACCAGCGACCGGACAGACCGCCCATGCTGTGGGCGACGATGTCGACCGTGCCGAGGCCCTGCGACGCGATGAGCGCCTTGATCGCGTTGGCGTTGGCAACGTTGTCCTGACCTGGCAGGACGACCTCGATCGATGGAATGCCCTGCGCCAGAAGGCTGGCCTGCATCAGATCGAAGCTCGCCGTCGAGCCCTGGTAGCCATGCACCAGAAGCACCGTACGCGGAGACGGCGACGCTTCCGCTATGGACAGCCCGGCGAACATCATGAATACGCTCGCGAGCAGCGATGCGGCCCGCAAGGTCCGGGAGCGGGAGGTCATGGCAACCCCTTTCTGAACGCTGGCGCACCCTCGGCGGCCGAATCACTCTCGCCGCGAGCCTGCGCGATCGTCTGGGCGACCTTGCTACGTCCGCCGGGGGAAGGGAGCCAACGACCCGCTGCCTCTCGCCGGTGCGGCGGATTGTGCGCGCATGACGATTGGTTGGGAAGGCGCGGCACCCAATCAACAAGGTCTTGAGGTGGCGCCCCCGGACGGACTCGAACCGCCGACGCCAGCCTTAGGACGGCTGCGCTCTGTCCACTGAGCTACGGGGGCGCGGCCCCGATCGTACCCCACGGTCGCGCCCGCCTACGATGGCCAGATGTCGCGACCGTTCCGATTCGGCGTGGTGTTCACGGCCCAGACGGCCGGGCCAGCGTGGTCGGACTACGCGCGGCGACTCGAGGGTGAAGGCTTCGCGACGCTCCTCGTTGCGGATCACTTCGCCAACCCCATGGCCTGCGGCCCGCTCATGCTCGCCGCGGCAGCCGCTACGACAACGCTCCGGGTCGGCAGCTACGTGTATGACAACGACTTCCGGCACCCAGCCCTGCTCGCCAAGGAAGCCGCCACGATCGACGTGCTCTCCGACGGCCGCCTCGAGCTCGGGCTCGGCGCGGGCTGGCACAAGGAGGAGTACGACGCGGTTGGGATTCCATTCGATCCGCCGGGCGTGCGCGTGTCGCGCCTCGAGGAATCGATCGAGATCCTGCTCCGCCTGTTCGCCGGGGGCCCCGTCACCTTCGAGGGCAACCACTACCGCATCGACGGCCACGAAGGCCTTCCCGCCCCCATCCAGCAGCCGATCCCGCTCTTGATCGGCGGCGGCGGACCGCGGATGCTCCGACTCGCCGCGCGGCGGGCGCAGATCCTGGGGCTCGTGCCGCCGTCGCTTCCCGGCGGGGGCCTGGACCCCGACAAGTTCACCGCCGAGGCGATGGACGCAAAGATCGCCTCGCTCGAGGCGGCAATCACCGACGAGGGGCGCACGGATGGTGGCCCTGAGCGAAGCGTCCTCCTCTTCCAGATGCATCGATCCGAGGCGGACGCGCCGGCGGACGACTGGGTTCGGCGGGACCTCGTTGCGACCTCGCCCTACGTCCTTCTGGGTGACGCGTCGGCGATGGCCGACCAGCTGCTGGAACGGCGTGAGCGCTGGGGCCTGTCCTACGTCGTCTGCTTCGAGCGGGACCTCGAGCTCTTTCTCCCGGTGGTTCGCCGGCTCGCCTGACGTTAGACGGAGAGGGTCGTCCGGGCGCCGGGCGGGCATCGATGTACGATCGGGACGATGACTCCCCTCCCCGACCTCCTCCTGTACACGCGTCCGGGATGCTCGCTGTGCGAGGAAGCGCGTGAGGCGATCGGGCTGGTCGTTGCGGATCGGGCGTCGCGCGGGCTCGCCGTGCCCGCCATCGTCGAGCGGAACATCGATGACGATCCGGACCTCCACCGCCGGCTGTTCGAGCGGATCCCCGTGGTCGAGATCGGCAACCAGCGGGTCGAGCTCGTCGTCTCGGTGGGCAAGGTGCGAAGACTGTTGAACGAGGCCCTTGGCGATGGGTCCGCGGTGGCGGGCTGATGGAGCTCACGATCGCGCTTGCGCTTGGCGCGGGCCTGCTGAGCTTTCTCTCGCCGTGCGTGCTGCCGCTGGTGCCCGCCTACGTGGGCCAGCTCTCCGCGGTGGCGGTCGTCGGGCGCGCGGACGGCACGGCGTCGCGCTGGCTCGCGGTTCGGCATGCGCTTGCCTACGTCGTGGGGTTCGGCGCGGTGTTCACGGTCCTCGGGATCACGGCCACCTACGCGGCCGGGCCGCTGTTCGACTACCTCCCGATCCTGCGCCAGGTCGGTGGCGTACTGCTCATCGTGCTCGGGCTGAATCTCGCTGGCGTGCTCCGTATCCCGGCGCTGGGCCGCACCTGGCGGCCGCTCGAGGCGGGCGCGGCTGGCTCCGTCGCGAGCGCAACGGGCACGATGGCGCTTGCGGCGCCCGGGAGCGGTGGCGGCAGCGGCGGCACGGGGGCGAGATTCGGCGATCGACTTGGGGGCCGGATCGTCGGGACTCGCGGCGGCTGGCTCGCCTCATTCGGACTTGGCGCGATCTTCGCGATCGGCTGGACGCCGTGCATCGGCGTCATCCTCGGCGGCATCCTGACCCTGGCCGCGACGAGCGGGTCCGCGATCCAGGGTGCGCTCCTGCTCGTCGCCTACACCGCGGGCCTCGGGATCCCGTTCGTCGCGATCGCCCTTGCGTACGACCGCGCGCCGCGGCTGCTCGCGCCGCTCCTCCGCCGCGGCAGGCTCGTCTCCGTGATCGGTGGGGCGCTGGTCGTCGCGATCGGCATCGCGATGCTGTTCGACTGGCTCGCGCTGCTCCCCCAATTCGTGCCGTTCAACACCCAGATCTGAGCACACCGTGACCGAACCAACCGCGACAATCCCGCGACCCGTGCGGCGCCGTGGCGTCGGACCGTTCAGCCTCCGTCAGGTCACGATCGCGATCGTCGCGATGATGGGCGCGGCGATCATCGGCACCCTTGCGACTCGGCCGCTCGGCTCCGTCCTCCCGGGCCTCCCCGTCCCGGATCCGTCGGCCTTCCTCATCGGCTCCCCGATCCCCGGCCTGAGGCCCGGCGACCTTGCCCCCGAGCTCGAGGCGGACCGGCCGGAGGGCCACCTGCAGCTCACGGACCTCGGAGGCAACCCGATTCGACTTGCGGACCTGCGCGGCAAGGCCGTCTGGATCAACTTCTGGGCGAGCTGGTGCCCGCCCTGCCAGTACGAGACGCCGACGATCCGATCCCTCGACAAGAAGTACCGCGACCGCGGACTGGTGATCATCGCGATCCAGGTCCAGCAGACGGTCGAGGACGGGAAGGCGTACGCAGCCCGATACGACCTCGAGTACACGATCGGCGCCGACGTGACCGGAACGATCTTCCACGCCTACAAGGTGTTCGCGCTGCCGACCCAGTTCTTCATCGATCCGAACGGCGTGGTCCGCCAGGTCGTCAACGGCCCGCTCGATGAGGCGCGCGCCGCGCAGCTGATCGAATCCATCCTGCCGCCGGGGCCGACCCCAGGCGCCACGCAGGCCGGCTCCTAGTTCGAGCGGAGCTCGGTCAGAACCGCGTCGACCGTCTCGACGAGCCTGTTCGCATCGGCATGGGCGAACACCATGGGCGGCTTGATCTTGATCACGTTGTAATTCGGGCCGTCGGTGCTGAGGAGGACGCCGCGCATCGCGGCTCGATTGACCAGCTCGCTGGCGAGCTCGGCGTCCGGCCCGCGCGTTTCGCGGTCTCGTACGAGCTCGAATCCGACGAACAGACCCGCTCCGCGGACGTCGCCGATCGCCGCGTGACGCTCCTGCAGTTCGCGCAGACCCGACAGGAGCCGATCACCGGTGACTCTGGCGTGCTCCTGGAGACCCTCGTCGGCAATGACATCGAGCACCGCGAGCCCGATCGCCGCAGACACGGGGTTCCCACCGAAGGTATTGAAGTACTCCATGCCGTTCGCGAAGGCATCGGCGATGGGCCGGGTGGTGACGACGGCGCCAAGGGGATGCCCGTTCCCGATCGGTTTGCCCATCGTGACGATATCGGGCCGGGCGCCCTGCGCCGCGAATGCCCACATGTCGTCGCCGACGCGACCGAAACCCACCTGGACCTCGTCCGCGATCGGCACCGCGCCGAGCGCTCGACCGGCATCGAAGAGGCCGGCGAGCCAGCCGGGCGGAGGGACGATCTGGCCCGCCACACTCGGGATCGCCTCGGCGATGACCGCACCGGCGGCGTGACCGACATTGGCTCGCTCGTCGAGGATCGCGCGTGATTCGCGAAGGTAGGCGTCCGCGACGCCCGCACCTGCTCCGCGATGGCTGCCGCGATACGGATCCGGGATCGGCACCACCTGGACGTCGTCACGGCAACCCGCGCCGCCAGGCCCGTTGAACTTGTACGGGCTGATCTCGACGAGCCGCTGCGTGTTGCCGTGGTACGCGACGTCGACACAGGCCACGTCCGGACGCCCGGTGGCGGTGCGTGCAAGGCGCAAGGCCAGCTCGTTCGCCTCCGAGCCGGAGTTGGTGAAGTACGCCACCTCGAGGTGCCCCGGCAGCAGCGCGGTCAGTCGATCGGCGTACGCCAGGACGGTTTCGTGCAGGTACCGCGTGTTCGTGTTCAGCAGCCGCATCTGGGTGAGTCCGGCTTCGACGACTCGTGGATTAGCGTGCCCGACATGGGCGACGTTGTTGACGCAGTCGAGGTACTGCCGCCCCTCCGCGTCGTACAGGTACGCCCCCTCCCCGCGCACGATGTGCAACGGCGCTCGGTAGCTCAGCGACAGCGACGGTCCCAGCAGTCGCCTTCGCCGGGCGAGCAGGCTCCCGCTCGGCTCGGTCGTCGTCATCGCGGCACCGCCGCTTCCAGCTTTGCCAGCAGTTCCCACGCCGGGCGCTCCGAGATCGTGAGGTACGCATCGCCGGGTGCGAGTCGCGACTGGTGTGCGCTCAGCGCGACGCTCGTGCACAGCCGCAGGGCGACGAGGTCGAGGACGACCGAGGCTTCGAGGGGCAAGAGCGGGAGCTCGAGTTCGAATCCGCGCTGGACGGACGTGATGACCGCAAACGGGTCCCGCGCGTCCAGCGCGGCATACGCGGCCGCGACTGCGAGCTCGTTGACCGTGATCGAATGGACCATGTCGCCGAAATCGAGCAGCCCGCTGACGACCTCGCCGCGTCCCGAGACGAGGACGTTGTTGTCGTTCGCGTCGTTGTGGATCACGCCGTGGCGCAGCGACGGCAACGCCTCCGCGAGTCCCGCGAGCCGGACCTGCCAGCGCGCGAGCAACGCCGCCCGCTCGTCGTTCACGACCGCCGACGCATGGCGTGCAACAACCTCAAGGCCGCCCTGTGCATCCCACTGGAACGCGCGATGCGCCGCTGGATGATCAAACCGGGCGAGCGCACGTGCCGAGCGACCCATGGTTGCGCCGAGGTCCTCGAGGAGTCCCGTCGACCGCATCGCCGGCGGCACGTCCGCAAGAGGCCGTCCGGGCAGCCACCGCAGCAGTCGCACGAGGAGCGGCTTGCTATCCGGGAGCAGGGACCAGCGGACGATTGATGCCCCGGCGACTGACGGGATCGGTTCCTGGCACGGAACGCCCGCCTCGACGAGGACCGCCATCGCCGCGTGCTGCATCTCGAGAAAGGCGGGGTCCTCGGCGAGGTTGGAGATCTTCAGGATGAAGGCGTCCCGCCCTCCGACACGCACCAGGAAGTTCTGATCGCGCTCACTGGGAAGTGGGCTGAGGTCGCCGCGAATGTCCCACGCGCCCTCGAGGAATCGAGTCGCCTGCTCCATGTCGAGCGATGGCCGCGTCAGCACCGCCCCAACGAGGTCCGTCACGGTGGATAGCGTAGCCAAACGAGCGCCACGCCCACGATCGTGTCGTGAGCCACTGATCCCGGGCGCGCTGCGGCCGAGGTCCGTGATGCTACGGAGCGCCTGCCCTCCGCCCGACGAGCCAGGACGTCTCGACGGCCCCCTTGCCCTTCAGCTCGACCAGCCCGCGCGGCTCCACGACGAACCGCGCCTCGAGCCGCTGCGCGAGATCAGCGGAGACGTGGATCCGACCGGCCTCGGATGTCGTTTCCAGGCGGCTCGCCATGTTCACGGTGTCGCCCCAGACGTCGTACGCGAACTTGGCCGTGCCGACGACGCCGGCAATGATCGGCCCGGCGTGGATCCCGATGCGGACTTGCCAGCCGCCGCGCGCCGCACGCTCGGTCGCGAACGCCTGCATCCGGAGCGCCGCCTCGGCGATCGCCGCCTCCCCCGCCGCGCCATCGCCGTCGAGCCCGCCGACGGTGAGGTAGGCGTCACCGACGGTCTTGATCTTGTCGACGCCCGTCGCCTCGCAGATCGCATCGAAGCCGCTGAACAGCTCGTTGAGCTCCCCCACGAGCGCCGCCGGCGCGAGCGCCGACGCGATCGTCGTGAAGCCGACGACGTCACTGAAGAGCACCGTGATGTCTTCGTGGCCATCGGCGATCAGGGCTTCACCGGCTTCCAGGCGGTCGATGATCCGCTGCGGCAGCACGTTGAGCAGCAGGCGTTGCGACTTGGCCCGCTCCACTTCCAGGTCGCGCAACAGTCCGGACAGCAGCGTGGAGTTGGAGTCCTGGAACTCTTCGAGCTGGCGGATATCCGCCTCCAGCCGGCGCAGCCGCCGGTCCAGGATCCGGTTCTCGCGGAGGAGCTCCCCCACCGACCGCGGTTCGGCGTCAGCCATCGACGGCGATCCGCTACTGCGCGCCGAGCAACACCGCGACCATCGTGGCGTTGTGGAACTGCGAGACCTCGCCGGCGACGATGGGGGCGATCTCCCCGAGGCAGTAGAAGCCCGCGACGGGCGTCGCCGCGCCCACGATGCCGCGGACGATGTCCACCTCGCGCCCGGTGCGCGTGCCGAGCAGGAACCTGCGCGTCGCGCAGGACCACAGGAGCGCCGCATCGGGGGCGCGGCCGCCGGGGAACCGCGCGAGCGCGTCGGAGATCGACGCCCGGGCGCCCTCGACGATCTCGTCGGTCGCGGCGATGGTCAACTGCACGCTGGAGCCCTGCGGCAGGGCGCCGAAGAACGCGACGCTACCGCTTTCCTGGTCCAGGTTCGTCGCGGTCCGCAGATAGAACGCGTCCTCGTCGTGGGCGTCGAAGACCGCGAGCGGGTTGGCGATCGGCGGCGGCTGACCCGCACTTGAGCCCAGGTAGCGATCGAAGAAGTCCACGGCTCGACGACCGTCGATCTCCCAGACGCGGCCGTCGTCCGCGACCTTGGTCACGACCGCCCGGGGGCCGACGCCGCGCCAGCCCGTCTTCACGCCGAACGAGAAGTCGAGGGGCCCGGAGAAGAGCAGGACGGAGATCCCGCCATCGATCACGGAATCGCCGGCGAACTCGAGGCCGGACGTGGCAGCCGGATCCGCGACGGGATTCTGGGGCGAGGCGCCGCCGCCGAGGATCGGGACGTCCGGGCCGAGATCCGCGCGAAGGGCGTCGAGAATCAGGCCCGCGTCCACGAGCCCGATGCTCGGCATGACGATGCACAGGCTGGGCGCGAGGGTGGTGCCGCGGCGTGCCTCGGCGACCGCCGCCGTGACCGCGCCCACCGGATCGGAGCCGAGTCCGCGACCAAGGCCCGCCGTGATGTCGATCACGTCCGAGGCAAACAGCGCCACCTCGAGCGAGTCCTGCTGGTAGCCGATCACCGACGACATCTCGCCGCCCGTGCTCGTCCCCGCGAGCTGGATACCCGGGTAGCGCGCACGAATGGCATCGACGACGCGTTGGTGGTCGAGATCCCACGCCGCGAGCAGCAGGGCCGCTTTGGGCGTCGCTCCGGCGAGGGCCGCCTCGCATTGCTCCAGGACGGCGTCCAGCGCCGCATCGAAGTCGATGTCGTCGCTGTGCCCGACGGCCATTCGGAACATGGGCGCGACTGTACCCCCGCGCCGCCCTAGACGGGCTCGAACCGATAGCGATCGCGGTCCGGCGTGAGCCGGCCGATGGGCGTCAGCGCCTCGTGACTGAGCGCAATGAGCCAATCATCCGTGGCGGCGCGGGCGAAGAGCTCGCCCTTGACCTCGACGGAATCGAGCGGAAAGTCATCGAACGAGGTCACCCAGCGCGGGTTCGCGCTCCACGGCCGCATGCCGAGGTCGCCGAAGAACGCGAGGGTCCTGCCGCTGGTGCCCGTGCCGCGTACGACGATCGCCTGGTGGCCCTTCGAATGGCCGCCGGTGCGGATCACCGAGACGCCCGGCAGGACCTCGACGTCACCGTCCACGATGCCCTTCCTGCCCCAGCGCTGGACGAGCGTGAGCTCGAGCTGGTCGTACGAGGCGACGACCCTGCTGTTGTCGCTCAGCGCGATCTCCCATTCCGCCTGCTGGGCCACGATCCGCGCCCGCGGGAACGCCTTCTGGCCGTTTGCGCGCATGAGGCCACCGGCGTGGTCGAAGTGCAGGTGGCTCATCACGACGACATCCACGGTCGCGGGATCGAAGCCCGCAGCTCCCATCGCGGCGACGATGGGTGGCCCCTCGTAGCCGCGCATCTGCACGGTCTTTTCGGGCAGCCGCTCGCCGATGCCCGTCTCGATCAGGACGCGGCCCGCCGGCGTCTCGACGAGCAGGCAGTTGAGTGCCTGGAGGAGTCGATGCTCATGGTCGATCTCGTCGGTAACGAGGCGATCCCACAGCAGCCGCGGCACCGGCCCGAACAGCGCGCCCGCGTCGCTCCGGAACGTGCCCGCCTGGATCAGGGAGACGCGAGTCCCGCCCCCGAGTTCGGTTGACCAGTCGACCGCGTCGTTCGCCGCCATCGGCGGGTACTTGGCCGTGGGGGAGTTGTTGTGGTATGCGGAGGGGGTCGGCGCTGACTGGCCCGGGTACATGGAGCCGAGGTGTTTG
>JANLSG010000267.1:0-1750 GCA_031362295.1 Chloroflexota bacterium
GACGAGCGCCTCGTCTCGACCATCGTCACGAGCATGGGCGTGGCCCTGGAGAACGCCCGCCTGTTCGACCAGACGAGCACCCTGCTCGCCGAGACCAAGGAGCGTGCCGCGGAGCTCGCGATCATCAACAGCGTCCAGCAGGGCCTCGCCGGGCGGCTGGACATGCAGTCCATGTACGACCTCGTGGGCGACAAGATCCAGGAGATCTTCGACGCCCAGGTCGTCGACATCGGCGTGCTGGACCGCGACGCCCGGGTGTTCAACTTCCCGTACACGATCGAGCGGGGCGTTCGGTTCCCGGACCAGCCGATGGAGATCATCGGCTTGCGGCGGGTGGTTTTCGAGACCCGGGCGCCGGTCCTCGTAAATCGCGACGCCATGGCCGCAGGCATCGAGAAGGGGCAGGCCGGCCCCATCCAGGGCGAGCCTCCGAAGGCGCTGCTGTTCGTGCCACTCCTCAACGGCGGCGAGGTCACCGGCATCATCTCGCTCCAGAACCTGGACCGCGAAGACGCCTTCACCGATGGCGACGTCCGCCTGCTCACGACCCTTGCCGGGAGCCTGGCGGTCGCCCTCGAGAACGTGCGGCTGTTCGACGAGACGAAGCGGCTGCTCGCCGAGACCGAGCAGCGGAGCGCCGAGCTCGCGGTCATCAATGAGGTCGGCGAGGCGCTGGCGAAGCAGCTCGACTTCCAGGCCATCGTCGAGCTGATCGGCGAGCGCGTCGCCGCAATGGTGAAGTCGACGGACATCTTCATTGCGATCCTCGACGCGGCGGCCAACCAGATCACGTTCCCATTCGAGCTCGATCACGGTCGGCGCGTGCACGCCGACCCCATCCCGTTCGGGAAAGGCCTCACCAGTGAGGTGCTCCGCACCGGGCAGACACTCCGCCTCGGAACGTTCGACGAGCAGATGGCGCACGGCGGCGTTATCGGGACGTTCGTGGAGGGGGACGTCGGGACGGTGGGAGCGTCGTGGCTCGGGATCCCGATCATGTCGGGCGACGAGCCGATCGGCGTGGTCGCGTTCTCGGCAACCCCCGAGCACGCGTTCAGCGAGTCGGACGAGCGCCTCGTCTCGACCATCGTCACGAGCATGGGCGTGGCGCTCGAGAACGCCCGCCTCTTCGACGAAACCAAGCGGCTACTCAACGAAACCAACGAACGCGCGGCCGAGCTGGCGATCATCAACAGCGTCCAGCAGGGCCTCGCGGGCCGGCTGGACATGCAGTCCATGTACGACCTCGTGGGCGACAAGATCCAGGAGATCTTCGATGCCCAGGTCGTGGACATCGGCGTCCTGGACCGCGACGCCCACGTGTTCAACTTCCCGTACACGATCGAGCGCGGCGTCCGCTTCCCGGACGAGCCGATGGACATCATCGGCCTCAGAAGGATGGTGTTCGAAACCAAGGAGCCGCTGCTCATCAATCGCGAGGTCACGCAGGCAGCGATCGAGGCGGGTCAGCCTGGAACGATCCAGGGCGAGAGCGCGAAGGCGGGCCTATTTGTTCCGCTCGTGAGCGGCGGCGAGGTCACCGGCGTTATCTCCCTGCAGAACCTGGATCACGAGGATGCCTTCACGGACGGCGACGTTCGCCTCCTGACCACGTTCGCCGGCAGCCTCTCCGTCGCGCTGGACAACGTCCGCCTCTTCGACGAGACGAAGCGCCTCCTCGCGGAAACCAACGAACGTGCCGCGGAGCTCGCGATCATCAACAGCGTCCAGCAGGGCCTCGCCGCCGAAC
>JANLSG010000029.1:0-27959 GCA_031362295.1 Chloroflexota bacterium
CGGGGGATATGCGCCAGCGGATCATCCGCGCGGCGGGCGGCAATCCGCTGTTCATCACCGAGATGCTCGCGGTGGCCCACGAGGCGGACGGCGAGATGGTCGTCCCACCCACCCTGCAGGCGCTCCTCGCGGCGCGCCTGGACCAGCTCGAGCCCGGCGAGCGGAGCGTGCTCGAGCGCGGCGCCGTGGAGGGTGAGGTCTTCCATCGCGGCGCGGTGCAGGCGCTCGCGCCCGAGGAGACCCACGTCACGCCGCGCCTGGCCGCGCTCGTCCGCAAGAACCTGATCAGGCCGGATCGCCCGCAGTTCGCGGACGAGGACGGCTTCCGCTTCCGCCACCTGCTGAGTCGCGACGCCGCGTACGACGCGCTCCCGAAAGCCATGCGCGCCGAGCTGCACGCCCGCTTCGCAACCTGGCTCGAGCAGCACGGCGCAGAGCTGGTCGAGCTCGATGAACTCGTCGGCTACCACCTAGAGCAGGCCTGCCGCTACCGCGCCGAGCTCGGGCTGCCGGACGACGACATGCTCAGCGCGGCAGCGCGGCGCCGGCTGACCGCCGCCGGCCAACTGGCGAAGGTCCGGCTCGACTCCACAGCCGCAGTACGCCTGCTCGAGCGCGCTGTGACGTTCGTGCCCGCCGGTGAGATCGACCGCGCCATCGAGCTCGAGCTCGTCGACGTCCTGTTCGAGACGGGCAATGATGGCGAGGCACTTCGCCGAGTCGGTTCCTTTATCGAGCGGGCATCGGCAGCGGGCGATCGCATCAGCGAGCTGTGCGGTCAGATCAAGGAAGGCATCCTCCGCAGCTACCTCGAGCCGGACGGCGCGGCGGAGAACACGGCCGCGCTGCTTGAGCAGGCGTTGCCCGTATTCGAGGCCGCCGGCGACGACCTGGCCCTGTACATCGGATACATGGCCCTCGGGGAGGTAGCGAACATGCGCGCACAGCAGGACGAAGGCATGCAGGCATACGACCGTGCCGCCGTCCATGCGCAGCGGGCGGGCGTCCCGGCCCGGCTCGTTGGGTATCGCAGCAGCATGCGCTTCCACGGCTCGACACCGGTAGCGGATCAGCTGGCATGGATGGACGAGCAGGGGGAGGCCGGTACGCGCAACGCCAACTTCCGTGGAATCCGAGCCAATGCGCTGGCGATGCTCGGAAGGTTCGACGAGGCGCGGGCGATCCTTGCCGAAGCGCGTGGCGAGCTGGCCGATCGCGGCGGCGGAATCTGGCTGGGAGGGTTGACGGGCCAAAACTCCCTCGAAGTCGAGCTCCTGGCCGGCGATCCAGCCGCCGCGGCCGCGTTCGGCGAGGCAGGGTGCAGGATCCTCGAGGAACTGGGGGAGCGGTCGATGCTCTCGACCTTGTTGGGGCTGCGTGCACAGGCGCTCTACGCGCTGGACCGGCTCGAGGAGGCCGACGCGTCGGCCGGCCGCGCGGTGGATCTCGGCGCGAGCGACGACGCCTACACGCAGATGCTCTGGCGACAGGTCAGGGCGAAGGTGCTTGCGCGCCGGGGCGAGCATGCGGAGGCGGAGCAGGTTGCCCTCGAAGCGGTGGCGATCGGCGCCGAAACCAGCATGCTCGACGCGCAGGCGAATGCGCATGCCGACCTCGCCGAGGTGCTCCTGCTCGCCGGCCGGGCTGTCGAGGCAACTGCCGCGCTCGAGGAGGCGCTCGCCCGTTACGAGCGCAAGGGCAACCTCGTCATGGCCGGACGGATTCAAGAACGGCTCGCGGAACTCCATCCGCGCCCCCGACGCTCGCGAGTGAACGCCCGATCGCGCTAACCATCGACGGCGCTCGATTGCGGCGGCAGCCGCCAGGACTAGCGGGCGGACTTGGTGGCGGTCCGCCGGCAGCGGGTGCAGACGAGGACGTTCGTCGACGTCCCGTTCTTGGTCATCACGTAGGGCTGCAGGTTCGGCTGCATGCGACGGTGCGCGCGCACCCTGTTCGAACCGACGGACTGCGGGTTGAAGCCGCCCATCGAAACCTTGCCGCAGATCGCGCAGGAACGAGCCATCAGGAACCTCGGAATGTGCAGGAAAGGAGCGTTGGGGCCGGTCGGGCCCGAACGGGGCGGTACTATACCACGCACCCCGGGCGCTCCCGGGTTCGCCCCAGGCGCGCTTGCAGGGAGGGTCGGTGCCGGAGCAGTCCATCGGCGGGCGTGCGCTAGTCACGCGGCGGGCAGTGATCGACATCGTGCGTGGCGTCACGCTCGGCTCGTACGGCGTCGTTGGCTTCGCGGGTAACTGGGCGGATCGCGTCCTCGGCTGGATCGAGCGGCGCCCCGGTGGGCTCCGCGTCTCGGTCGCCGACGGCGTGCTCGGCATCCGGATGCACCTGCGCGTCGCCCATGGGCTGCCGATCGGCGAGGTCGCCCGACAGGTGGATCTGGCCGTGCGCTACGCGATTCGGACAGCGCTCGGGCGCGAGGTCGACAACCTCTCGATCCGGGTCGCAAGACTCGAGCTCCGCCCCGGCGGTGAGCCGCCGCAACTGAAGCCGCCGAGTGGCGTCGGGCCGTCCGACCTGGCCGACAGCGGGACGGACGTCGCCTGATGCCGATGCCGGTTCTGGCCTGATGGCGCGTCGTTCCTGCGACGGCGCCGGGCTCCTTGGCGCGTTCCGAGCCGCGGCCGCCGCCCTGGAGGCGAGCGTCGACGAGGTGAACGCCCTCAACGTCTTCCCCGTGCCGGACGGCGACACCGGCTCCAACATGATGGCGACGGTGCGCGCTGCGCTCGCCGAGGCCGAGGCGCTCGGGCCCACCGTCTCCGCGGAGCGCGTGGCGTCAGCCGCGGCGTTCGGGGCGCTGATGGGCGCGCGCGGCAACTCCGGCGTGATAACGAGCCAGATCCTGCGCGGGCTCGCCGAGGGCCTCGCCGGCAAGACGAAGTTCAACGCGCTCGATCTCGCGCACGCGCTCGACCAGGGGACCAAGGCGGCCTACGGCGCCGTCGCGAAGCCCGTCGAGGGCACGATCCTCACGGTGATCCGCGAGGCCTCCGCGGCAGCGGTCGAGGTCGCGGAGCGCGAGCGGACGCTCGAGGCGGTGCTGAAGACCACGGTCGATGCCGCCCAGGCCGCCGTCGCGAAGACGCCTTCACTGCTGCCGATCCTGCGCGAGGCCGGCGTCGTGGATTCGGGCGGGCAGGGACTGTTCCGGATGATGGAGGGCGCGTACGCATTCCTGAGTGGCGACGTGTCCCTTCCGGCGCCGAGACTGCCGGGTGCAGCGGCCGTCGCCGCGGCGGGCCACGTGGGCAAGAGCCCGATCCAGCAGGGCGCCGCAGCCGGCGCCGGGATGCGCGACGAGGGCTTCGGCTTCGAGACCATGTTCCTCGCCCAGGCGGCCCCCGGCAAGTCGCTGGACGTCGATGGAATCCGGACCTACTACGAGTCCATCGGGGAGTCGGTGCTCGTCGCCGGCGATCCGCGGGCGATCAAGGTCCACATCCACAACGAGCGGCCGGACCTCGTGCTCGCGCACGCGCTGGGGCTCGGGACGATTTCGAAGATCAGCGTCGAGAACCTCGACCAGCAGGCGAGCGACGTGCGGGAGACGCGCGCCGCGGCCTTCGCCGGCGACGGCGCCGAGGACGGGGCCGTGACGGCTCCCGCGCCCGCATTCCCCAGCGCCGATGCGGTTCGACTGGCCGTCGTTGCGGTTGCGGCAGGCGAGGGTCTCGCGGCGATCTTCAAGGACTTCGGTGTCCATCGCGTGGTGTACGGCGGCCAGACCGCCAACCCGAGCACGGGCGAGCTCCTGGAGGCCGTGAAGTCGGTCGATGCGCACGAGGTGCTGCTCCTCCCGAACAACCCGAACATCGTGCTGGCCGCGCGCCAGGTGTCGGCAATGACCGATCGACCGGTCGCCGTCGTCGCGACCCGCAACGCCGCGGAGGGTTTCGCCGCGCTGCTCGCGCTGGATCCGGACAAGGGCGCGGTCGAGAATGCCGGCGAGATGACCGCGGCAGGCCGCGCGGTCCAGTCGCTCCAGGTCACGCAGGCCGTGCGCGACGCGACGATCGGCGGCAAGAAGGTCAAGCTGGGCCAGACGATCGCCCTCGATCCGGACGATGGTCTCGTCGCCGTGAACGACGATCCGACGAAGGCCGTTCTCGATGCGATCAAGTCGCTGAGCGCCGGGTTCGAGCTGATCACCGTGTACTACGGCGACGGCGGCGACCTTGCCGGCACGGAGGCGCTGGCCCGCCAGATCCACGACCTGGGCACGGGCGCGGAGGTCGAAGTGCTCCATGGCGGCCAGCCGCATTACCGCTACCTGATCTCGGCCGAGTAGGCGGGGTGGGGGAGCGCCGGCTCGCCGCTCGGCACGCGGCGCGGCCCGCGGCACGCAAGGCGCCGGCGAAGGCCCAGGCGCCCGCTCCGGTTCGGATCACCGGCTCGGCGCTCCTGGACGTGCCGCTCGCGAAGTCCGGCGTGCCGGGAGCGAGCGTGCTCGGCCGCGTCGGCAAGCGCATGGGCCTCACGACCGTCCGTGACCTCCTGTTCCACCTGCCGCGCCGGTACGACGACCTGCGGGAGATGCGCAAGCTCGGCGATCTCTGGTCGGTCGAGGACGGGACGGTCGTCTCGGCTCGGGTGACCGTCGTGGACGTTCGGGTCGAGGCCTCGTTCAACCGTCGCGTGCAGCGCACGATCGCGGTGATGGAGGACGAGACGGGCTCCATCGACGCCACCTGGTTCGGGCGCCGGTACATCGAGCGGCGGCTCCATCCGGGCGAGCGCGTGATCGTGTCGGGCAAGCTCAAGCACTTCGGGCGCAAGCGGACCCTGGATAACCCCGACTTCCAACCCG
Organism: Chloroflexota bacterium; assembly: GCA_031362295.1. GTDB lineage: Bacteria > Chloroflexota > Limnocylindria > Limnocylindrales > CSP1-4 > UBA5189. The sequence continues at coordinate 4,832 of JANLSG010000029.1, forward strand.
AGGGCAACGAGGACGAGCTGCTCCACGTCGGTCGGATCGTGCCCGTCTACCGCCTCACCGCCGGGCTCACAGCGGTCACGCTGCGGCGCGCGGTTCGCGATGCCCTGGACCGCGCCGGCGCGGCCTTTCTCGACTACCTGCCGCCTGCGATCGTGCAGGAGCGCGCGGTCGCGCCGCTGACGGGCGCCCTGGAGGAGGCCCACTACCCGACCTCGTTCGAGAAGCGCGACGCGGCGCTGGAGCGGCTCGCCTTCGACGAGCTGCTCGCACTCCAGCTGGGCATGGTCGCCCGCCGTCGCGGCCGCACGCACGAGCGGGGCGGGCCGGTCCCGGTCGCCGATGCGGACGACACGCGGATCCGCGCGGCGATCGTGGGTTCACTCCGGGCGAAGATCGGCCCGGAGGTGGAGCTGACGGCGGACCAGTCGACGGCGATCGAGGCGATCCGCGACGACCTCGCCCGCCCGACCCCGATGCTCCGCCTGCTCCAGGGCGACGTCGGCTCCGGCAAGACCGCCGTCGCGGCGTGGGCGCTCGCCGCGGTGGCGCTCGGCGGCCACCAGGCGGCGATCCTCGCGCCGACGGACCTCCTCGCCCGCCAGCATCACCGGACGCTCAACGACCTGCTGGCGCCGCTCGGTCTCCCCATCGAGCTGCTCACCGGCTCGCTCCGTGGCGGCGAGGCGGACCGCGTCCGCGACAGGCTTGCTTCCGGCATGGCCCCGATCGTCGTCGGGACGCACGCGCTCATCTCGGAGTCCGTGGCGTTCGCGGACCTCGCGCTTGCCGTGATCGACGAGCAGCACCGGTTCGGCGTGGAGCAGCGGTCCGCGCTGGAGGCGAAGGCCGGCGGCCGCGTGCCGCACCTGCTGCTGATGACCGCGACGCCGATCCCGCGCACGCTCGGGCAGGTGCTGTACGCGGACCTCGACGTAACTGACCTGCGAACGTCGCCCGAGGGCCGCGTGCGGATCCGGACGGGAATCCGCGAGCCCGGCGCCCTCGACTCCACCTGGCAGAAGGTGCGTGACGAGGCGGCGCTCGGGCACCGCACGTTCGTGGTCGTGCCCCTGATCGTGCCGGGCGACGCCACCGAGGCCGACGAGGACGACGATCCGGAAACCCTCGGCTTCGAGCTGAGCCCCGCGTCGTCGGCGGTCGCGGCGGAGCCCGAGGCGGAGCGCCTGCGCGAGCTGCTCGCGCCGCTGCGCGTCGGGTTGGTACACGGGCGGCTCAAGGCCGCCGATCGCGACGCCGAGATGGCGCGCTTCCGCGACGGTGACCTGGATGTGCTGGTCGGCACGACGGTGGTCGAGGTCGGCGTGGACGTGCCCGAGGCCACCATGATGATCGTCCAGGGCGCGGACCGGTTCGGGCTGGCACAGCTCCACCAGCTCCGGGGTCGCGTCGGGCGCGGAACGGTGGAATCGTTCTGCGTGCTCGTCTCGGAGGCGACGGATCCAACGGCGAAGGCGCGGCTCGAGGCGGCGCGGGACCTGCGCGACGGCTTCGAGCTTGCCGAGCGGGACTGGGAGCTGCGGCGAGAGGGCGACGTGCTCGGCCTCGTGCAGAGCGGCCTGCCGCGCCTGCGCATCGCGTCGCTCCAGCGCGAAGGCCATCGTGAGCTCGCCACCGCTGCGAGAGCCGCCGCGGAGGCGCTGCTCGACGACGGGGGGCAGCTCCGGCCCGGTCACGAGGCGCTCAGGCGAGAGCTGCAATCCGGCTGGCTCGCGCGGGTCGCGCAGGCCGAGCCCGCGGGCGCGGCCTGACCGTGGCCGCGTCGAAGGCATCGAACAGCGCTGGTCGCGTCATTGCCGGCACGGCGCGCGGCCGCCTCCTCGCTTCGCCCGGCGAGGGCACACGTCCGATCGGTGACCGCGTGAAGGAGACGCTGTTCGCGATCCTGGAGCCGGTCATCCGCGATCGCTCGTTCCTGGACCTGTTCGCGGGCAGTGGGGCGGCGGGCATCGAGGCCCTCTCGCGGGGCGCCCGGGAATCCGTCTTCGTCGAGCGCGACGCGAACGCCCTCAAGGCGATCGAACGGAATCTCGAAGCCACCGGCTTCGCCGGCCCGAATGCACGAATCGCTCGCAGCCAGGTCGGCACGTGGTTCAACTCGGGCTCCAAGGCCGGTGCGCCCTTCGCCGCCGTCCTGATCGACCCGCCCTACGACCTGCCGGAGCTGCTCGAAGCCGCCCTCGAGTCGATCTCGGCCGCGGGTCCCGGCGGGATTCTCGAAACCGACGGTGTCGCCGTCGCGAAGCACTTCTCGAAGACGCCGCCGCCGGCCCGGATCGGACTGCTACGATCGGCCCGCGAGCGCCGCTTCGGCGAGACGACGCTGACGTTCCTGCGCTGGGCCGACGACGAGGGCGAGGAGGACCGATGAGAGTCGCGCTCTACCCCGGCTCCTTCGACCCCGTCACCAACGGTCACCTGGACGTCCTGACGCGCGCCCTCGCCGTGTTCGACAAGGTCGTCGTGGCGGTGATCACGAACCCGCGCAAGACGCCGCTCTTGCCGGTCGAGACACGCATCGTCGTGCTCGAGACGGCCATCCGGGACGCCGGCATCGATGCGGAGCACGCGACCGTCACGTCCTTCGAGGGGCTGACCGTCGACGCGGCCCACGTCCACGAGGCGCGCTGGATCGTCCGCGGCCTGCGCGCCGTCTCGGACTTCGAGGCGGAGGGCCAGCTCGCCCACAACAACAGGGTGCTTGCCGACGACGTCGACACCGTCTTCTTCATGACCGCGGTGGAGTTCGGTTACATCAGCTCCAGCCTGGTCAAGGAGATCGCCGGCTTCGGTGGCGATGTGTCGACCATGATCCCGCCCGCCGCCGCGACTGCCCTCCGAACGCTGAGCCGAAACCCAACCCGATAGGCCACCCGGTCGAGGTGCGATAATCGAATCCGTGGACATCATGTTTCTCCTGGAGCGGCTCGAGTCGCAGATCGCGACGGGCACCGGCGTGCCCCGGACGCGCAAGGTCCTCGTTGACAAGGACGCCGTCCTCGACCTCATCGACCAGCTCCGCGTCGCCGTCCCCGAGGAGATCCACGCTGCGAAGCGGATCAACGCCGAGAGCGAGCGAATCGTCGAGAAGGCGAACGAGGAATCGGCGCGGATCACGGCCCGTGCCCAGGAGCAGGCGACCTACCTGATCGGCGAGAAGGGCCTGACCGAGGCGGCGCAGGCCGAAGGGCGCCAGATCGTCGCTGAGGCTGCGGCCGCTGCGGACGACACGCGCGCCGGCGCCGACGAGTACGCCGCCCAGATCCTCGAGACGCTCGAGGGCGAGGTTCGCAAGGCGCTCGCCGGGATCGAGAAGGGCATCGACGTGCTCGAGGCCCGCCAGGCCGAGCTGCGGCCCGTCGAGGCCATCGCTCCCGCTGATGGCGAGGAGAAGCCGCTCGACGATTGGCCGGACGCCGGCGAAGACGACCCGGCCTACGTGCGCGAAGAGGACGCGGGCCAGACAGTCCCACGATGAGCGCCCCGGCGCCCCTGACCTACCCGCTGTCGGGCCTGCTCGGCGAGCCCCCGGGCACTGAACGGCAATACGAGATCCACGGCGCGACGATCGCACTTCCTGACGAGCTCCGGCTGACGGAGCCGATCGACGGGCGCCTGCGCGTGACCCGGACGAACCGCGGCGTCCTCGTCGACGCGGAGTTCTCGACCGCGATCGCGGGCAGTTGCTCGCGCTGCCTGCGCGACATCGAGATCCCGCTTCGGGTCAAGATGCGCGAGGAGGTCCTGCCGAGCATCGACCTCGCGACGGGCAAGCCGGCCTACGTCGACGAACCGGAGATCGCTCGTCTCACCGATCACCACGAGCTCGAGTTCGCGCTGCTCGCCGGCGAGGCGATCTCGCTCAACGAACCGATCGCGCCGCTGTGTCAAGCGGCATGTCCGGGACTGTGCATCACCTGCGGCGAGCGCCTCGGACCGGGCCATGTCGCGCACGAGGACGACCCCATCGATCCGCGCATGGCGGCCCTCCAGGCCTTCCGGGTCGACGGAGACGGGGAGAGCGAGTAGACTCCGCGTTCGGTTCGACGGTGCGGACAGCACCGCGCGCCCATCCCAGATGACACAACGACGCGCTCTGCCACGCGCGATCGAAAGGAGCAGCACACACCATGGGCGTGCCCAAGCGCAGGGTCTCCCACGCTCGACAGGGAGATCGGCGCGCGCACCTCGCGCTCGACCTGCCGCAGCTCGAGGAATGCCCGCATTGCCACCAGCCGAAGCGCAGCCACCGGGCGTGCCCGAACTGTGGCTACTACGGCGGCCGGCCCGTCCTCGAGATCAAGGCGCCGAAGGAAGACGCCCCCTCGACCTGATCGACGCGCATGACTGACGGCGCGTCTTCCGGCATCTCGAACACCGCAGCCGCGGGCGTTGGCGTCCGACTCGCCGTCGACGCCATGGGCGGCGACCACGGACCTTCCGAGGTCGTGCCCGGTGCCCTCGATCACGCCGCGGCGCATCCCGAGGACCACGTCCTCCTGGTCGGCGACCCCGCGAAGATCACGGCGATCGCCGCCACGCTCCCTGCGAACGTCGAGATCGTACCGGCGATGCAGGTCATCGAGATGCACGAGCACCCGGCCCTCGCCCTGCGCGAGAAGAAGGACGCCTCCATCCTCGTCGGCTGCGACCTGCTCCGGAACGGCAAGGCGGATGCCATCGTGACGGCGGGCCACACGGGGGCCGCGATGGCCGCGGCGGTCCTGCGGGTCGGTAGGCTTCCCGGTGTCGATCGCCCGGCGCTCGCGGTCCAGATGGTCCGCGCCGGGAGGCCGTTCGTGCTCCTCGACATCGGCGCCAACCCCGACTCGACGCCGGAGAACCTCGTCCAGTACGCGCAGATGGGCGCGATCTTCGCGGAGAAGGTCGTCGGCATCCCGACGCCCCGCGTTGCGCTGCTGTCCATCGGCGAGGAGAAGGGCAAGGGCGACCAGCGCATCCAGCGCACGAGCGAGCTCCTCGACGCGACCAATCTCAACTTCGTCGGCAACGTCGAGGGCAAGGACCTCGTTGCGGATCTCGCCGACGTGGTCGTCACCGATGCCGTGACCGGCAACGTCGTGATCAAGTTCTTCGAAGGCCTCTCCACGTTCATCTTCGACCTGTGGCGCGGCGAGTTTCGGACTGGCATCCGGGGCCGGCTCGCATACCTGCTGCTCCGGCCGGGCATCGGGCGCATCCGACGGGTCTTCGATTACGAGCGCGCCGGCGGCTCGCCGCTCCTGGGCGTGAAGGGCGCCGTGATCATCACCCACGGCCGCGCCAGGCGGCGCATGGTCGGGTTCGCCTGCGAGGTTGCCGCGAACACCGCGCGCACCGGCGTGCCCGCCCTGATCGCTGAGGCACTTCGCGAGGACGCGGCCAAGGCGTCGGCGCCAGTGCCGGCAGGGGTCGACGCATGACCGACGACCTCGGCAAGGACCTGGCGATCAAAGCCGTCGAGCCCGTCGAGCTCGTGGACGAGCTGCCCGAGGACGGCGCGGATGAGATGACTGGCGACGGAGCGGTCGATGTCAGCGCGGACCTGTCCGTTGGCCGGAGCGTCATCGTCGAGGTTGCGCGCCTGGCCGCGCTCGAGGTGCCGGAGGTGCTGCGTGTTGCGCGACGCGGTCCACGCTGGCGTGCCGCGCTCGCCGGCCCCGCGGTCATCGTCCGCGTGCGACCGGAAGGCGTCTCGGTGCGCCTCCGGATCATTGCCCGCCCCGGCGCCGATCTGGCATCGACCGGCGCTCGTGTCCGCGACGCCGTTGGACGCGCGGTGGAGCGCATGCTCGGGTTGAAGGTCGTCGAGGTCAGCGTCCTGATCGATGGCGTCGGGGTCTGAGTGGCCTCGCAAATCGACCGGTTGGGCATCGTGGAACGCTGGGAGAGCGGTACGACCGAGGAAGCCCCGGCAGCGACGCCGACCAGGCCCTTCCTTCGACGTTTCGCTCGCCGCGCGTTCCACCCGGCGAAGATCGAGTCATTCAGAACGGTCGGGGCGGAGCTCCTTCGTCGTACCGCTCGCTGGGCGATCCAGGGTCGCGGGGCGGCCTCGCCGGTGCCTCCTGGGCTGCAGAGATGACCAGGGAGAGCGCCGCAGGGTCGGGCGATCGCATCCGCTCTTTGCGCGCCGGGCGTCGCGTCGCGCTGTCGGCGGTGTTCGAGGCGGACTTCGGACAGCGGACCGCGATCGCGGTCCTGGAACGCGACCTTGCCGAGGTGGAGGCGGACCCGGGGGCCGGCGAGCTGGCGCGCGGGATCGTGGCCGCGGTGGTCGCGAATCGGGTGGTGATCGACGCGCGAATCGAGGACGCGGCCCCCCAGTATCCCGTCGTCCAGCTGGCCCGGATGGACCGTTCGCTGCTCCGTTCCGCGCTCGGTGAGGTGCTATATTCCTCCACGCCGGCCCGGGTGGCCATCGCCGAGTGGGTCGAACTGGCCCGGATCTACAGTGGCGACCCGATGCGACGCCTCATGAACGGCGTGCTCGGGCGGATCGCACGCGAGACGGAAGCCGACAAGCAACCCAGCGCCGAAGGAGAGAGTCAGTGGCCAGCACCTACGATCGACTCAAGAAAATCGTCATCGAGCAGCTCGGCGTCGATGAAGAGGAAGTCAAGCCCGAGGCGTCGTTCGTCGACGACCTGAACGCCGACTCGCTCGATCTCGTCGAGTTGATCATGAGCCTCGAGGAAGAGTTCGGGACCGAGATCTCCGACGAGGACGCGGAGCGAATCCGCACCGTCGGCGACGCCGTCGAATACATCGACGAGCGCAACACCTAGCCGCGCTCGGATCCTCCCGGGATCGTGGACCGGGCTGACCTCCTCGCCGGGCAGCTCGGGCTCCCCATTCGGGACCGGCGTCTGGTCGCCCAGGCGCTGACGCATACCTCCTGGCTTCACGAGCACCCCGGCGAGGCCGCCGGGCATAACGAACGACTCGAATTCCTTGGCGACGCGGTGATCAGCCTCGCCATCTCCGAGGCCCTCTATGCCCGCCACCCAGAGGACGACGAGGGCGTGCTCTCCGCGCGACGTGCGGCGATCGTGAGCGCCCCCGGGCTCGCCGCACTGGCCACTCGAATCGACCTTGGCGACTACCTCCAGCTCGGCGAGGGCGAGGCGAACCGCGAGGGGCCGCAGCGGCCATCCATCCTTGCTTCGGGGTTCGAGGCGCTCGCGGGCGCGCTCATGCTCGACCTGGGCTGGGAGCCGACGCGGGACTGGCTGATCACCACGGCCGGGCCCGAGATCGATGCGGGGTTGGCGCCAGCGTTGCTCAAGAGCCCCAAGAGCAGGCTCCAGGAAGCGACCCAGCGCATGACCGGCGGCAGGCCGGCGTACCGCGTCATCGAGGCGGCCGGGCCGGACCACGACAAGGTGTTCCGCGTCGAAGTTGCCGTTGGCGGCGAGGTGCTCGGGATGGGCATCGGACCGTCGCGCCGGATCGCCGAGACCGCCGCTGCCGCCGAGGCGGTCGAGGTGCTGAACGCACGCGCTGCCGAGCTGGCCGAGGCCGATCTGCAGCAGGTCGCCGCGTCGCGCGAGGCCGTGGCGCAGTGAGCGCGCCCGCCCGGCTCCTGTCCGTCCGACTCCAGGGCTTCAAGTCCTTCGCGGATCGCACGCACGTGGAGTTCGGGCCCGGGATCAGCGCGATCGTGGGGCCGAATGGGTCCGGCAAGAGCAACCTCGCGGACGCGCTTCGCTGGGCGCTCGGGGAGCAGGGTCGCGCGCTGCGCACCCGCAAGTCCGAGGACGTCGTCTGGGCCGGCTCGGAGCGGCGGCCCGCGGTCGGAATGGCCGACGTCCAGCTGACCCTCGACAACGGCGATGGGCTGCTGCCGGTCGAGTACGGCGTTGTGGAGCTCGGGCGGCGGCTGTATCGATCCGGCGAGAACGACTATCTGCTCAATCGCCAGCGGGTCCGGCTCAAGGACCTCGTGGATTTGCTCGATGCCGGCCACCTCGCGGAGAACGCGTTCCTGTTCATCGGGCAGGGAATGGTCGATCAGGCGCTTGCGCTCCGACCGGAGGAGCGGCGGCCGCTGTTCGAGGAGGTCGCGGGCGTGCGGCGCCACGAGCGACGGAGGCGCCGGGCGGAGGAGCAACTCGCAGAGTCCGAGACGAATCTCGCCCGCGTGGACGACATCCTCGCGGAGCTCCGGCCGCAGGCGAAGCGGCTCGCGCAGCAGGCGGAGCAGCAGGCGAACCGCCGCTCGGCGACCGATGACCTTGCCGCGGCCATCCTCGCTTCGGCTCACGCGCGCTGGCACGACGCCGGTGGGCGAGCGGCGGCGTCCGCAGCTGCCATGGCGGCGGCGCGCGCAGTCGTGGATGCGGCCATGGGCGAGCTGCTCGAGCACGAGCGGGCGATCACCGCGGCCGGCGCCGCCCTCGACGGGCAGACCCTCGCCGAGGCCGCGGCGCGAACCACGCTGGACCGGGTTCGAGCAGATCGCGCGGCACTCCAGCTGCGCGAGGGCAGGCATGTCTCGGAGCTCGAGGCGGCGCGCCGGGAGCGGGCGGGGCTCGAGGATGCGCGAGTCGCCACGGCAGCGGATGTCGAGGCAGCACGTCAGGTACTGGCGCTGCCGATGCCGGTCGCTCCGACGGAGCTCGAGGCGGATCTCGCGAGCATCGATGCGGAGCTCGCCGCCGGCGTGTCCGGTGCCGTGCCAGATTCCGATGGCGGGATGTCGCCGACCGATGCCGCCGCGATCCGGCGGCTGGAGGCCGCGCACGCCCAGGAGCAGGCAGCTGCTCGACGCCGCGCCACCGAGGCCGAGCGAGCCGCCGCCGACGAGGGCGCTCGAGCGCTGGCAGCGAAGCTGCGCGCGGCGGATACGGCGGCCGAGCGTGCCGGTGCGGAGCAGGCCCGCGGCGCTGCCGCCGCCGAGGAGTTGGCCGCGCGTGGCGCTCGAGAGGCGGCCCAGTCAGAGGCGGCCGCGGCGGAATCCACCGCGCGCGCCGCGGCCGATCGACTGGCCGGTGCCCGAGCGTCCGTCGCCGCCGCTGCAGCCCGTCATGAGGAGGCACGCCGGGCCCTCGACGCCGCGGATGGCGCGGCGTTCAGCAAGGCCGCTCGCGCCCGTGGCGGTCGATCGATCGCTGACGGGCTGATCGTCGAGTCGACGCTCCAGCGCGCGGTGGACGCGGCGCTGGCGAGCGTGGGCCGGGCGCAGGTGCTGCCCCGGGCAGAGATCGCGGCTCTCGCCGTCGATCGGGGCGTCGCGATCGCGTCGGAGACCCTTGCGGGGGCTCACTTGGATCCTGTGGCCGAGACGACCCGACGGGTCATTGACGCGGCGCGCGCCGGCGGTGGCGGCCCACTCGCCGAGGCAGTTCGGCGAGACGACGCGGGCGCCGTCACTCGACTTCTCGCGCGGGTCGTCTGGCTCCCGACCGCGTCTGCCTGCCTGGACCTCCAGGCGTCGTTGCCGGCCGGCTGGCAGGCCGTTGCCCGCGATGGCAGCCTGGTCGTCGGCGACGTGGCCAGCTGGATCAAGCCCGATGGCCGCGGCCTCCACCTGCAGGCGGACCTCGAACGCCTGGCCGCCGAACGGACGAAGGCAGCGGGCGAGGTGTCCGAGACCGAGACGTCAGCTACTGCCGCCGAGCATGCCCTGAGCGTCGCGCGAACGGCCCTCGCAACCGCTCGTGATCGCGAGGCCGCGGCCGGCGCGTCCCGGCGACGAGCCGACGAGATCGATCGAGCGGCGGCTTCGCGCGCCGACGGCGCCACACGCGAAGCGGCCTGGCTCGACGCGCAGGTGGCGCGACTCCAGGCCGAGGCCACGCGACTCCGACTTGCCGCGCCCGCCGAACTGCCTGAGCCCGCGACGGCGCTCCCAGCAGCCACGAACCCGAGCACCACGACGACGCCTGCGGCGCACGAGCCGGCACGGGAGCGAGCGGCGGAACTCCGCCGGCGGCGCGAGGCCCTGGCCAGGGAGGTCGCAACCGCACGGGCCGCCCGCGCCGACGCAGAACGGCGACGCGCCCAGGCCGAGGCCGCGGTAGCGCTGGCGGAGCGGCAGCTCGCCTATGCGGCGCGCACGGCGGGCGACCTCGCCGAGCGGGAGGCGCGCCTGTCCACGGAGCGCGAGGACCTGGTTGCGCTGCTCGTCGATGCCGAGCGCGCTGTCGCGGACGCAGAGACCGCCCTCGCCGCCATCGTCGCAGCGGCGGCGGGGGAGCGCGAGCGACTGCGCGCCTCGGAGACCGCGGCCTCGAATCTGCGCGAACGGGTGCGCGCGGCGCAGGAAAGAAGCCGGATCGCGGAGCGCGACGAGCTCGAGGCGCGTCTCGCCCTCGACTCGCTCCGCGACGGCCTCCTCGTCGAGCTGGCGGGGCTCGGGGCGATCGGGATGCGCCAGCTCGCCGAGATCGGCGGCGGCGCGCCGAACGCCGAGTCAACTGACGACGATGTCGACCTCGAGCCCGAGGTCCTCGAGCAGGCACTCGCGGTGGCAGCGGCCGCTTGGGAACGAACCGCGCCACCGCCTGATGCGCCGTCACTCGCTCGGCTGGCGACCCTCCGGCGTCGCTTCCATGACCTGGGCGCGGTGAACCCCTTCGCCGCCGATGAATACGCGGAGGTCCGGAATCGCCTCGACGGCCTCGAGGGCCAGCGCTCGGACATCCAGTCCGCCATCGAGCACACGCGCGCCCTGATCTCCGAGCTGGACACGCTCGTGAGCGAGCAGTTCCGGCGCACCTTCGCTGCCCTGGAGCGCGCCTTCGACGCCAGGTTCCAGCAGCTCTTCGGTGGTGGCTTCGCGAAGCTGTCGCTGACGGACCCGCAGGACCTCGCGTCCACCGGCATCGAGATCACCGCACGGCCGCCCGGCAAGAAGCCGCAGGCGCTGGCGATGCTCTCCGGCGGCGAGCGCTCGCTGACGGCCGTGGCGCTCCTGTTCGCGATGCTGGAGGTCCGGCCGGTGCCCTTCTGCGTGCTCGACGAGGTGGATGCGGCGCTCGACGAGGCGAACATCGGCCGCTTCACCGACGCGCTGCGCGACCTCTCGCGGACGACGCAATGCATCGTGATCACGCACAACCGCGGCACCATCGAAGTCGCCGACGCCATGTACGGCGTGACGGTCGGTGAGGACTCCGTCAGCCGGGTGATCAGCCTGCGGCTGGACGAAGCAACGGCGCTCGCCGATCGCTCCATTCGCGCCCGACCCGAAGCCATTCCCGTCGGACTCGACGCCGGGCCCGAGTGACGGCGGAGGACGCGCGCCCCGGCGAGCTCGAGGACGGCGTCCGACGCAGCCGCGGCGGGTTCATGTCCCGGCTGCGCGGCCTCCTTGGCGGCGGATCGGTGTCCGCGGAGACGTGGGCCGAGGTCGAGGAGAGCCTGATCGCGGGTGACGTTGGCGCGTCGCTGGCCACCAGCGTGGTGGATCGGGCGCGGGCGAGTCGCACGGACGACGGCGCCACCGCGGCCGTGCGCCAGCAGCTCGCCGCGCTCCTGCTCCCGCGCGACCCGGATTGGGAGCTCGCGCCGGCGCGCCACGCTCACGAGGCGCCACGGATCGTCCTCATCGTCGGCGTGAACGGCACCGGCAAGACCACGACGATCGGGAAGCTTGCCGCTCGTGAGGCCGCGGCCGGTCGGCGGATCGTGCTCGCCGCCGCGGACACCTTCCGCGCGGCAGCCTCGGAGCAGCTCCGCATCTGGGCCACCAGGGCCGGCGCGGACATCGTTGCCCACGCCGCCGGCGCCGACCCCGCTGCCGTGGTCTTCGACGCACTCGATGCCGCCGTCGCGCGCCACGCGGATGTCGTTCTCATCGATACCGCCGGCCGGCTCCATACGAAGTCGAACCTGATGGACGAGCTGGCCAAGATCCGGCGCGTCATCGATCGCCGCCTGCCGGACAGCGAGCCGGAGACGCTCCTCGTGCTCGATGCCACGACGGGCCAGAACGGCCTCCTCCAGGCGGTCGCGTTCCACGAGGCGGTCAAGCTGACCGGCATCGTCCTCACCAAGCTCGACTCGACATCGCGGGGAGGCATCGTGTTCGCCATCGAACAGACGCTGGGCGTCCCGGTCCGGTTCGCCGGGGTCGGGGAGCGGCCCGAGGACCTCATCGAGTTCGACCCAGCTGCGTTCGTCGACGCCCTGTTCGAGGACGCGGCATGACGAGCCTCGGCCTCGTGAGGCGCCTTGGCGTGGTCGCGCTCATCGGAGCGTCCCTGGCCGGATGCGTGGACTCGAACGCCCCGTCCGCGGCGCCCACCAGCCGAATCACGCCCGAGCCGACGGCGGCGACCATGGTCTACGAGCTCGGTTCGAAGGTCTGGTACGCGGGCCTGGAGATCACGATCGACCGCGTGTCGGCGACACTCGACGAGCGCGGAGGCCCCGTGGACGTCCTCGTCGGCGTAGCCAATCCGGGCGCGGATCCGGCGCAGCTCGACGCGAAGCTCGTCCTGGTCGTCGGCGGGGTGCGGATGGAGCCGACGCGCGAGTCGCGAATCCCCGAGGTCCCCGCCGAGGGCAGCGTCGCGGCGATCCTGACCTACGAGCTCCAGGCGGTTGATTCCATCGACGACGCCGTCATCGAGATCGGCGCGAGCCCGTTCCATATTGCCCGCGTCCCGCTCACGCCCGGCGCCGGCGACCTCGTGGCCCTGGAGCCGGTGGCGCTGGAGCTGACAGGGTCCGCGACCGCATCCAGTCTCAAACTCACCATCCGGGGCGGGTTGCTCCGCTGGGACCTGCCCGACTGGTGGGAGGAGCTCGGCTCCGGGCTCCAGACGCTGACCGTGACCTACGACGCGCAGTACACCGGCGACTTTGCCGGCGGCTTCGCGTTCACCGGCGAGAACGTCGCGCTGCGACTCCCGGACGGGACCGTCGTCAGCGCCCGGCGTGACGGGCACAGCCAATCCGTGGAGCTGATCGGCGCCCGCAAGACCAAGAAGAACCTGTTCTCGCGCTTCGAGATCCCGGCTGGACTCACCGGCAAGTTCGCCCTGCTCGTCCGCAACTCGGGGACGGAGAAGGCCATCGTGTTCGCCATCGGGGACTGATCGGGCTACAATCGGGCCGTCGGCACGCCAGAACCCGTGTGCCCGACCTCGCGGCGTCCGCCGCGGCTTCCAACCACGGGTCAGCTCCGGAGTCCGTCCGCCCTCGTGTTTGACACTCTCAGCGATCGACTGCGCAAGACCCTCGCCGGGCTGACCGGTCGCGGCCGGGTCACCGAGGCGGACGTCGATGCCGCCGCACGCGAGATCCGGCTCGCGCTGCTTGAGGCGGACGTCAACTTCAAGGTCGTCAAGGACGTCGTCGCGCGCATTCGCGAGAAGGCCATCGGCGCGGACGTCCTCGCAAGCCTGAGCGCGGGCCAGCAGATCGTGAAGATCGTCCATGACGAGCTGATCGACATGCTCTCCGGCGGCGACCGCACGTTCCATCTCCAGGGCAACCCGGCAGTCATCTCCCTCGTGGGCCTCCAAGGCTCCGGCAAGACCACCACTGCCGCGAAGCTTGCCAAGCACATCGTCAAGCTCGGGCGGCGGCCACTCCTCGTCGCCGCGGATCCCTACCGACCCGCCGCTGCGGACCAGCTCGAGACGCTGGGCCGCGCGATCGATATCCCCGTCCACCGAGCTCCGGCCGGCACGCAGACGGTCGACATCGTCAAGGGCGCCCTCGAGACCGCCCGCAAGCTGACGCGCGACACGATCATCCTGGATACCGCGGGCCGTCTGAGCGTCGACGAGGCCCTGATGGCGGAGATCGCCGCCGTGAACAAGGCCATGCAGCCGGTCGAGACGCTGCTCGTGGTCGATGCCATGACCGGCCAGGAGGCCGTCGGCGTGGCGCAGGCGTTCGCTGCTGCGGTACCAGTCACCGGCCTGATCCTGACCAAGATCGACGGCGATGCGCGCGGCGGCGCCGCCCTTTCCATCGCGACCGTCACCGGCCTCGGCGTGAAGTTCCTGGGCACGGGCGAAAAGACGGACGCGCTCGAGGTGTTCCATCCAGACCGGCTCGCGGGCCGCATCCTGGGGATGGGCGACGTGCTGACGCTCGTCGAGCGCGCCCAGGAGCACGTCGACGCGGACCAGGCGAAGCGGATGGAGGAGAAGCTCCGCAAGGCGGAGTTCACCCTCGAGGACTTCCTCGACCAGCTCCAGCAGGTCCAGAAGATGGGCCCGATCGGCCAGCTCATGGGCATGCTGCCCGGGATGGGGGACATGGCCAAGGACGCGCAGGCGGCCGTGGATCGGGGCGATCTCAAGCGGACCGAGGCGATCATCCGGTCCATGACGCGCGGCGAGCGGCGCGAGCCGGGGATCCTGACGGGATCGCGACGCCGGCGGATCGCGACCGGCTCGGGCACGTCGCTGACTGAGGTCAACCGCCTGGTCAAGCAATTCTCCGAGATGCAACGGATGATGAAGCAGCTCGCGGGCGGCCGCGGGCGGGGGCTGCTCGGTGGCATGTCCATCGGGCGGAGATGAGGAGTGACATGACTGACGACCTGACGAAACCGATCGAGACACCAAGCGAGATGCCAGCAGCCAGCGAGCCGATGGTCGGCGCGCCGGTGGCCGCCGAGCCATCTGCGCCGGCCGTCGTCGTGCCCGTGGCTGCAGCCTCGACCGGTGGCAGCCGCGCCCGCTGGGGCGTTGCCATCATCGTCGCGGGTCTCGCCATCGCGGCGACGATCGGCGCCGTGCTCCTCTTCGGGCAGCAGGCCACCCCTGCCGCACTCCAGTACATCCCCGGCGACGCGGCGGTCGTCGCCGAGATCCGCCTCGACCTGCCCGGCGACCAGACGCAGCACCTCGGGAACCTGCTCGCGCACTTCCCGGGCTTCGCCGACCAGTCGACCCTCACGACCAAGCTCGACGAGGCGCTCACCAAGTTCGTCCAGGCGGCGAGTGGTGGCGAGGCCAGCTATGTCGCCGACGTCAAGCCGTGGGTCAATGGCCCGCTGTTCATCTCCGCATCGAATCTGTCGGCGGAGACGTCCACGGACGGCCCCAAGAACATGGTCATCTCCGCGACCACCAATGGCGCCGTCGCATGCACCGCCGCATTCAAGGACCAGGTGGTCACCCACGAGACCATCGGGAGCCTGGATCTCGTCCTAGGCCCGGATGGCCAACTGGGCTGCGTGGTCGATGGCCACCAGGCGCTGCTTGGCGACCCGGCCACCATCCGGAAGGCGCTCGAGGCCAAGGCCGCGGGCACCGGCATGGACAAGAGCGCGAAGTACAAGGCGGCTCGCGCGGCCCTCGGTGGCGATCGCCTCGCCACGATGTACATCGATGGCTCGATGCTGACCGCGCTCATGCCCACGGCGACCGACCTGCCCGTCCCCGGGCTGTCCGGTCTCATCGGCGAGCTGCCGAGCTGGTTCATGGGCGGCATTCGAGCCGAGGACGACGGGTTCCTCCTCGACTTCGTGTCCGGGCCGGTTCCGGCTCCCACCGGCGGTCCTTCCTTCGCCGCGATCCCGCCGACCCACGCCAGCGTCATTGCGCCAATGGTCCCCGGCGACACGCTGCTGTTCATCGAGGCGCAGGGCGCCGGCGCGTCGCTCCAGAACCTGTTCACGCAGCTCAAGGCGATCCCGGAGATCGCCCCGTCGCTCCAGATGCTGGATGGCCTGGGCGGCGCGGGCGCTCTGGTGGGCTGGATCGAGGACGTCGGCGTGACGGTGTCGGTCCATGGCACCACGCCGGATATCGCGCTCCTGCTCGTCGCCAAGGACGACGTCTCCGCCTCGACCCCCGTCGCCTCGCTCAAGACGCTGCTCGCGCTCGCCGGCGGGAGCGGTGTCGAGGTGAAGGACAGCACGATCGCAGGTGTCGCGGTGACCACCATAACGATCACGGACATCGGGGCGCTGATCCCGTCCGGTGCCGTGCCGGGCCTGGACGCCATCCCGGTGACCGGCCCCATCTCGTTCTCTCTCGCGGCAAAGGGCAGGGTCCTGCTCGTGACCTCCGGCGAGGCCGCGATGACCGCGATCCTCAACACCGCTGCCGGCTCCAGCCTGGCCGATAACGCAGCGTTCAAGCACGCCTTGACGCGCGGCATCGGCAACGCGAGGACCACCATCTATCTCGGCGTCGGGGCGTCGGTCGAGCTCGCCAAGGCCCAGCTGTCCATCGACGAGCTCGCCGTGTTCACGAAGGACGCGGCGCCGTACATCGCACCCCTCGAGGGGTTCCTGCTCCAGGCAACCAGCGACGCGGCCGGCAATCGGTCACGCATGGTCATCACCGTCAAGCCGTAATCCAGTCCCAAGTCAACCAACCCAGGAGGAGCACATGGCCGTTCGAATTCGATTGACTCGCGTCGGCGCCACGAAGCAGCCCAGCTACCGCGTCGTGGTCGCCGATTCCCGGAGCGCGCGTGACAGCCGTTCCATCGAGACCCTCGGGCACTACAACCCGCGCACCGATCCGGTGGAGTTCGTGGTCGATGCCGAGAAGGCGAAGGCCTGGATGGCCAAGGGCGCACAGCCGTCCGACACCGTTGCCCGCCTGTTCCGAAACGCCGGCGTCCTGCCGGCCGAGAAGAAGTAGGCCCGCGATGAGCGCGAAGGAGCTCGTGGAATACGTGGCAAAGTCGCTCGTCGACGATCCGGAGGCCGTCACGGTCACCGAGGTCGAGGACGAGGAGGGCACCGTGATCGAGCTGCATGTCGCCGAGGACGACATGGGCAAGGTCATCGGGCGGAACGGCAGCGTCGCCAAGGCGCTGCGAACCCTGCTCAAGGTGACCGCCGCCCGCGAGGGTGGCTCGGTCCAGCTGGAGATCGTCTGAGCGAGGCGGGCGAGGTGGCGCCCACGCGCCTCGTCGTCGCCCAGGTCCGGGGCCTGCACGGCCTCAACGGCGCCGTGCGGGTGGAGGTCCTGACGGACCGGCCGGAGGCGAGATTCGCCGAGGGCTCCGTCCTGTACGTCGAGGGTGACGGACGGCCGCTCACGATCATCGCCGCGCAGCCGGTGGAGGACGGACCGGGCTGGCGCCTGCGCTTCAACGAGGCGCAGGACCGTGGCGCCGCCGAGCGGCTGCGGGACGCCTACCTCGAGATCGAGGTCGATCGATCGGCCGACCTCGACGCGGGAACCGCGTACTGGCACGAGGTCATTGGCTCGGCGGTGCGCGATTCGGCGGGTGTCGTCCTTGGCACGGTCGCAGATGTCTATCGCGCCGGCGAGAACGAGGTGTACGTCGTCCGGGGCGGGCCTGCCGGCGAGTTCGACATGCCCGCCGTGCGGGACGTGATCAAGACGTTCGCCCCGGAGCGGCGCGAGATCGTGGTGGATGAGGTTGTGCTGGACCTTGGCGGCGCGCCTGTCGACGGCCCTGCCGTCGGCGTTGCGAAGGACTCGAAGCCTCGCCGCCGGCACCGGTACTCGCGGCATGGCAAGGGCGCGAAGCCCGCTGGGGGCGACGCCGAGGGTCCGGCGGCACCCTGATGCTCGAGATCGAGGTCGTCTGCCTCTTCCCGGCCATGGTCCGGGGGCCGCTGTCGGAGAGCATTCCGGGTCGGACCCAGGAACGCGGGCTCGTCGACATACGCATCCACGATCTCCGCCAGTGGGGGATCGGCAAGCACCGAAGCGTCGACGACGCGCCGTATGGCGGGGGAGCGGGGATGGTCCTCCGCCCGGAGCCCGTCGCGGACGCGCTGGAGGCGCTCCGTCGCCCGGATTCGACCGTAATCCTGCTCGACGCGGGCGGCGAAGTATTTCACCAGGCGCTCGCCTCGGAGCTATCGGGACGCACTCACCTGATCCTGATCTGTCCGCGCTACGAAGGCATCGACGACAGGATTCGCGACCTCGTCGACCTGGAGCTGTCGATCGGCGACTACGTGCTGACGGGTGGTGAGCTGGCCGCGCTGGTCGTCATCGATGCGGTGACGCGCCTCCTCCCGGGTGCAATCGACGACGCCTCGAAGATCGAGGAATCCTTCAGCGCCGGCCTGCTGGAGTACCCGCAGTACACGCGGCCCGCGGAATTCCGAGGCCGGGGCATCCCGGACGTGCTCGTGAGCGGCAATCACGAGGCGGTTCGCCGCTGGCGGCATGAGGCCGCCGTGGCCCGCACGCGTTCGCGACGCCCGGACCTGCTCCCGCCGGAGGGCTGACCGACCGTCCCGTTGGTCGGCGCGCCGTCCGTTCCGTGCTATCCTTCGCCGCCGTCGGCCGACCAGCCGATCTTCCATCGACATCCATCGGCGCTGCCGCGCCGCGACCTGCAGGGAACCTACCACCGTGAACGTTCTCGACGAGATCGTCGCCGACCAGATTCGCACCGACCTCCCCGAGCTCGCCTCCGGCGACACGGTCAAGGTGTCGGCGCGCGTGGTCGAGGGCGGCAAGGAGCGCATCCAGGTCTTCGAAGGCACCGTGATGAAGCTCAAGGGCGGCGGCATCGCCCGCTCGATCACGGTTCGCAAGATTGCCAGCGGCGTGGGCGTGGAGCGAACGTTCATGGTCAACAGCCCGCGCGTCGAGAAGATCGAGGTCGTGCGTCACGGCCGCGTGCGCCGCGCCCAGCTGTACTTCCTGCGCAAGCGCGTCGGCAAGGCCGCGACCCTCCGCGAGCGTCGCACCCGGGCCTAGCCGGGTACCCTGACCGCGACCATGGCGTCGCGTGTCCCCACTCTTCGATACGAACGTTCCCACTGGAACGACGGCGCCATCCGCGTGGTGGGCATCGATGAGGTCGGCGTCGCACCCACGTGCGGTGCGGTCGTGGCCGCGGCCGTGATCATGAAGCCGGGCGCGCATCGCATCCCCGGCGTCCGCGACTCGAAGACCCTTTCCGCTTCGCAGCGCGAGCGCCTGGCGCCGATCATCCGTCGGCGCGCCGTGGCGGTGGGGCTGGGTGCTGCGTCCGTCCGCGAGATCGACGCCATCAACATCTATCACGCCACGCACCTCGCAATGCGCCGAGCGGTCGCTCGCCTGGGTGGCCACGATCACGTGCTCGTCGACGGCAACCGGATCGCCGGGTTCGAGGCGGCCGTTGGGCCGTACACCGCGATCGTCGATGGCGACGCGAAGTGCTACACGATCGCGTGTGCCTCGGTCGTCGCCAAGGTCGTGCGCGACCGGATGATGACGCTGCTCTCCGCGCGCTATCCCGGCTACGGCTGGGAGCGCAACCAGGGGTACGCCACGCGCGAGCACCGTGATGCCATTCGCAAGCTCGGTCTCACGCCGTTCCACCGGCGCAGCTTCCTCGCGCTCCAGCGCACGCTCGCCGGCGACCAGATCAGCCTCGACCTGTTCGACGAGGCGGTCGGCTCCATCGAGATCGACCGGGAGGTCCGCGAGCTCGACCGACTCGATGGGACGCTCCCGGCGGCCGACGCGCCCAGCCTTGCGGAGCTCGGGGAGCTGTCGGGCCTTTCCGCAGAGGACCTCCTGCTGCCCGCTGGATAAGTCCCGGGTTATGGGCGGGTAAGCCGCGCGCGATCAGCGGGTGAGCCGCGGCATATTCGCGGGTGAGCCGCCGCAAATCGCGAGGCGATCGGCCGGTAAGAGCGCCGGCGCACCCTTTCCTCGATGCGAACCGCCGCGCAACGGACCGGCGACGATGCGGAGGCGAGCGTTGCGCGCTACCTGGCGGGGCAGGGCTGGAGGGTCCTCGGGTCCCACGTTCGCGTGGGTAGGGCGGAGCTGGATCTTGTCGCGGTGGATATTGGGCCGCCACCGTCGCTCGTGATCGTGGAGGTGCGCTGGCGCGGGCGCCGCGACTTCGGGCTGCCGGAGGAGACGGTCGATCAGCGGAAGCGAGCGCGCCTGCACCAGGCCGGGTACGCGCTACGAGATCGCGGGCAATTCCCGGATGGTTCGGTCGTGCCGCAGCTTCCGCTCAGGTTCGACCTGGTCGCAGTGGAGCCAGGCGGGCGGATGCGCCACCACCGCCACGGGGTTTGAGGGGCGCGCCCGCGCCCCCGACCGGCACGCGCCCCGGACGCCGGTAGCAGCAGCCACCGCGCCGGGAATGTGTCATATGTGCACCCCAGTAACTCTTCGTCACGGGCCTCCTCGCCTCGATTCCGCGATTCGTGCGTGGGCGACCCGCTCGGAGGCCGCAATTCCTGCCATTCGATCACCGGGTGACTACGTGACACGAATCCGCTGACGAGTAGTCACACGGTGACTTTTTGACAGAAACGTCGTTCGGAGGCGGGGCCTTGGCCGCGTGAGGGCGGGCTGAGCCGGCATGCGCGGGCCCAGAGCCGCTGAACGGGCCGGAACGGGACCTCGTGCTAGACTCCGCCGGCCGCGGAACCGTTCCACGGCACCAACCGCCCGGTGCTCGACGCCAGGTCGAACACTGGAGCTCACACGCGGACCGTTCCGATCGGGGCGGTGCCGGTCAGTCGATGCGGCGAAACCCGCGCGACGAAGCCGGCTCCCGACGAGGGTCCGCGGCGGATACAACCAACAGGAGGCTACGCGACCGTGCCGTCCATCTCGATGCGCCAGCTGCTCGAGGCCGGTGTCCACTTCGGCCACCAGACCCGCCGCTGGAATCCCAAGATGAAGCCGTTCATCTTTGCCGAGCGCAATGGCATCCACATCATCGACCTTGCGCAGACCGCAAAGCGGCTCGAGGTCGCCCTCGACTACGTGCGCGAGACCGTCGCACGCGGCGAGGTCGTCCTCTTCGTCGGTACGAAGAAGCAGGCCCAGGAGCCGCTCGCCGCCGAGGCGACCCGCGCCGGGATGCCCTACGTCAACAAGCGCTGGCTGGGCGGCATGCTCACCAACTTCGTGACGATCAAGAAGCGCATCGGGCTGATGGACCAGCTTGAGGCCCGGCAGCAGGCCGGCGACCTCGATCGCCTGCCCAAGAAGGAAGCGGCCAAGCTCACCGAGGAGCTTGCGCGGCTGCAGCTCATGCTCGGCGGGATCCGCAAGATGAAGCGCGTCCCCGGCGCCATCTTCATCGTCGACCCGCATCGCGAGCGAATCGCCGTGCAGGAGGCGAACCGCCTCGAGATTCCGATCGTCGGCACGGGCGACACGAACGTCAACCCGGACGAGCTGGACTACATCATCCCGGCCAACGACGATGCGATCCGGGCCATCCGGCTGCTCTGCTCGCTCGTCGCCGACGCGGCGATCGAGGGCGCCAACGAGCGCGCGAGCCGTGCGATCGAGCCCGAGGTCGAGGTGGTCGAGGAGCAGACGTACGAGGACGTCGAGGCAACCGATGAGCTCGTCGCGGCCCTCGCCGGCGGCGCGGCCCTGAGCTTCGCCCCCGACGACGAGGACGATCTCCTTCCCGGCGCTGCCGCCGCTGCTGCACCGCCCGTCGAGGACGGAGCGACCCCCGAAGAGATCGCGGCGGAGCTCGCCCGCGAGGCCGCGGAGGCCGCGACCCGCGACGCAGCCCCGGTCTGACGCCGGCGCAAGCAACCAACAACCGACCACCAGACGGCGGGCCGACTCGCCCGCCGAGCACGAACAGGAGCGCGAACACCCACATGGCGAACATCACGGCGGAGATGGTCCGCGATCTCCGCGAGCGCACCGGCGCCGGCATGATGGACTGCAAGCGCGCCCTCGAGGAATCGGGCGGCGACGTCGACAGGGCCATCACGATGCTGCGCGAGCGCGGCCTTGCCGCGGCGGCGAAGAAGGCCGGCCGGGACGCTCGCGAGGGCCTCGTCTCCAGCTACATCCACACCGGCGGGCGCGTCGGCGTGCTCATCGAGGTCAACTGCGAGACGGACTTCGTCGCGCGGACGGACCAGTTCCAGGAGCTCGTTCGGCTGCTGGCGATCCAGGTCGCCGGCCTGAGCCCGCGCTGGGTAGATGTGGATTCGATTCCGGCCGCGGAGCTCGACGCCAAACGTGAAGAACTGCTGGCGGGGCTCGCGAAGGACCAGGCCATGGCCTCGAAGCCGGCCGAGATCCGCGAGAAGATCGTGGACGGCCAGCTGAAGAAGTGGTTCAAGGACGTCGTCCTCCTGGAGCAGCCGTTCCGCGACGAGGAGCGCAGCGTGCGCGACCTCGTGACCGAGAAGGTCGCGACGATCGGCGAGAACATCCAGGTGAGCCGCTTCGTCCGGTACGCCCTCGGGGAGGACAAGTGACCGACGGCGGACCCCGCTACAAGCGGATCCTCCTGAAGCTGTCCGGCGAGGCCCTGCTCGGGTCCCGCCAGTACGGCGTGGACCCCGCGGTCTGCGCCTTCATCGCGCAGCAGGTCGCCGAGGTCCGCGCGCGCGGCGTCGAGGTCGGCATCGTGGTCGGCGGCGGCAACATCTTCCGGGGCATGCAGGCCGCGGCCCAGGGCATGGATCGCGCGACCGGCGACTACATCGGCATGCTCGCGACCGTGATGAACGGCCTCGCCCTCCAGGACGCGGTCGATCGCATGAACATCCCGACCCGGGTCATGAGCGCGATCGCCATGAACGAAATCGCGGAGCCGTACATCCGCCGACGCGCGGTCCGGCACCTCGAGAAGGGCCGCGTCGTGATCTTCGTGGCCGGCACCGGCAACCCGTACTTCACCACCGATACGGCAGCGGCCCTGCGGGCCGTGGAGATCGGCGCCGAGGTCCTGATGAAGGCGACCAAGGTAGACGGGGTCTACGATGCGGACCCCATGACCGTCCCCGGCGCGCGTCGTTACGACCGTCTGGAGTACGCCGACCTGCTCCGCGACCAGCTCAAGGTGCTGGACGGCGCGGCGGTGTCGCTGTGCATGGAGAACGACCTGCCGATCATCGTCTTCGACCTGAACGGCACCGACAACATCGCCCGCGTCGTCGCCGGAGAGCAGGTTGGGACCCTCATCGCGGGGCCCGTCGGAGCGCACGCATGAGCCACGAGGTCATCACCGCCGCGGACCACAAGATGGCCCGCGCGGTCGAGGTCATGGACCGTGACCTGGGGTCCATCCGGACCGGCCGCGCGTCCACCGGCCTGGTGGAGCGCATCCACATCGACTACTACGGCACGCAGACGCCGCTCAACCAGCTCGCCGGGATCAGCATCCCCGAGCCGCATCAGATCGTGATCCAGCCCTGGGATCGGAGCGCGCTCGGCGCCATCGAGCGGGCGATCACGAAGAGCGACATCGG
>JANLSG010000053.1:0-18399 GCA_031362295.1 Chloroflexota bacterium
GGCCGTCACGGGGACGAGCAGTCGGCGGCGAGCGGAATCGGTGTCGAGCCGAGGTCGATCACCTGTCCGAGGCGCTGATCATCGACGCGATCCGCGCGCGCTACCCGACCGACGGGATCATCGCCGAGGAGAGCGGTGAGCACGCCGACGGTGCCGGCGCTGCGCCCACGACCGGCGTCGGGCGCGCCTGGGTCATCGACCCGCTGGATGGCACGATCAACTACGCCAACGGCATCCCGTTCTTCTGCGTCGCGATCGCGCTGGTCGAGGCGGGCACCCCGGTCGTCGGCGTCATCCACGACCCGATGCGCAGCGAGACGTTCGCCGCCACCGACGACGGTCCCGCGACGCTCGGCGGGCGCGAGATTCGGGCCTCGGTGAAGGACAACCTCACGGACTACGTGGTGTCGATGGCGCTCTCCGGTCGGTCGGTCGGTGGCCGCGCAAGTGCGGTGCGCAAGGCGATTCGCGTGTCGCGGGCGATGGGCTCCGCGGCGCTCTCGCTGGCGTACGTGGGCAACGGCCGCTTCGACGCCTTCGTGCAGCAGGGCGGGCTGTCGTCCTGGGACGTGGCGGCCGCCGGCCTCATCGCGGCGCGCGGCGGCGCGCTGCTGACGGACCTCGATGGTGGCCCGTGGTGGGACGTCTCGCGACCAACCCGCACGATCGGCGTCCTCGCCGCGCCTCCGGTCCACCACGCCGATCTGCTCCGGATCGTTCGCGGCTCGTAGCGCCCGATCTCGATCGCCTAGGCCGTCGCCCAGCGGTGCGGCCGGCTTGCATATTGGGGAAGCCCAAGGCCAGCACATAACGCCTCCCAAGCCGGACGCGGCGTCCCACTCCAGCGCAGCTCGTCGACGGTCTGCTCGGGAATCTCGACGCCGTCCTCCGCCGTTCGGAGTCGCGCGAGCGAGCGATACAGCAGCACCTCGTCCCAGCGCTCGCGCAGGGTCTGCGCCAGCACGATCGCGCCGCGGAGGCTCTTGACGTCCCAGGCGGAGGCCTTCGGCGGGATGGCCTCGAGGGAGCCGTAGCGCGCCAGGACAGCCGCCGCGGACTTCGCGCCCCAGCCGGGCAGGCCCGGGTAGCCGTCGGATGAATCGCCGACGAGCGCGAGCCAGTCGGGGATCGCGGTCGGGGGCACGCCCCACTTCTCCATGACCGCGGGCTCGTCGTAGGTGATACGGCGTCGGCGGTCGAGCAGAACGATGCGATCCCCACGCACCAACTGGGCCATGTCCTTGTCGGGCGTGCAGATCAGCACCTGCTCCACGGCGGGATCGGCGGCGAATCGGCCGCAAGCGGCCGCGATGGCGTCATCTGCCTCGTACTCCACCATCGGCCAGAGCACGAGCCCGAGCGCGGTGATCGCCTGCTCTGCGATCGGGAACTGGCGCAGGAGCTCCGGCGGCATCCCGGCGGACGACTTGTAGCCGGGGAACATGTCGTTCCGGAATGACTCGATGACCCGGTCCGTCGCGCACCCGACGTGGGTCGCGCCCTCCTCCCGGAGGAGGTACAAGAGCTGGTCGATCAGCCCCGCGACGCCGGAGAGGTTGATCCCGTCGCGCCCGAGCGTGGGCGGGCGCGGCGCGTAGTGGGCGCGGAACAGCTCGTAGGTCGCGTCGACGAGATGGACGCGCATGGGCGCTAGGGCAACGTGCCGAAGCAGTACCCCAGCACGCAGCCGGCCGCGGCCATCGCGGCGCGAGCTCGTTCGCCATCACCCTCGGTGAGATCCACGGCAGCGATGGCGTCCTGGAGGACCTCCGTGCCGAACCCGAGCCGGGCGGCGTCCAGCGCCGTGGCGCTCACGCAGTAGTCGGTCGCAAGGCCTACGACCACGACCCGCTTGATGTCCCTGGCGCGCAGGAGGCCCTCGAGCTCGGTGGGCTTCGTCTCGCCCGTCGTCGGATCCTTCATGGTGAAGGCGGAGTAGCCGTCCTCGCCGTTCACGCCCTTCCTCACGAACGGGCCGACGACGCTCAGGTCCGGATGCAGCGCGGCGCCCCAGGTGTCCGCGACGCAATGCACGGGCCAGATGCCGCCGTCCTTGGCGAAGTGGGCGGTCGACGCGGGGTGCCAGTCCTGCGAGTACACGACGAAGGCGTCGGCCTCGGTCGCGCGGCGAGTCTCGCCGTTGACCATCTTCACGACGTTGGCCGCGCCCTTGACGTACAGGGAGCCCGCGGGATCGCCGAAGTCGTTCTGCACGTCGACCACGATCAGCGCGGTGGTGGGGTCGTACCGTCTTGCCACGGGAGCGAGGGTACTCCAGGCGCCCCGGCGCAGGCACGGTTCGCCGCATCGACCCGCGTGTCTCCGGCCGCAGGCGAGACTGCGAAGCGGGTCACCCGCGGTAGCCGCCGCGGGTTCGCCCCGGCGCGGCTTTCCTGCCAGACGTCACTGGTCGTAGCACGCGGCGGACCACCGGTTGCTGCCGCCGCTGAATCACCCGGCCTCCGAGCGTGCGGCCTTGTTCGAGCGTGCCGCGCCTCCCGCCAAACGTCAGCGCCGCTGTCATCTGGCGAGTTTGAGGACGGCGCATCGTGCCTCGTGCTACGACAGCTGACGTCTGGCACCCAGCGAGGCATCCGGATTGCCGCGTGCTTCAGGGGCTGACATCTGGCGGCCTGCGAGGCTGGATATCTGCGTCGCCAGGAAGTCCGGCGAGCGCTGAGCGCAGGCGCGATTTGCCGCCGCGCCCGAATTTGCCGCCGAGCCGCAACCCACACGCGACTTCGGCTCCGGGCCGACTTGGGCTAAGGTTCTCCCGTGAGGTTTCCTGCGTCCGACCTCGCCGCCCTGGCCGCGGCAGAGGAGATCGACATCGAGACACGCGCAGCCGATGGGACCGTGCACCGCACGATCGTGTGGGTGATGGTTCGCGACGGCGAGGTGTACCTGCGATCGTTCAAGGGATCCGCGGGTCGCTGGTACCGCGAAACCCTTGCCGACCCGTCCGTGGGCCTCCACGTCGACGGGCATCGGATTGCGGGCACGGCGCAGCCCGCCATCGACCCCGCGTCCGTCGAAGCCTGCAGCGCCGGCCTCCGCGAGAAGTACGCCGCCTCCTATTCGCTCGCGGCGATGCTCGCCGACACGGTCCTGCCTACGACCATCCGGGTGGTGCCCGCATGACCGTCTCGGAGCCAAAGGAGGTCCAACCGAGCGGCGAGCTGTACCTCGACGAGTTCAAGCACCAGCTCCCGGACCTCGACGAGCAGGAGACCACCGACTGGGTCCGCTCGCTCGATGACGTCGTGGAGCAGGAGGGCGAGACCCGGGCGCGCTTCCTGCTGTTCAAGCTGCTCAAGCGGGCGCGCCAGCTCCAGGTCGGGCTGCCGCCGCTCACCAACACCCGCTACATCAACACGATCAGCCCGGAGCAAGAGCCGGCATTCCCCGGCGACGAGGTCCTGGAGCGTCGCATCCGGCGCCTGATTCGCTGGAACGCGGTCGCGATGGTCCTGCGGGCGAACAACAAGTACAGCGGCATCGGCGGGCACCTGGCCACGTACGCGAGCGCCGCCACGCTGTACGAGGTTGGCTTCAACTGGTTCTTCAAGGGCCGCGAGAACGGCGGGCCGGGCGACCAGATCTTCTACCAGGGCCACGCCGCGCCGGGCATCTACGCCCGCGCCTTCCTCGAGGGCCGGATCAGCGAGGAGCAGCTGGACCACTTCCGGCGCGAGACGCCGCCCCAGAACGGGCTCAGCTCGTACCCGCACCCGCGCCTGATGCCGGACTTCTGGGAGTTCCCGACGGTGTCGATGGGCCTCGGCCCCATCGACGCGATCTACCAGGCCCGCTACAACCGCTACCTCCAGAACCGCGGCCTGGTTGACACCTCCGGCTCACGCGTCTGGGCGTTCCTGGGCGACGGCGAGACCGATGAGCCCGAAGCCCTCGGCGCGCTCCATGTCGCCGCCGACGAGGGCCTCGACAACCTGACCTTCGTCGTCAACTGCAACCTGCAGCGCCTCGACGGCCCGGTGCGCGGCAACGGCAAGATCATCCAGGAGCTGGAGGCCGTCTTCCGCGGCTCCGGCTGGAACGTGATCAAGGTCATCTGGGGCCGCGAGTGGGACGAGCTCCTCGCGCGCGATCGGGACGGCGTCCTGGTCGAGGAGATGAACGCCACCGTCGATGGTGAGTTCCAGAAGTTCTCCGTCATGGGCGGGGCGTACATCCGGGAGCACTTCTTCGGGCCGGACCCGCGGCTCAAGGCGCTCGTGGAGCACATGACCGACGACGACCTCGCGAAGCTCCGCCGCGGCGGCCACGATTACCGCAAGGTCTTCGCCGCGTACAAGGCGGCCACGGAGCACACCGGTGCCCCGACCGTGATCCTCGCGAAGACCGTGAAGGGCTGGACGCTGGGCCCGGGCGTCGAGGCACGCAACATCACCCACCAGGCCAAGAAGCTGTCCGAGCAGGAGCTCCGGATCTTCCGCGACCGCCTGGAGCTGCCGATCCCGGATGCGGAGCTCAAGGACGCGCCGTACTACCACCCCGGCCCGAAGTCGGAGGAGGTCCAGTACCTCCACGAGCGCCGCGCCGCGCTCGGCGGCCCGCTCCCGAAACGTTCCTTCCCGTCGATCCAGCTGCCGGCGCCGAAGGCCACCTTCGACGCGGAGTTCGCCGCCGGCTCGCCGACTCCCGTCTCCACGACCATGGCGTTCACGCGAATGCTCCGGAACCTGATCCGGGACCCAGACCTCGGCCCTCGGATCGTGCCGATCATCCCCGACGAGGCGCGCACCTTCGGCATGGATCCACTGTTCAACGAGGTCGGCATCTACTCCGCGACCGGCCAGCGCTACGAGCCGGTCGACAGCGAGCTCGTCCTCAAGTACCGCGAGGCGATCGACGGCCAGGTGCTGGAGGAGGGGATCACGGAGGCGGGCTCCGCCGCGGGCTTCCAGGCGGCCGGCACGTCCTACGCCACGCACGCCTTCCCGGTCATCCCGTTCTACATCTTCTACTCGATGTTCGGCTTCCAGCGGACGGGCGACCAGTTCTGGGCCGCCGGCGATGCGCGGGCCCGCGGGTTCCTCATGGCGGCGACCGCCGGGCGGACGACGCTCACCGGCGAGGGGCTCCAGCACGACGACGGGCACAGCCACATCCTCGCGATGACGAACCCAGCGGTCCGCGGCTACGACCCGACGTTCGCCTACGAGCTGGCCGCGATCCTGCGCGACGGCATCGACCGGATGCACGTCAAGGGCGAGGACCTCATCTACTACATCTCGATCTACAACGAGAACTACCCGATGGCCCCGAAGCCCGAGGGCGTCGACGAGGGCATCCTGCGCGGCATCTACCGGTTCGCCGCCGCGCCCAACATCTCGAAGAAGACAACCAAGACCGCGCCCCGCATCCGACTGGTCGGCTCGGGCTCCATCCTGCTCCAGGTCATCGCCGCGCAGGCGATCCTCGCAGAGCAATTCGGGGTCGCCGCCGAGGTCTTCTCGGCGCCCTCGTTCCCGATGCTCCGCCGCGACGCGCTCCTGGTAGATCGATGGAACCGGCTCCATCCCGCCGAGAAGGCGCGAGCGCCGTTCGTCTCGACCGTTCTCGGCGCGAAGGGCGGCCCGATCGTCGCCGCGACCGATTGGATGAAGGCCCTGCCGGACCTCGTCCGGCCGTGGATCGACGCGCCGTTCGTCACGCTGGGCACCGACGGCTTCGGCCGCAGCGACACGCGCGATTCGCTGCGCTCCTACTTCGAGATCGATCCACCGAGCATCGCCGCGGCGGCCCTGTCCGCCCTGGCTCGCGCCGGCGACATCACGCCCGCAGCAGCCGCCGAGGGGATCGCGAAGCTCGGAGTAGACACCGAGAAGGCAGACCCGCTCGACGCGTAGCTAGGTCTCCGAAGCGACCAGCCGGAGCAGGTGTCCATCCAGGGTCGTGAGGTACAGCTCCCCGTCCGCGTCCTCGCCGAACGCCGAGATCTGCCCGCCGGGCCCCGCGCCGACCGTCACGGGCGGCGTCAACACGTTCGATGCCGAATCGATCGCGAATATCGCCCCGGTGCAGTAGTCCGCGAACAGGTACGTCCCCACAAGGAAGCTGGCGGCCTTGCCGCGGTAGACGTAGCCGCCGATGACCGTGCAGCCCAGGTCGCGACCGTACTCCGAGACCGGGAACGTGAGTCCCTCGGTCTTGCACGTCCGCTTGTTGTAGCAATGCGACGCTTCCATCAGGTTCCAGCCGAAGTTCAGGTTGCTGGTGCCCTGCCGGCCGACATCTACTTCCTCGAACGCGTCCTGCCCAACATCGCCGATCCACAGGTCCCCGGTCGCCCGATCGAATGACATCCGCCAAGGGTTGCGCAGGCCCCAGTGCCAGATCTCGGGCAGACCGCCGCCGTTCGCGTACGGGTTGTCCGAGGGGACGATGTACGGACCTGCGGCCGGATCGGCATCGATGTCGATGCGCAGGATCTTGCCGAGCAGCCGCTGGAGGTCCTGGCCATTGCCCAGCGGGTCGCCTCCGCTCCCGCCGTCACCGAACGAGAGATACAGCCTGCCGTCCGCGCCGAACTGGACGCTCCCGCCGTTGTGGTTCTCGTACGGCTGGTCGATGAACAGGAGCTCCTTCCGGCTCTTCGTCACGAAGCGATCCGGATCGGCTGGATCCACGGTGAAGCTCGCGACGATCGAGTCGCCGTCCAGGTTGGTGTAGTTCATGAAGATTCGCGGGTCCGTGGGGAAGGTCGGATGCGTCGCGATGCCGAGGAGCCCCTGTTCGCCCCCGTTGCTGATGAGCGCACCGATGTCGAGCATCGGGTCGGGGAGCACGGATCCGTCCTTCTGGACGACCCAGATCTTGCCGCCCTGCGAGGCGACGAACAGTCGCCCGGTCCCATCGTCAGGGGCGGTGAGGGCGATCTGTGCTCCAGGCACGTCGGCGAAGGGCTCGACGGTGATGGCGATGTGCCCCAGCCGAGGCGCCGGGCTCGCCGGCAGCACAGTGCGATCCGGCCCGATGCTCGGGATTTCGAATGGGGTCGGGGTCGCGGCCGGGCCGGCCGTGGGCGTCGACGTCGGTGACGTTGGGACAGTCGATGGCGTCGCGGCTTGACAGGCGGTCAGCGCGAACGCGGCGACGAGGGCGACGGAGTGCAGCCTGCGAGTGGCTCCCGACATCGAAGGACTGTACGACGGGAACGTCGGAGCGGTTGTCCGGCGGCCCTCGGCCGGTGCTAGCCTGCCGAGCAGTGGACGCCTTCGAGCTCGCCGCCCTGCTCTCCGAGCGCGCGGAATCGGGCCGGCTGTACCACGAGTTCATCCGGACCCACGACCTGTCGGTCGGGCTGTACGTGCTGCCCGCCGGCGGCACGGATCCCCAGAGTCCGCACACCGAGGACGAGGTCTACTACGTTGTGTCCGGCCGGGCGACGATCCGGGTCGGGGACGAGGACCGGGCGGTCGCGGCTGGGTCCGTGGTCTTCGTCGGTGCCGACGCGCCGCATCGCTTCCACGACATCGAGGAAGAGCTCGTGATCCTCGTGATGTTCGGCCCGGCGGAGTACACGCACCGCGCCGACCACCAGGGCGGCCGCCCCCACGGAGCTGCCGCGGGCTGACTCCAGCCGCCCCGTCACGCCATCGACGACCACCGACAACGGACTGACCCTGCCTGCTTAGGTAATCGAATGATGCTGGGATCATCATCTTGGCGGTTGGGTAGCCGATAGCGGGGTTGCAGGAGGTCACGGACCGCCTTGCTGAGCGTGATCGATGCGTCGTCGTGCTTGGCCCGACGGCCCAGGAGCGCGCTATGGCCGCGTAAGGCCTGGATTTGATGCTCCCAGCAGCACGGCCGAGCACGGCCGAGCACACCGAGCCAAGCGCAACCAACGCGCGAGCGGACGACGCGACGAGCGCGACAAGGCGATCAGGCCTAGAGCCGCGCGCGCAGCTCCGATGCGAGCTCCGGGGCGCGGCCGACCGGATCGTGGCGGAAGAACACGTAGACGTCGTCGCCCGCCGCGAGGAAGGGCTCGACCCGCGCCGCCCACGCATCGAGAGCGGCTGCGTCGTAGTCGTGCCGGCGCAGCCGCAGGTAGAGGGATGAGCCGGTTCGACGGATGAACGGCGCCGCCGCATCCGCGTCCGCCCCGGGCGAAGGGGCCGTTCCCGCGTCGATGCCTGTGGCCGCCGCACTCGCGTTCGTGCCTCGCGCGCCCTCGTCGCCCTCCGGCGGGAGGTCGGTCGTACATAGGACAGCGCCCGCGGCGCGCATCGCGGAAAAGGTTTCGTCGACGTGCCACGAGGGGTCCTGGAATTCCA
Source organism: Chloroflexota bacterium (assembly GCA_031362295.1). Classification (GTDB taxonomy): domain Bacteria; phylum Chloroflexota; class Limnocylindria; order Limnocylindrales; family CSP1-4; genus UBA5189. The sequence goes on from JANLSG010000053.1 coordinate 8,307, forward strand.
TCACCAGCGGGATCGATGCTGGCCACACGGCCAGCAGCGCCGCGAGACGCGCATCCGCCACCGCTGCATCACCGCTCACCCACGGGCCATCGCGCCGAATCTCCGCCGGGACGCGGAAGAGGACCGCGCCGAGCCGCTCGCCGAACGCCGGGAGTGGCTCGGTCAGCCAGGCGACGCTCTCTTCGGGGGCGCCGGACAGCGCGCGGAACGCCGAGCCGCGCTGCGCCTTGACCGCGAAGCGGAAGTTGGGCGGGGTCGCTCGGAGCCAGCCCGCGATGGCGGATTCGGTGGGGCGCCGGCGAAAGGTCGCATTCAGCTCCAGCGCCGGCAGTCGTGCGGCGTACGCGGCAAGGCGGTCTGCCGGTCGTGTCCCAGCGGGGTAGAAGCGCGGCGTCCAGTCGGGATACGAGAACCCCGAGGTGCCGACGAAGAGGCGGCCGGCCGGCCGAAGGATCAGGCTCGATCCCGCGCGCCGCAGGCCCGGTCAGCGACGGACTTCATCGTCCGCTCGACCGTCTCGATGTCGTCCCCGTCGATCGCCGACAGGAAGTACTCGGCGATTCCGCGCAGGTGGGTCGGCGCAGCGGTCCGAAGGCGACTGACGCCGGCCTCAGTGAGCTCCGCCTCGGCGCCGCGGAGATCGCTGGAGCAGGTGACGCGAGCAACGAGTCCGTCATCGACCAGCCGATCGATGAGCCGCGTGGCGCCGCTCTTGGACAGCGTCAGCGCGTCGGCGAGGCGGCCCATCCGCAGCCGGCGCTCCGGCGACTCGACCAGGATGAGGAGGGCCACGTACTCCTGGAGCGAGAGCCCGTGTTCCGCGCGGAGGTCCTCGTCCAGGCGGCGCGAGACGTGCGCCTGCGCGGTGACGAAGGCGCGCCAAGGCGCGAGCCGGGCGTCACGCGGCGTGAGCGGCGGAATCTGCGTGGTGGTCGTGGACGGCATGACCCGCCCATCCTACGGCCGAACTCGTTGCTCGGTCAACGAGGGCGCGACATCGATGCGGCCGCGACCGGCTAGCATCCCGCTCGATATGACCACCTTTGACGTCGATGCGATCCGCGCCCGCTTCCCGGCCCTCTCGCTGACCCACGAGGACCGGCCGATGGTCTTCTTCGATGGCCCCGGAGGGACGCAGGTCCCCGAGTCGGTCATCGAGGCCGTCGCTCGGTACTACCGCGAGTCGAATGCGAACCACGGCGGCTCCTTCCCGACCTCACAGCGATCCGACGCGATCGTCGAGGACGCCCACGCGGCGCTCGCAGACCTGCTGGGCGTCGACGCGGACGAAATCACCCTTGGCCCGAACATGACCACGCTCACGTTCCACATCTCCCGCTCCATCGCCGCCACGATGCGGGCGGGTGACGAGATCGTGGTGAGCGGCCTGGACCACCAGGCGAATGTCGACCCATGGATCGCGGCGGCGCGCGACAACGAGGTCATCGTCCGCACCTGGGAGCCGAATCTCGCCGACTGCACGCTGCGCCTCGAGGGCCTCGACGCGGTGCTCAACGAGCGGACGAAGCTCGTGGCAGTGGGATGGGCATCCAATGCCGTCGGTACGATCAACCCGATCGCCGAGGTCGTGGAACGTGCCCACAAGGTGGGTGCGTGGGTATTCGTGGACGCCGTGCACGCGGCGCCGCACCTCGCGCTGGACGCGCGCGCCGTCGGCGCGGATTTCGTCGCCTGCTCCGTGTACAAATTCTTCGGGCCGCACGTCGGGGCGGTGTACGGGAAGCGCGAGATCACGCGAAACCTGCCCACGTACAAGGTCCGGCCCGCGGAGCACCGCTTCGAGACGGGGACTGGCAACTTCGAGGGGTATGCGGGCGCGCTGGCGGCCGTCGAGTACCTCGCGGACATCGGGCGGCAATGCGGCGGCGCGGCAGCGGACAGCGACCGGCGCACGGCCCTCGGGGCCGGGATGCGCGCGATTCGCGCCTACGAGCTGGACCTCTATCGCTACCTCGCCGCGAAACTCACGGCGATCGACGGCGTCGAGATCGTGGGGTTGACCGCGGACGCGGACATGGATCGCCGTACGCCCACCGCCGCGATCACGATCGCGGGTGTCACACCGCGCGCCGCCGCGGAACGCCTGGGCGCGCGCGGGATCGCGGTGTGGGACGGCGACTTCTACGCGACGGGACTGATCGAGCGGCTGGGCCTCGCGCCGGACGGCGTCGTCCGTATCGGGCTGACCCACTACAACACGCGCGCCGAGATCGACCGCCTCGCAACCGAGCTCGCGGAGATCGCCGGCTAGCGAATCGTGTAGGTCATCGCCGGGGTCGACGATCCGACCGACGGTGCCGCTTCGGACTGGATGACCGCGGGCTCCCATCGATACGTTCCCGGCGAGACGACCCGCGCGGCATAGCCGAACACCCGGGTCGTGCGGCCGGTATAGACGCACCAGGACACACGCTGCCCGTCGCTCTCGTACGGATAGACGACCGATTCCGACCCGGCGACGCCCTCCCAGCCAGCGGTTGCGGCGACCGGCGCCAGGCCGGAAGGCAGCAGGTCCGTGAGTCGATAGCAGCCGCCGGTCACCGCCGGTCCGAACGTGATCTCGATCCGTACCCGAACCAGGCGGTTGTCCGGGGCACCGTCGGCCGGCGTCACGGTTCGCTTGATGGTCACCGTGGCATCGGAAGGGAGCTGCGGATCGGTGGCGGTGTAGGTGGTGACGACCGCGAGCTCGCCGGCGAGGCGCTCGAACGACAGGTTCGCGCGCTGCGACTTGGTCAGGACGAGCGTGTAGGAGCCGCCAGCCTGGAGGTCGATCTCGTGGCGCTCGCCGCCAGTCGTCCAGGCAAAGCTCCCGGGCACGCGCGGCAGCCACTCGAGCATTCCCTGGACGTAGCCCATCTGCTCCAGCGGGAAGACGAACTCCTTCGAGGGATGGTCCGCAAGGTACCTGGAGACGTCGTGCGCTATCGGATCGCCAAGACGAGCAGCGAGGAGAAGCAGCAGGCCTGATGCCTCCAGCGACTCGTTCAGGGTGGTCCCGACGCCGAGGCGCACCCACGGCCCCAGCCGTTGGCCTGTGCTGTCCAGCAGGTTTCGCTCGATCGCCCGCGCCGCGGCCTCGTCACCGGCGGCCGCGAGGCCGATCCCGAGCCAGAGTTGCTCGCGAATGGTCAGGGCGGCTGCGTCGAAGCCGCGCAGTTCCTCGAGGACGTCATCGCCGATCCCGGCGAGGCCGGCGTACGCGACGATCCGACGCTCGCGCTGGGCATCCTCATCGTCGAGCCAGAAGCGGAGGGCGTCGCGCAATTGCTGGGCATCGACCTTCGATCCCGCGACGAGCGCGGCCTTCGCGCTCAGGAAGAGGTCGGCCGAACCGTACGGCAGGAGGACGATTCCGCCCTGCTCGTAGCGCGCGGCTTCGAAGCCCGTGTCGGCAAGGTTTGCGGCGGGGACGCCGTACTCCCCGATCAGGAGCTCGCGAGCGAGCTCCGACGCGGCGGAACGATCAAACCGCGCGCTGGTCGAGGACGCCAGTTCCTGCAGGAGCGAGATCAGGCGCCCGCGACCCGCGTCCGTGATGACGTACGTCGTGAGGCCGTCGCCGCCGCGTGGGACGAACCCCGGCTGGAGCAGGTCGTAGTTCGCGACAAGGCCGCCGAGGCGGCTTTCGACGACACGCACGGACCGGATCAGCGAATCTCGCCGCGTGGTCCCCGCATGGCTGACCGTGGCGGTGATCCGGATCGCGTGATCGCCGGCGACCATCGCGGGCAGCGGAAGCCGGACGGCTCCGAAGGCGACGCCATCGACGGTCGTCGGTGCGAGACCGAGCGTCGCGCTCTCGACCACGAACTGGACGTGGTCTGTCGCGGCGAGGGAACCGCCGTAGGCACGCAGCCGGAGGATCGGCCGATCGCCGGTGAGGAACTCCGGGGCCAGCACCGCGTCCACGAAGAACGGCAGCCCGACCGGGATCAGCACGGATGCGGTACCCGCGTCGAGCGCGCCGGAGACCGCAACCGCGGACATGTGCCAGCTGGTCAGGTCGTCGGACAGGTCGAACGCGACGGAGCCCCGTCCGGCGGAGTCCGTGCTGATCCGCTGGAACGTCACCGTGTCCTGGAAGTCGGTCCGATCGCCGTCGCCGCCCTCCGCGCCGCAGCCGCCGTAATCGGGAACCGGCACCGCGTGCGAGCGATAGGACTGCATGAACCCTGACTGGGTCGACGAGAGCAGTGAGCCCAGCGGATCGAGGTTCTCCACTTGCCCCAGCGTGTACAGCTTCTCGTCGACGCCCTGGATCACGACGTCAGCGCTGATCGGGTGGCCGGCCGCGTCGGTCGTCGTGACGTCGATCTTCACGTGGCCGCCGGGCCGGTAGCTGCCCTTGTCGGGTTGCAGCTGAATGGAGATCGTCTTGTCCGCGTGATCGATGACGACCTCGGCCTCGGCGACGACGTAGCCGGTCCCGGAGAGCCGGACCGCCCGAACCGTGAAGTTCGGCAGATCTGCCTCGCGCATCACGCGACTGAAGCTTGACGCGGTCAGGAGCGTCGGCTCCAGGGACCCGAGCCGGCCAACGAGGAACAGGTAGTGGCCGGCCGCCGCGACGTCGCCATTGCCCTCGTGGAGGGTCAGCCTGACGGGGGCGTCGAGGCCGGCTCGGACGGACACGCCGCCGCCACAATCGCCGCCGTACCCATCGGTCGCGTCGTCCGGGGCGAGGTAGGGCAGACGCCCCGCCTCGTCGTCCCGGCCGTTCTTCGAGGCGAAGACGTGGTGGATGAATTGCCGGCCCTCAGGGTCGACCGTGCTCAGGGTGATCTCGTAGCTGTCCTCCGGCACGGGCGCCGCCATCGAGAGCCGGAACGATCCATCCGCCGCAGAGGTCAGCGTGGACGAGCCCATCGACACCTCCTTGGTGTCGTACTGGTAGATCGGCACGACCTTCTTCTCGATGAAGTCGTAGGTGGTCCCAATCTGCGTGCGGACCGGGACGAGGTGGGTGACCGTTGCGCGTACGGAGCCGCCGGGAATGGGCTTGCCCGCCCCGTCGCCGTCGTCGTACGGGCTCGTGCCCGCGGTCAGCGCGGCCTCGAAGCCGGCGAGATCCGCCAACGAGAGGGTGCCGCTCATCACGATCCGGTCACCGGTGACGGACGCCTCGGCCCGCAGCCACGAGCGCGACGGGAAGGCGACGACGGATCGGCCGCCGCTGATCTGGCCCTCCTCGGGGTTCACGGGCGTCACGCCGATGTCGACCGAGAACCAGCTTTGGGGCGGCTGGACCTCGTTGACCCGCAGGACTGCCTGCGCCTCGCCCAGCGCATTCGTGGTCGCGACCGCCGTCTGGCCGCTGTCCTCGGCAATGCCGAACCGGAGCTCCATGTCCGGGACGGGCGTGCCGTCGTAGAACGACGCGCGCGCCGTGACGTGCACCTGGTCGCCGAGGAGGTAGACGTGGCGATCGGTCTGCACGTCGATGCGGTAGGCGGGCTTGCGGATCTCGATCACGGAGATCCAGGCGGACGAGATCCGCTCCCGCCCGACGAATAGATCGACGAGGTAGGTGGCCCGTGGCAGGTTGTCGAGGCGAAGGTCGGTGGTGAACACGCCACGCGACGTCGCGGTCACGGGCACGCGGAGAATCGGTGCGTCTGGCGAGCTTTCGGACGGCCGAAGCCGAATCTCGATGCCCTCCGGGACGGAGCGATCCGACCGTGCGCGGATCGTCCCGTACACGTGGACGGTGTCTGTCTGTCGGTAGGCAGCCCGATCCGTATGGAGTAGCTGCCACCAGTTGTTCACCGAGTAGCCGTCGTACCACGACGATGATTCGCGGTACGCCCAGCTCACGGAGAGCCCGATCGGGACGAGCAGTCGACGGCCATCGGGGGCGACCACCGTGAGGAAGACGGCCGCGCGCTCCAGCTCGGAATCAGGGTCGATCGTGATGGTCAGCTCGTCCGGCGTCGCGATGCGCAGGAGGCCTTCGGTGTTCGTCCTGCCGAGGGAACGTCCGCTCCCGGTCGCGATCGCGGCGCCCGCGATCGACGTGGCGTTCGCGAGGTCGTTGACCCACACGATCGTGTCCACGGTCGCCGTCACCGCGTAGGCGCTGAGGTTCGTGACCTGGAGCAGCAGCTGCGAAGGGGCGCCGGGCTGGTCGATCGTGGCGAGATAGCTGCCCACGGCCAGCCGAACCGGGAGGGAAAGGAGGTCGCCGGCATCGGACGATGCGATGGCCCCGTCGACCTCCGCGACCAGGTCCAGCCCGGTCGTCGGGACGGCGGCCGCGGCGGAGGCGATCGCCCACCCGTCCGGGCCCGCCAGTGTCGTCGCGGCGGCGATGACGGCTGCAAACGTCGGAAGGCGATGGATCTTGACGCCGATCGCGTCGGGCATTACGCCCTTCTCTTCGCTGTCGGTGCCGCCGACCAGGACCACCAGCGCGGTGTTCGGGCGAATCTCGAGCATGGCCCGGGCAAACGTGATCCGAGGTACCTGCACGCCGGCATCAGTTGTCTCGAACCGGAAGACCTCGGCGTCCTCGAGAATCTCGGCGGCGCCCGTGATGCTGACGCCCCTGGCGATCGTGACGCTGTAGATCGTCGCCTCGGCCAGCGGCTGTTCCGGGATGAAGGCCCAGGTGCGGCCGTGTGCCTCGAACCGTCCCTTCACCGCCGGCTCGATCTTGAAGTGGTCTGCCAGGCCCGCCGTCCCGTCCTGGTCAAAGGTGACCTCGATGCCCGTGTTGGTCGGAACCTGGACGGCCTGATCGCCCGGCAGCGTGCCGACGACGTGCAGCGGCGCGCGCGTGATGAACGCCCAGGTCCCGGCGAGCGCACCGTCGGGCGCTTCCAGCCGGAAGCGATACCGGAGTCCCTCAGCGAGTTGTTCGACGGGGGTCAGGACGGCGATGTCGGAGGTGGGTCCAGCCTCGACGTCGAAGCGGATCGGCGGGTCGATGCGAAGACCGGAGGCGAGCTCGAGGGCCGGGGTCGCTGTCAGCGACCGCAGGGCGAACGACGAACCGATCGCGACGCCGGCCCGATCCGTGTCGGTGGGGCGGAGCTCGGCAAGCGGTTCAAATGCCGGCACGGCGAGATCGGGCCAGGGTTCGAGCGTGGGCACGGGAGTGGGCGTGGGAGCTGCGGTCGAGGCGGGCGAGCTCGGGCGTGCGGAGGGCGAATTGATGGCCACCGCGCTGTCCGATGGACCGGGGGTCGGTGGGTGGGTCGTCAGGATCGCCGGACCCAGCACGGCCCCGAGGAGCACCAGGACGCCGACCGCGACGGCAACCCTTGTCGCAACGGTTCGATCGATCGAGCCCCGGCGCGGGTCAGAACCTTCGTTCACGCGAACACCCCTCCACCCTGTTCCTCCGGCCATGGGACGGCCAGGCGGTCAGGTTGTGTCGGCACCCGAAGGGTCGGGCGGGCTCATCCTATCCTTGGCCCATGGCATCCCCGGAGACGAGCACTCGCACCTACGGCGGGCAGAGCAACATCGCGCCGCTGCGGGAGGCGCTGCTCAAGGCGCCGGGGCCGGCGTTCGGCAAGGCCTTCGAGAATCCCGCCTACGGCTTCCTCCATCCGTGCAACCTCGAGGTCGCGAAGCGCGAGCACGCGGCGTTCTCCGCGCTCCTCGCATCCCTGGGCACCACGGTCCACCAGCTGGATGTCGAGATCGACAGTCCGGACCTGCTGTACCCGTACGACCCGCTGATCATTACGGACCGCGGCGCAATCCCGCTGCTGCCCGGGAAGCCCAATCGCGTGCCCGAATCAAGAGTGCTCGAGGAGTGGACGCTCGCGCGGGGCATCCCCACCCATGGCCGCATCGAGGCGCCCGGGACGATCGAGGGCGGCGACACGTTCTGGCTTCGCCCGGACCTGTTTTGCGTCGGGCGGACGCTGCGCACGAACCAGGCCGGGGCTGATCAGCTCGCCGCATTGGTGGGCGGCGACGTCCGCGTGTTCGACGTGCCGTACTGGAAAGGCCCGGATGAGCTCGTCCACCTGATGTCCGTGATCAGCCCGATCGCCGACGATGTCGCCGTCGTGTTCATGCCGCTCCTGCCGGTCGGGTTGTGGCAGCTGCTTCGGGACCTCGACTACCGCCTCATCGAGGTGCCCGAGGAGGAGTACCCGACGCTCGGCTGCAACGTGCTCGCAGTCCGGCCTGGCGTCGTGATCGCCGCCGAGGGCAATCCCGTGACCGCTGCGGCGATGGCCGCGCACGGCGTCGAGGTGCACACCTATCCGGCATTCGAGATCGGGATGAACGGCTCGGGCGGGCCAACGTGCATGACCCGCCCGATCCTGCGCGGGTGAGCGCGAAGCCGGAGCTCCGCGAGGCAGAGCGCCGCGCGGTCGATGCCGTCGACGCGAGTTGGACGGCGGATGTCGTGGGCCAGCTGGTGCGCGTCCCGAGCATTACCGGCGATGAGGGCGCTGTGCAGGACGTCGTTGCGACGCTGCTGGCGGAGGCGGGCGCGACGGTGGAGCGGCTGGAGGTGGATCCGGCCACGGCTCGCGCGGATCCGGATTGGCCCGGCGACGAGATGCCGCGCGACCGGCTGCCGATCGTCCTCGGCCGGCTCGGGCGGCCGGGCGGGCGCAAGATCGTGCTCGTCGGGCACGTGGACGTCGTGCCGGTGGGCGACCGGGCGACATGGACGCGCGATCCGTGGGCCGCCGAACGCGTGGACGATCGCGTGTACGGCCGCGGCGCCGTGGACATGAAGGGTGGCGTCGCGTCGATCCTCGGGGCCGTGCGGGCGCTCGTCTCGTCCGGGCTCGCGGACCGGCTCGCGGGCGAGATTCTCGTCGCCAGCGTGCCGTCCGAGGAGGATGGCGGGCAGGGGATGCTCGCCGCGATCCGCGCCGGCGTCACGGGCGACATGGCGGTCATCACGGAGCCGACGGGACTCGATGTCGTGATCGCCCACGCGGGCGCCATCACGTTCAAGCTCACGGTCCCGGGCCGCGCCGCGCACGCATCGGTGCGTCGCGAGGGGATCTCCGCGCTCGACAAGCTCCAGACCCTCGTCCGCGCACTGGAGGCCGACGAGACCGCGCGCAACGCCGCCGAGACCGACCCGCTCATGACGGTTCACGGCCTGCCGTACGCGACGATCATCGGCAAGGTCTCCGGCGGTGTCTGGGCGTCGTCGGTGATCGACAAGCTCGAGGTCGAGGGGCGCTACGGCGTCAAGCTCGGCCAGACCTGGCGCGACGCAGAGCGTGACCTCCAGCGCTGCATCGACGACGCCAACGAATCCGATCCGTTCCTGCGCGAGCACCCGGCAACGGTCGAGCTCACTGGCGGCAAGTTCTCGTCGTCGCGCGTGCCTGCTGATCACCCGCTGCCCGTTGGCCTGGCGGCGGTCGCCCACGGCGTGCTCGGCCATGAGCCCGCGATGGCGGGCGAGCCCTACGGCGCCGACATGCGCCTCCTCGTCAACGAGGGCAACACGCCGACGGTGATCTTCGGCCCGGGCGACAAGCGGGTCGCGCACTCCGCAGACGAGTGGGTTTCCGTCGACGAGGTGGCGGACTGCGCTCGAACGCTCGCTGCTTGGCTGGTCCGGGAGCTGATCGCCTAGGTCGCCGCTTCGTTAGTTGGCGGTCCCCGCCGCGATGACGTGGCGCCGCGTGAGCAGCAGCCAGACGGGCGCCACGACCAGCGCGACGCCGAGGAAGCCGAGGGTCGAGAACCCAGCGGCGGCCACGACCACACCCGAGCCGAGGCTCGCGACGGCGGAGGTGGTCCAGATCACCGCGTCCGCGAGGCCCTGGACGCGCGCACGGGCTGCGAGCTCGACGCCCGCGGAGAGCATCGCGCTGCCGGCGACGAACCCGAGGTTCCAGCCCCAGCCGAGCAGGAACAGGGCCACGAACAGGATCTCGTCGTGCTCCGGCGGCGCGAGGGCGGCCAGGAGCGAGGCGGCGATCAGCACCGCGGTACCCATGAAGATCGTCCGGATGTTGCCGATCCGCTGCGAGATCCAGCCGGACAGCGGCGCGAGCGCGAACATGCCGGCCACGTGGCCGCTGATCACGAGGCCGACGGTCTCCAGCCCGTGGTTGTGCGAGGTCAGGTGGAG
>JANLSG010000102.1:0-13533 GCA_031362295.1 Chloroflexota bacterium
CCGGTTCCGCACAGGAACATCTCGTCGGCGATGTAGATCTCGCTGCGGTCGATCGACCGGATCTCGACGGGGATGCTGAACGCCTCGGCGAGCTCCAGGATGGCGCGACGGGTCACGCCCTCGAGGATGTCGTCGCTCACCGGCGGGGTCAGGAGCACGCCGTCGCGGACGACGAACATGTTCGCCGCCGACGCCTCGGAGGCGTGGCCATCGGCCGTGAGCACGAGCGCCTCGTCGAAGCCGTTGAGCTCCGCCTCGGACTTCTGGAAGGCCATGTTCACGTAGCCGCCGACGATCTTGCCGCGCGCCGGCAGCGCGTCATCCGCGTTGCGGCGCCACGTCGAAGTCATGATCCGGACGCCCTTGTCAATGTCGATGTAGTTGCCGAACGGCATGGCAAGCACCACGAGCTCGTGGGGCAGGTTGTGCAGCCGCACGCCAACGCTCAGGCCGGACTTGTAGAAGCACGGCCGGATGTACGCGTCCTGGCGGAAGTCGTTCCGCCGGATGGTCTCGACCACGACGCGAACGAGCTCGTCGACCGGCGGCAGGTCCGTCATCAGCAGCATCCCGGCATTCCGCCGGATGCGCTCCATGTGCTCGCGCAGCTTGAGCCCGTAGAGCACGCCCTGATCGGCATTCCAGTACGCGCGGATGCCCTCGAACACGGCCGTGCCGTACATGAACGAGTGGGTCATCACGCTGACCTTGGCGTCGCGCATCGGGACGTAGTTGCCCTCGAAGTAGGCGATGAGGTCGTCGGTGGGTGCGGGCGCGTGGGCGGCGCCGGGTCGCGTGCCCTCGGCTTCCTTGGTCTTCTCGGTCAGCATCTCGACAGGCTCCTAAGGTCGAACTTGCGCGGAGTATATCGTCGGGCTCCGGTCCGGCCGATGGGCCGGATGGCCTATCCGTTCGAGATAGCGACCCCGACGATGACGAGGTAGGCGAGGTAGAAGGCGCCGCCGATGAGCAGGCCCTTGCCTCGGAGGCGGCCCGCGCGGTACATCGGCAGGAAGATCGCGGCGCTGGCGAGGAACGCGATGCCAGCCGAGGCAAACGCGGTGTAGCTGCCCTGCTCCACCGTCCAGATCTCGGGCGCGAAGATCAGCGCGACCGAGGTCGGGATCGCGGACTGGAAGACCATGGCGCCCGTGATGTTGCCCATCGCGAGCGTGTCCTTCCCCTGTCGGATCCAGATGATCGAGTTGAACTTCTCCGGCAGCTCGGTGGCGATCGGCGCGACCACGAGGGCGAGGAGCACCTGGCTCACGCCGAGCATCGACGCCACGTGGCCGACGGCGTCGACGAACGCGACTGCGCCGACGATGATCAGACCGAGCGCGAAGAGCACCTGGAAGTTCACGATCCGGAGGCGCGGGCCGTGGGCCGCATCGACCCCGGCCGTTCGTCCGCTGTCGAAGCGATGGAAGCGGAGCGGCGCGAGGTCCTCGATGTCGATGGACGGGTCGGCCTCGAAGTGGCCCTTCACGTACCACGCGTAGACCCCCAACAGCAGCGCGGCGACCACGAGCTTCGGCCAGGTCGGCTCGTGCGGCAGGAGGATCGCGGCGGCGATGGCGAGGCCGTAGGCGATGACGAAGGTGCGCATGTCCGCGCTGAGGACCTTCGTGTCCACCTGGAGCACATCGCCGGTCTCGCGATGGCGGGCCTGGTACATGACCGCGACGCCGGTCACGAACATCGCCAGCGTCGCGAGCATGAACGGCGCGCCGAGGATCGCCCCGACGCCGATCTCATCCGAGTGCGCCTCGCCGGAGAACAGGATCGCGACGATCGGGATCATCGTCTCGGGCAGCGCCGTCCCCACCGCGGCGAGCACGGAGCCGACCGCGCCTTCGGCGAGACCGAGCTTCCGCCCGAACCACTCAATTCCGTTCGTGAACAGCTCGGCGCCGGCCAGGATGATCACGAACGACCCAAGGAGAATCAGCAGGTCCATCGCCTACTAGCCTGTCACCACTCCGGCGAAAACGCCCAGCGCGACCACTGCGAGGATCGCCAGGGCCACCGCCGCCATTCGGCGCTCGCCACCGCGCCAGAAGCCGACGAGCGCCCCGAAGACGCGCAATCCCGGCGTCGCCACGATCCCGAGGACCCCCAGCCACAGGAAGCCGGCGGGCCTGCCGGCGGCGATGTCCGACGCGATCGTGCCAAGGCTGAGCGCCGGTCCGGGATCCAGCGGCGAGCCCCCGCCGGCGATGAGCAGGACCACCCCGATCGTGACCAGGGCAATCGAGACGTACGACCCCACCTGGAGCACACGGGCGAGGCTCGATTCGAGGCCGCGACTCGCGTTCACGAGGCGCCCACGGCGCGACGCGCCATCTCGAACGCGGTGTAGAGCAGCACGGCGACGAACAGGAGCCGGAGCATGCCCACGTGCACGCGGCCACCCAGGCGCGAGCCGATCGTGGCGCCGACGAACACGCCCACCGCCGTCGGGCCGGCCGCGTGGACGTCGATGCCACCGCGGAGCAGGTAGACGATCGCGCTCGCGGACGCGGTGATGCCGATCATCAGGTTGCTGGTCGCGGTGGCGACGCGGAGTGGGACGCCCATCACCAGGTGCATCACCGGGACCTTGACCAGGCCGCCGCCGATGCCCAGCACGGCCGAGACGACCCCGGCGCCGATGCTGCCCAGGACGCCTGCGGGAAAGCGCTTCACGGCGAGCCCCGAGCTGGTGGCAAGAGGCGACCCGGCGTCACCGGCAGACGGCGACCCGTCATCGACCGCGGCCACGACCGGGGCAGGGCGAGTGCGCACCATCGTCGCCGCGACGTACACGAGCAGGACCGCGAAGAGCGCCGCCAGCAACCGCTCATCGATGAGGAATGCGACGAGGCCCCCGGCGATCGCCCCGATCGCGGTGAACAGCTCCAGGACCATGCCCAGGCGCAGGTTGGCCTGGCGGCGCTGGAGGTAGACGCTCGCCGAGGCGCTGCTGGTCACGATGACGCAGACGAGCGAGACGCCGACCGCCTCACGCAGCGGCAGCCCAAAGCCGATGGTCAGCAGGGGCACGATGAGCAGCCCCCCGCCGAGCCCCAGCAACGACCCGAACGCCCCCGCGGCGACCCCGCCCACGAGCATGAGCAGCCCGATCTCCATGCGGGTCGGGCGGATCAGCGAACGCTAGGGGCGAAGGTGCTCGGGCGAGTACGGGAGCAGGGCGACGTGCCTGGCGCGCTTCAACGCGACAGACAACTCTCGCTGGTGGCCGGCGCAGGTGCCGGTCTTGCGTCGCGGCTCGATCTTGGCGCGCTCTGACAGGTAGCGGCGGAGGCGGTTGACCTCCTTGTAGTCGATGACGACCGTCTTGTCGGCGCAGAACGCGCAGACCTTTCGGCGGCGTCGATCGCGATACATGTCGTCGCGCTTGGTGCGGGATCTGGGTGCAGGAGGCATTGGTTTGGTTTCTCCTCGGAACGCCGCGCCACGGCGACGTGATCAGGTCAGAAGGGAAGTTCGTCGATCTCGGTGTCGTCGTAGCCGCCCGCGGGGCGACCACCACCGGCCGGGGCGCCGGCAGGGGCGCCCGCCGAGGCGCCCGCAGGGGCACCGGCGAAAGTGCCCTCGGGCCCCGCCTCGCGCTTGTCGAGGCCGAGCACGGTGTCCGCAGTGATGTCCAGTGACATCCGCTTCTGGCCGTCGTTGGCCTCGTACTCGCGGGCGCGGAAGCGGCCGTCCACGAAGACACGGCTGCCCTTGCGCAGGTTCTCGGCGGCGCGTTCCCCGCGCTCACCCCAGATGCTGACGCGGAACCAGTCCGTGGACTCGATCCACTCGTTGGTCTGCTGGTTCTTGGTGGACTGGTTCACCGCCACGGTGAAGCTCGCCACTGGGCGGCCACTCGGGGTATAGCGGAGCTCGGGATCGCGCCCGAGGTTGCCGATGATCTGGATCTTGCTCAGCGCCATCTCGCGACCCTCTCAGTCGATCGCGGCCGGAGCCGCCTCGCTCTCCGACTCGTCGATCCGCTCGCGGCCATCATCCTCTTCTTCCTCGTCCTCCGCGGACGGAAGCGGGACCTCGTCGCCGTCCGGCCCGGCGTCGCGCATGGCGCGGGCCGGTCGCTCCTGGCGGACCACGAGGTGGCGCAGCAACTCCTCCGTGATGAGAAGTGCCCGCTCCAGCTCGGCGATGACGGTCGTGGGCGATTCGAACACGACGATGTGGTAGGCGCCCTCGCGATGCCGGTCGATGGCATAGGCCAGACGGCGGCGGCCCCACGGGGCGACCTTGACGATCTGACCGCCATCGGCGGTGATCTGGCGGGTGGTGCGATCGATGATCGCGGCGATGCGGTCGTCCGGCGCGTCCGGCCTGAATACCAGCATGAGTTCGTAGCGGCGCATGAGCCGTCAACTCCTTCCTATGGGTTTGCCCCGCAGCGACAACGTCGAACGGAACAGAAAGGTCAGGCAGCGGAGTCTAGCACGAGGCCGTAGCGAACCCGGTTGTATCCTTCGGCGGCGCCAACGCCAAGAACCGATCAAGGAGTCCCGTGGCCGACACTCGCATCCTGCTCCTCGGCGATGCCTCCAGCGATGCGCTGGTCAAGGTCCTCGGTCGTCAAGGCCGATCGCTCACGCGCGTCGAGGACCCCGAGCAGCTCGCCGCCGCCGGCAAGGACCACGACGTGATCGTGCTGGATGCCGTGCCGCCACCGCGCTCCCTCGCCGACATGTGCCGCGAGGTGCGGGCCGTGCCGGCGCTCGCCGACGTGCCCGTCCTCGCGATCAGCTCCACCGATGACGTCGAGGAGCGGATCCGCCTCCTGGAGGCCGGCGCGGACGACGTGATGATCCGCCCGATCGACGAGCGCGAGCTGGACGCCCGCGTCGAGGCCCTCGACCTGCGCCGCCGCCGCGGCAACGACCTCCGCCCGAGCACCCTGATGTCGACGACCCGCCGGCCGGGTCGGCGCCTGATCGCCCTGTACTCGCCGAAGGGCGGTGTCGGGACGACGACAGTCGCGGTCAACCTCGCGCTCGCGATCGCGGCCCGCGAGCCGGATCAGGTCGCGCTGGTGGACCTGACCCAGATGGGTGGCCACGTCGCCACCAACCTGGACCTCCGCCCGAAGCTCACGATCGCTGAGCTGATCCGCGACAGCCAGGGCATGGTCACCCCGGAGATCCTCAAGTCCACGTACATGACACGGCACGAGCGTGGCCTGTACGTCCTCGCCGGCTCGGCGGCACCCACCACGAGCGCGCTCATGCCCGGTGCCGAGGCGGTGAGCATCCTGGAGGCGGTCATCGGCGCCTTCCCGACGGTCGTCGTCGACCTCGGCTCGCACCTCGATGATCGCGTCATGGGGTCGATCGACGTCGCCGATGACGTCGTCGTGGTCGTCACGCCGGACTTCCCGGCACTCAAGGCCGTCCACTCGTTCCTCGAGTTCCTGGGCGAGACGAACTCGAAGGCGAGCGAGCCGACCATCGTCGTCAACGAAATGTACCCGCTGGCAACGCTGACGCCGGGCGACGTGGACACCGCGCTCGGCAGGCGGGTCGCGATGCGATTGCCGTACGACCCACTGCTCTACCTGCGGGCCGCCAACCAGGGCACGCCCGTGTTCGCCGGCGCGCCGACCTCGCAGCCGGCTCGCCGGTACGACCAGCTCGCGGCGGTGCTCCTCGGCGAGGACGCCCCCGGGCAGGGCCATGAGCCGCGTCGTCGTGGCCTCGCCGGGATCTTCGGCCGGAGCTAGCTGACCCGAGTTAGCCCGAGCCGGCCGACTCCATGTCCGGTTCCTCGCGATCGAGCTCGGGCACCGCGTCCCTGTCGAGCGCCTCGTAGTGCGCGACGTGCAGCTCGTCCATGAGCTCCCGTGCGCCGGGCACCAGCCTCGGTTCGCCGAGGTTTGGCCCCACCCAGGCGTACAGGGATTTGGAGTCGATCCATTCCTCGAACAGGACCACCTCCTCGCCGCCATCGGCGTGGAGGCGGCGGGCGAGCTTCACGTACTCCAGCCCGGGCTGACCCCGCAGGAGGTCCACTTGCTTGCGGAAGAGGACGTCGAACACGGCGACGCGGTTGGCTCTAACCTTGGCTCTGAGGACCCGGACGATCACGGCACCAGCATGACAAGCGGGCAACGGAGCGCCAAGGGCCTTGTATTGCGGGCGCATTACAGTCCGGGCCGATAGGGTGCACGGAGGCATCCAAGCGTCGTACCGGAGGCGGGATTCGAACCCGCACGCCCTCGCGGGCGGCCGATTTTAAGTCAGCCGCGTCTGCCATTCCGCCACTCCGGCGGCGTCAGGGTAGCGCCCGCGCGCGGCTTGCCCGCGCGGATACATGGGCGCGGCACTCGCTCGGTCGAGTCTCGCAGCTTGGCAGACTGTCGGATTCCACCGTGGGTGGCGTTCGGCAGCATCGGAGGCCCGATGGAGCCACCTCGGAGACCCACTCCATCCCCACACACGCTCACGGCGGGATGAAATGGGCCGCAGTGGAACTTCAGGTCGGGCTCCGTCCACACCGAATGCCACCGGGGGTGGAATCCGGCAGGACTCGGCGGATTGCTCGAGCGAGGTGGAGGCGACGACCGGATTCGAACCGGTGAATAGAGGTTTTGCAGACCTCCGTGTTGAACCACTTCACCACGTCGCCTCGGGAGCCGCCGGATTCTGCCACAGGTGCGCGGCAGGACCGAAGGCTGGTTGCCCCTCGAGGATTCGAACCTCGCCTCACGGATTCAAAGTCCGCTGTCCTACCACTAGACGAAGGGGCACCGGGACAAGGATATCGGGCCGGTTCTTGACAGCCCGCACACGGGATTGCGCTGGGTCGCGCGCATCGATCGCGCGTCTGTTCGGCCGGGGGGTGTCAGGGCAAAGAAATGGAGCGGAAGACGGGACTCGAACCCGCGACCCTCACCTTGGCAAGGTGATGCTCTACCAACTGAGCCACTTCCGCTCGGAGTTGCGCGCGCCGGTGTTGTTGGTGCCGAGAGCCAGAGTCGAACTGGCGACACCGCGATTTTCAGTCGCGTGCTCTACCAACTGAGCTATCTCGGCCCGGCGAGTCCACCAGGCCGAAGCGGCCCGACGGCGTGGCGGAGGATAGCACGGGCTCCCTTCGCCCCTCTCAAGGGGGCTGCGGTCGGCGGGGCGCGCTGGCGCCAGATGTGCGTCGCCAAGTACCAACTCGACGAGGTTGCTGGTCGGGCCACGGCATCGAGCGGCCGTCCTGGCTGAACTGTTCGTCGCCTGATGCAGCAACGACGAGGGTCGAGCTCGAGTATGGCTCGCACAGCGCCATCTGGCGCCTTGGCGACCCGGACCTCGTCGCGTTGGTACGCCGCCACGAACATCTCGTCGGCCTCCCGGTGCCGGCAAGTCCTCAATCGGGCCAGGTCACCCCGATCGGTCGACCCAGGAACGTCGCGTAGCGGTCGACGGCCTCCACCAGGCGACGTCGGTCGTTCGAGTCGAGGCTGACGAGCGGCTTGAGCCCAACGATGGCGCGCGCCGCGCCAATCGTCCTACGCCACCGCCCGATCACGAGCCCCTCGCGAACGATCACGTGGCTGAGGATCTCCTCGGCGACCCGTGCCCTGGGGGGCAGAGCTGCCGCGATGGCGTCGGTCCGGTCGCGGAACGCGACGAGCAGCTCGTCGTAGTTCGGCAGGAGGTGCATGGTTGGCGCGGGGTCGGCCGCTACTTCCGTGGGCGCGACCCAGAACGTGCGCGCACCAACGACCGCTCGATCGAGTGCCGGCGACGCCGCTGCGAGCCCTTTTCGCGCGTCGCCAAGGCTGAGCCCGGACCACCAGGCGAAATCGACGTCCTGTGCCGGCCCATGACCGGTCACGTAGCGCGCAGCCAGCTCGGCGAGGGCCTCGTCACGACCTCGATCCGGGGCCGCGGGCACCCGGTCCGCCACCAGCGCGTACGTCTGGGCGTTGCCGCGTCGCGGCCCGCTGCAGACAACCGCGTCCAGCTCGGCGTGCATCACGAGGTGCGTGAACCGCGCGGGGTCGTCTTCGATGCCGGCCGAGGCAAGAGTCTCGCGGAGCTCCGATCGGGTTCGCGGACCCTCCCTGGCGATCGCCCGCTCGATGGCCAGCGTGCCCGCGAGCTGCACGTCGTCGTCAATTTCGAGGGAGCGACGGCGGTGGGCGTCGGCGCGCTTCAGGCGCGGCCCGGTGAGCGCCAGGAGCCAGCGCAGGTCCTCCGGCGCGACGAAATGCCAGGTCGGGCGCAGCACGTGCGTGCGAATAAGCTCGCCGGCGTCGAACGCGCGATCGACGTCCGATTGGGTCCAACCGGGAGTGCGCTGACCCAGCGCCCATGTGCCACCTGGGTAGTCCTGCGACTGGACGGCAACCAGGTGTCGAACAACATCCGCCGCCGACGTGAGCGGGTTGCCGGCGAGCCGCTGCGCGACGAGTCGCCGCGCGGCGATCCCGTGGTCCAGTGTCAGTCCAGGCCGGCGAGTGCCTGCACGTCCGACGCGATGAGCGGCGGCTCGCCGGACAGCTGGCGAAGGCGATTGATCCGATCGACGATGTTCGGGTGGGTCGAAAACATGTTGCTCGAGCGGCTCTCGAACTTCTTGATCGGGTTGGTGAAGTACAGGTGCTGCGTCGCGCGGTTGGCGACCTCGAGGACCTCCCGGTCGCCGGAGATCTTTGCGAGGGCCTGCTCGAGGCCGCGCGGGTTGCGGGTGAGCTCCACCGCCGATGCGTCGGCGAGGTACTCGCGCTGGCGGCTCACGGCGAGCTGGACGAGCCGGGCGATGAACGGCGCGATGACCGCCAGGACGATCGCGACGATAAACAGGACCGCGGCCAGTCCCCCGCCACCCTTGTCCCGATCGCCCCCGCCGCGCCGGCCGCCGCCCCAGAACGTAAAGCGAAGGAAGAAGTCGGCGAGGAGCGCAATGGAGCCCACCAGCACGGCGACGAGCAGCGAGAACCGGATGTCGAAGTTCCGGATGTGGGACATCTCGTGCCCGATCACGCCCTGGAGCTCCTCGCGATCGAGCTTCTGGAGGAGGCCGGTCGTGATCGCCACCGAGGCGTGCTTCGGGTCGCGCCCGGTCGCGAAGGCGTTCGGGGCGGTGTCATCGATGATGTACACCTTGGGCATGGGGATGTTCGCCGACAGCGCCATCTCCTGGACGACGTTCATGAGCTGCGGCGCGGACTGCTGGGTAACCTCCTTCGCGCCCGAGGCGGCCAGGACCAGCTTGTCTCCGGCGAAGTACGACCCGACCGACAGCAACATCGCGATGACGATTGCGATGGTCGTGACGCCGAAGGCGCCCTCGACGTAGCCGGTGGTGCCGTAGCCGATCGTGAAGCCGAGCGCCCCGAGGAGGAGCGCCACGGCCACGATCAGCAGCACGGAGTTGCGCCGGTTGGCCGCCTGCTGGGCGGAAAAGGTCATGCGGTTCTGCATCGTTCGACCCGGACGAGCGAGCTCGCGAGGGCCTGGGCCCTCGCGCCTAGCTCAGGCTGAGGTCGACGGTCGGGACGTTCGCCGCCTCGGGCTCGGCCTCGAAGAAGTCGCGCTTGGTGAACCCGAACATGCCTGCAAGCAGGACCGCCGGGAATACCTGGATCGCGTTGTTGTACTCGAGCACGCTCGCGTTGTAATGCTGGCGGCTGAACGAGATCTGGTTCTCGGTCGTCGTCAGCTCCTCCTGGAGCGAGAGCACGTTCTGGTTTGCCTTGAGGTCCGGGTAGTTCTCGACCACCGCGAACAGCGAGCGCAGGGTGCCGGTCAGCATGTTCTCTGCCTGGGCCTGCGCGGCGACGCCCTGGGCGCCGGCGGTCACGGCCGAGGCACGCGCGTTGGTGACGTCCGTCAGGACCTTCTGCTCGAAGCCCATGTAGCCCTTGACGGCGTTCACGAGGTTCGGGATGAGGTCGTGCCGGCGCTTCAGCTGCACCTGGATCTGCGCGAGCGCCTCGTCGATGCGGTTTCGACGCCCGATCAGGCCGTTGTAGATGCCGATCACGAACAGGGCGATGACCCCGACGACGACCAGCAGGACGATCAGCTCCATTTGGACCCTCCACGACGGCTCGCGCCAGTTGAGCGCGACGCCACCAGGTCAAAGTCTACCGTGGACAGGGCTGGTGGGCGGTGAGGGACTCGAACCCCCGACACCCTCGGTGTAAACGAGGCGCTCTAACCAACTGAGCTAACCGCCCGCCCGAAGCCTACAACCCGCAGCCGCACTGCTCGGGCGAGCGAACGCCGAGGTGCGGGGTACATGGCGGCCCCCCGGTCCGAAGTTGCCGGATTCCACGGTGGGTGGCGTTCGGCAGCGTCGGGTGTCCGATTCCGCCTCCCCCTCGCACATCTCATCCCGCCCCACGCTCACGCCGGGATGAAATCGCCACCGGTCCGCCTCGAATCCGGCCCCAATCGCGCCGAACGCCACCGTCGGTGGAATCCGCCAGGATTGGGCTCGTTCCTGACCCTCGCGTGCGCCGACATCTGACCTACAACGCCGCACCGGCAACCCGGCTCGGCCTCCTGTCGTCGACGGCCTTTCCGGGGATGGCGGCGTTAAACGTCCTCCCGTCGCCCGATGGCCCCGTGCTACCTTCGCGGTCCTCTTCTGCCACGTAACCCGCCAGCCTGGCGGCCCATGGCCGGCTGGGACGATCCGCCCGCGGTTGGCAGACAGGCCCGATCAAATGACCCGAGTGCGGCGCCCGCGCCAGCGGAACCTGGCCATCGCGCTCTGCCTGGTCATCGTCGCCGGTTGCCAATCGACGGCCCCGGTTCCACCGACCAATCAGCCGAACCAGCCGACGTCGCGACCGGTCGATTCGGCCGGTTTGCCAGTCTCGTCGCAGGGACCGAGCTCGTCGCAAGGGCCGAGCGGCGCACGGGACCCCCTGCCCCAGGACATTGTCAGCGCAATCGACGCGATCATCGGCGCGACCTCCCCCGAGGCGGCGATTGCCGCCACTCGCGTCGTACTGGAACGCTCCGGGGTCATCGTCACGGACGATCCTGCGAGCGCCGCGAAGTCCATGGCCGGGATCTACGTCGGGACCGACCAGCTCGCCGTCATGGCGTACGAGGCGCAGTCGCGCGCGACCCTGTCGCACGTCGCCTTCACCGAGTTCGCCGACACCTTCGGCGGGCTGGCGCTGTTGCCGCCGAACGACGCCCTGCTGGATGCGACCGACGCGACCGAGTCCGTTGATCTGGACCTGGACGGCCAGTCCCTGCGCCTCGCCGCATTCCTGACGAGCTGGGTCAACCGCTCGCTCGCCATCTACCCGAACGACGACCCGGTCGTGATCGCGCTCACGGCGCCGGCGCTGTACCTCGCGGAGCTGGCCTCGCGCCAGGGCGACTCCATCGAGTTGCGCAAACCGTTCTCCCCGTCACGGCTTGACCTCGGCGCCCTGGACATCACCCTCCTGGTGGCCGGGATCCGGACCACGCTCGCCGTGAGCGCCCAGCAGACCGCGAGCTTGTCATCCGTGGCGCTGGCATCAACGGCACGCGGTCGAGAGGCCGGCGCCCTTGGCCTCGCGGTGCCGGGCATCCCGGACTGCGCAGCGGTGAAGGCGATCATCGACGGGCACGTTCCCCTCATCACCGACGTGTACAGCTTCGGCGCCGGCGAGATGATCAAGGGGTTCGCCGAGATTGCCTTGACCGAGCTGTTCAATCGAACGGGCAGTGTCACCAAGTACGTCGGTGCGGCGTTCGAAGCCCTCGGCGTGCTCTTTCGCGTGCTAGCACTATGGCTGCTCTTCAACAAGACCGAGGTGAACCTGACCCTCGAGCCCACCACGATCCACAAGTCTGTCGGCGGCGAGGGACTGATCACGGCGCAGTACTCGGCCGGCATCTCCGACGCGGACTGGGCAAAGGCCCTCGCCGATCGGGCGAACAGCCCAACCCTTGCGAGGCTCCGTGACTGCGCCCGGGCGCTGGGCGTCCCGATGTGGACCGACACGATCGACCTGGGTGCTGCGACCACGACGTGGCGCGCTGCCTGGGAGGTCAAGCGAGGCGGGGAACACGCGCGACCCGATCAATGCCAATTCCTCATGTCCTGCGATCCGCAGGCGGTCGCGACCGGACGGAGCGAGCGGCGGCTCGCCAGGCGCGACGACCACAGCGGCCAGGACATCGTCAGCTTCCTGGTGCAAGCGGAGATGGAATCGGACCACCCGGGCCAGATGGTGGAGACTCCGATCGAGGTGTGCGCCCATCTCCGGACGGACAGCCCGCCCGATCTGGCGACCCTGCTTAATGCCGGGTCGGCCGGCGTGTCCGGCATGACCATCGGCGGCGCTGCGTCACTCGCGTCCTCGGCGGCGAACATCCTGCTCAGCTGGTGGCAGTTCGTCTTCACGATCGACAAGTGCGCGGGGACGACGGTCAGCTTCCATGTCCCACAGCCCGGCAACTGGCACGGCACGGTCACGGTCAACTCAGCCAGCCATCAGTCATCGCAGGTCCACAATTCCAAGTTCACCGGGCGGTATCGAACGACGGTCGAGATCACCGATACCTACTACGTGTCGGGCGACGATCACGGCCAGAAGTCGTTCGGCGGGATGCCCGTGTTCGTCATGCTCGATGCGCGGCAGTACACGCGCGGCGGCTACGTCCAGGAGGACGCGGAGCGTGCCCTCACCTCGACGTTCAGCGGGTGCAACTTCTTCGCGGACCGAACCTTCGAGATGGATGGCACGTGGAACTACGACGGCGTCGTCCAGGGAGGCATGCTCCTCCAGCTTGATGCGGACGGGCACTACCAGCTCAACGTCTCTCGCTTCTATTCCGACCAGGGGGCGACCCTGCCCACCCTCGAGCGAACGGCCCAGATCGACCGTGGCTCGGACAAGTCATGCCTCTTCGGCGACTCGACCAAGGAGGGAACACGCCTGGTGCGCGAGGACGACGTCCTCATGGGCGCCATCGTGATCAACGGCGACGTCGACCTGTCGACGCCGACCCTCGCGCTCACCGGGCGGGTGACGATCCCCAACCCGGACGCGCCGTGGGCCTTCATCACCGTGGAATGGAACCTCACCCGCGCCGAGGACCCGAAGCCCATCGGGCAGGAGTGATCAGGGTTCCTGATCAGGGGAGGAGTGGTGCCCAGGCCGGGACTTGAACCCGGATGAGTTGCCTCATACGCCCCTCAAACGTACGCGTATACCAATTCCGCCACCTGGGCCTAGGTGTCGCCGTTCAGTCGTCCGAGAGGAATGGTACCGAGGGAGGGACTCGAACCCACACGACCTTGCGGCCACTGGTACCTGAAACCAGCGCGTCTGCCATTCCGCCACCTCGGCACGGACCCGCTTTGACAGCTACCGGTCGACGGCGAGGCGCCATGTTTGCACATCCAAATATCGATCCGACTGGTCCGTGACCTGTCGGACGACCGGTCCCTGGAGCGTATCGCGGGCGACCACGACCTCGTCTGCGAACGTCAACGGGAGGAGGTAGTGGCCCGCCGCCATCCCCTTCTGGAGGGCGCCATAGGCAGCCTTGCGCTCGG
>JANLSG010000115.1:0-10346 GCA_031362295.1 Chloroflexota bacterium
CGAAACCATTGGGCTGCAGTTCGGCCTTGGGGGCGATTTCGGGCTGGACGTCTTTGCGGCCGGAACGCCGACCACGCGCCAGATCGACTGCACGACCGGTGCCGCGATCGGGAGCAGCTCGGCAACGACCGGCTCGCTCAAGTACAACCAGAAGAAGGACACGTATACGTACAACTGGGTCACGCTGAAGGCTTGGAAGCAGACGTGTCGCGAAGTGACACTGACGTTCCGCGACGGCACGGTCGCCTCGCTCTGGTATCGCCTGAAGCCCTGACCTCCTTCGGGGCCGGCGCTATCAGCTCCCGGCGCGGCGTCGGCTGCGCATCGCGCCGGACCTGTACATCGCGTGCGGCATCAGCGGCGCGATCCAGCACATCGTCGGGTGCAAGGCGGCGAAGCGGATCCTGGCGATCAGCACGGACCCGGAGTCCCCGATCATGGCCGTCGCCGACTACGCCGTGATCGGCGACCTGTCGACGGTCATACCCGCGATCACCGCCGAGATCCAGCGACGACGCGGGTAATACCCGGGTCGGTATCGTTACGCGGTGACCGTCCCGAAACCTGATCCGCGAACCGCGCCCGAACTGGCTGCCGAGCTGGACGCGATGCGCGAGATCCTTCGGGCGATCAGCGCGTCGCCGTTCGACCTCGACGGCATCCTCGCGATCGTGGCGGAGCGCATGACCGAACTGTGCCGCGCCGACCTCGCGGCGATCTACGTTCCGTCGAGAGAGGGCTTCTACCAGTCGGTCGCCACGGCGAGCATGTCCGCGGAGGGCGTGACCTGGATTCGCGAACACGAGACCGAGGTGACGCCCGGGACGATGGTGGGGCGGGTCGTGCTCTCGGGTGACGTCGTCGAGATCGAGGACACCCTGAACGATCCCACCTATACGTGGCAGGCTGGGCGCCGGGCCGTGGGGTTCCGAACGCTGCTGGGCGTCCCAATCCGCAAGGAGTCGCGAATCATCGGGGTCGCGACCCTCGGCCGGAACGAGGTCCAGCGGTTCCATCAGCGCGAGATCGATCTCGTCAGGACGTTCGCGGACCAGGCGGCGATCGTCATCGAGAGCGTCCGGCTGCTCGGAACGATCCAGGTCCAGCGCGCGGAACTGGCACGGTACCTGCCATCCACCGTGGCCGAGCTCGTCTCGTCGCCTGACGGCGAGCAGCTGCTTGCCGGCCACCGGCGCGAGGTGACCTGCGCATTCTGCGACCTGCGCGGCTTCACCTCCTTCGCGGAGTCCGCTGAGCCCGAGGAGGTCCTGGACATCCTGCGTGAGTACCACCGCGAGCTCGGTGCGATCATCGTGGCGCACGGCGGGACGCTGGAGCACTTCGCTGGCGACGGGATGATGATCTTCCTCAACGACCCTCGACCCATCGACGACCACGTCGCCGAAGGCGTGCGCATGGCCGTCGAGATGCGCGACCGGTTCACGGACCTCGCCGAGCGGTGGCGACGACTTGGATTCGACCTAGGCCTCGGGATCGGCGTGTCGGTCGGCTTCGCGACGCTGGGCCGGATCGGGTTTGAGGGCCATCTCGGGTACGCGGTCGTTGGCAGCGTCGCCAACCTCGCCGCGCGCCTGTGCGCGGTCGCGGAGCCCGGCCAGATCATTCTCAGCGAGCGGGCTTACGCCCGCGTGGACTCGATCGCGTCGGCGACGTCGCTCGGGGCACTTGAACTCAAGGGGTTCCGTCGCCCCGTCGTTGCCTACGCGCTGACGGGGCTCGCCCCCGCCGAGGGTTAGGTCGAGGTGGATCCCGCGCTGCGCAGGCGCTCGGGGTGGAGTGACAGCGCGAGCGGGATCATCAGAATGCTGACCCCCACCAGGATCCAGGCGACGACCTCGAAGTTGCCCGTGGCGTCGCGGACGATGCCGAGCACGACCGGTGAGGTTGCCGCCAGCAGGTAGCCGATCAGGAGCATGAACGCGGAGATCGCGGCGGCGTCGCCGGCATCGCTCGCGACATCGACGGGCAGGGTGAGCGCGAGCGGGAAGTAGGCGCCGATGCCCAGCCCGAGCAGGGCCGTCGCGGCGTACGTGACCGCCGACCCGGGCGCCTCACCGGGCGTCAGGGCGACGATCAGCGCGCCGGCGACGGACACGAGGGCCGCGATCGTCAGCTGGCTCCGGCGCGTTCCGAACCGGTCCGCGAGCAGCGGCACCGCGAGCGTCGAGACAAGCCCGATCCCGGTCAGGAGGGCGATGAGGCTGCCGGCGTTCGCCGGCGTCCAGCCGCGCTCCACGTAAACGCTCCCGAGCCACGTGATGCAGCCGTAGAACAGGATCGACTGCGAGCCGAAGATGGCGCCCAGCAGCCACGCCGACGGCCGGCGCCACGGGAGCTTCGGTCTCGACGGCGCGACTCGGACGTGCCCATCGTCGCGTGGCATCAGCCACAGCCAGGCGACGAGTGACGCGAAACCGAACGCGGAGACGATCGCGAACGAGCCGCGCCAGTCCCCGGTCGCGTCCGCCAGTGGCACCGCGACGGCCGCCGTGATCGTACCGCCGATGACGAAGCCGACGACGTAGGCGCCGGTCCCGGCGGCGGGGTGATGCGGCAGTCGGCCGCGGACGATCATCGGCAGGATCGGACCGACGAGCGCCATGCCTGCGCCCAGCCCGACGGTCGCGAGGAGCACGGTCGCGGTGTTCGGCGCGAGCGCACGCGCCACGCCGAAGCCCGCGACGAGCGCGACGCAGAGGGCGACGCCGAGCTTCGGCCCGATCGACGCGGCGAGCACCGGACCCAGCGGCGCGAGCAGGCCCATGCACAGCACGGGGATGGTGCCCAGCAGGCCGGCGACCGCGTGCGACATCGAGAGGTCCGCCTGGACCTGCCCCACGAGCGGACCGATGATCAGCGCCTGGGTCCGGAACGCCAGGCCCACGAGGACGAGTGCCGCCACGACGGCGAGCCAGCGACCGTCGGTGGCCTCCCGGGCGCGGGTGTCGGTCACGTCGCGGCGGTCACGCGCCGGCCCGGAGGCGCGCTCCGATCCTGGCGGCGGCGGTGCGGACCGCCGCCGCGATCCGGCTCTCGTCGCCCGGGGCCGGGAACCGGTAGGACGGCCCGTGGACGTGCACCGCGGCCACGATCTCCGCGCGGGCATCGGCGATGGGTGCCGCCACGGAGCTGATCCCGACCGAATACTCGTCGCGGACCCATGCGTGCCCATCGCGGCGCACGTCTCGAAGCCGCTCCAGCAGGGCGGGGGCGTCGGTCAGGGTTCGGGGCGTGAAGGCCTCGAGTGATTCCGCGAGGTAGCGGGACAGCATCGGCGCCGGCAGCTGGGCGAGGAAGACCTGGCCGGACGACACGGCATGCAGCGGGATCCGCGTGCCGGTCCAGTCGCGCACCTGCACGGGATTAGGGTTCGGCGGCTCCACCTGGTCGACGTACTGCACGGTCCAGCCGTCGCGGATGGACACGCCCGCCGCCTCGCCGAGCTCCGCGGTCAGGTCGCTGAGCGTTGGGCGCGCGATCGACACGATATCCCACGTCTCGCCGAGTCCGGACGCGATCGCGAGGAGGTCCGGCCCGAGGCGGTAGCGGCGCTCGCCTGGCACCTGCTCGACGGCACCCTCGGCGGCGAGGGCGGCAAGGAGGCGCGCGGCCGTCGATTTCGGGATGTGGGACGCAACCGCGACCTCGCTCACGCCAAGTGGCCCACCGCCGAGCGCGCGGAGCACGGCAAAGGCACGCCGCAGGCTCTGGACACCGATCGTCGGGCTGGACATGGAACCCTCGGCTGGGTATCGTGACGGCTCAGGCGTTCCACTATACGGCATCGTTCCACGATGCGGAACCCACTAACCTGCCGGAACGGCAGTTTTCGGAGGCGGCCAATGGCCCCCGACTCGGGCGAGGAAACGCAGGGCGGCGAGGGGTTCGATCTCTCGGCGCTCGCCGACGACGAGCTCGTCGAGCAGATGCACAACGACCTGTACGACGGCATGGCCGCGGAGATCGAACAGGGCACGAACATCCTCCTTGGCCGCGGTTGGGGCCCAGATAGGGTCCTCAACGACGCGCTGGTCGAAGGCATGCGCATCGTCGGCATCGACTTCCGTGACGGCATCCTGTTCGTGCCGGAGGTTCTGCTTGCCGCCAACGCGATGAAGACCGGCATGCGCATCCTGCGGCCGCTCCTCGCCGAGACTGGCGCCAAGCCGATCGGCAAGGTCGTCATCGGGACGGTGAAGGGCGACATCCACGACATCGGCAAGAACCTGGTCGCGATGATGCTCGAGGGCGCCGGGTTCGAGGTGTTCGACCTCGGCATCAACACGGACGCCGACAAGTTCATGGCAGCGCTCGAGCTCCACAAGCCGGACATCATCGGGATGTCGGCGCTGCTCACGACCACGATGCCGTACATGAAGGTCGTCGTCGCCGAGCTCGTGAAACGCGGCATCCGGGACGACTACATCGTGCTCGTCGGCGGCGCGCCGCTCAACGAAGAGTTCGGCGCTGCGGTGGGCGCCGACGCGTACTGCCGGGATGCCGCGATCGCCGTCGAGACGGCGCGGGCGCTCGTCCTCGAACGTCGTGCGCGCGTTGCCTGAGATGCGTTCCGCGATGCGGGACGACGGGCGGACGGGTCGGCGGCCTCTCGTCATCGGCTGTGGTGCGCTTGCCACTGAGCTGGTCGAGCTGACTCGGCGTGCGGGCTTCCCCGAGATGGACCTCACGTGTCTGCCGGCCTCGCTGCACAACCGCCCGGAGCGAATCCCGGACGCGGTCGCGCGCAAGATCCGCCGCGCTCGAGCCGATGGCTACGACCGCATCTTCGTCGCCTACGCCGACTGCGGCACGGGCGGCATGCTCGACCGCGTCCTCCAGGCAGAGGGCGTCGCCCGACTCGAGGGCGCGCACTGCTACGAGGTCTACGCAGGTCGCGCGGCCTTCGCGCAGCTCGCCGATGAGGAGCCGGGCACGTTCTACCTGACCGATTTCCTCGCCCGCAACTTCGACCGGCTGGTCATCCGCGGGCTCGGTCTGGACCGGCACCCGGAGCTGCTGCCGCTGTACTTCGGCAACTACCGCCGCCTCGTCTTCCTCGCCCAGACGGACGACCACGCACTGACGGCTCGGGCCGAGGCTGGTGCCGCCCGCCTGGGCCTGGGCTTCGAGCGACGCTTCGTTGGGCTCGGCGAGCTGCGGCCCGCGATCGCGCAGTTCGGAACCTTGACCCCCGCGCCACACGCTGGATATGTCCCAGAGGCAAGAAATCCGAGCCAGCATGGCCTGCGGCCGAGCCACGGGGATGATTCCATGACCCCGAGGCATCGAATCCCTGCGCGGAGGGCCGATTCGGGCGCTGTCGGGTTCGTATCGACCTCTCAGACAGGGTCAACTCCTGGAAACATGCGTGGCAGACATATCGGCCCGAACGTGGCTACCGGGCGGATGGCCTGATGGCGTCACTGATCACGATCTGGTGGCGCGACATCCCGATGCAGGTGATGGCGCGGGATCGACGCGAGGCGCACAAGGTCCAGCTCCACCCGCGGTTCCAGGTTGCCGTCGACAAGGCGGCGATGAAGGCCGGCAAGCGCGCCGCGAGCGACTACGTGGACGAGATGCGCCGCAGCGCCCGCGAATGCGGTGACGATCTCGAAGCCGAGGCGAACGGTGAGGCGACGCGCCTCGAGGCCGTGTACACGAAGGACGTCCTGGCAGCGCTCATCGCGGCGGGTGGCCTCGGGGACCGGCTATGAGCCGGAACGGCGTCCACGGCGTGACGCACACGATCATCAGCTCGGCGACGCGCGAGGTCGTCATCGGGTTCGATCGGCCGTTCACGATCATCGGCGAGCGCATCAACCCCACGGGCCGGAAGCTCCTGGCGGAGGAAATGAAGGCGGGCGATTTCAGTCGCGTGGAGCGCGACGCGATCGCGCAGGTGGAGGCGGGCGCCCACATGCTGGACGTGAACGCGGGTATCCCGCTGGCGGACGAGCCGGCGATCCTCGCCCGGACCATCCGGCTCGTGCAATCGCTCGTCGACGTGCCGCTGTCCATTGACTCATCGATCGTCGAGGCGCTGGAGGCGGGTCTCGCGGCGTATGTCGGGAAGCCGCTCGTCAACTCGGTGACCGGCGAGGAGGAGCGCCTGGAGCGCGTCCTGCCGCTGATCCGCAAGTACGGCGCGGCGGTCGTCGCCATCTCCAACGACGACACCGGAATCTCCGAGGATCCGGACGTGCGCTTCGAGGTCGCGCGCCGCATCGTGGAACGCGCCGCCGACCACGGGATCCCGCGCGAGGACGTGATCGTCGATCCGCTGGTGATGCCCATCGGCGCGATGGCCACTGCGGGCCAGCAAGTGTTCCGCCTGGTGAGACGACTGCGCGAGGAGCTCGGCGTCAACACGACCTGTGGCGCCTCGAACGTGAGCTTCGGCATGCCGGATCGTGAGCGGATCAACGCCGCGTTCATCCCGATGGCGATCGCGTCCGGCCTCACCTCCGCGATCACGAACCCACTCGCAGCCGAGGTCAAGGCCGCGATCATGGCCGCCGACGTCCTGATGGGCAATGACCAGGACGCGGGCCGCTGGATCCGCGCCCATCGCGATGCGGTCGCGGCCGCCGCGCCCGTGCTCGCTCCTGCGGCGGCACGGGTCGTCCCGATCGAAGGCAGCGGCGCCGGTCGGGCGACCGGGAACAGGCCGCGGATCAACCGCCGCGCCCTTGCCGCCGCCTCCGCGATGCGCGATGCCGCCGGCGGGCTGCGCGAAGCGCGCGGCGCGCGCGAGGCTCGCGAGGGTCGCGACGCCGGGAGGAACGGCACCGCGGCATGAGCGCCGGCCAGGCGGGCGCGCAGGTCATCTTCACGCCGTCGGGGAGGCGCGGGCGGTTCGAGCCAGGCACCACCGTCCTCGACGCGGCGCGCTCGCTCGGCGTGGACCTCGATTCGGTGTGCGGCGGGCGCGGGCTGTGCGGCCGCTGCCAGGTGGTGCCCGCTGAGGGGTCGTTCCCCAAGCACGGCATTGAATCGAGCGACGGCCACCTGTCGCCGCGTGGCGACAGCGAGCACGAATACGACCGGCTCCGTGGCCTCGCACCAGGTCGGCGACTTGGTTGCTTCTCGCACATCCAGGGCGACATCCTCGTGGACGTGCCGCCCGAGAGCCAGGTCCACCGCCAGGTCGTCCGCAAGGGCGTGCCGGTCCGCGACTTCGTCATCGACCCGGTCGTGCGGCTGCACGAAGTGGAGATCGAGCGGCCGGATCTCGCGAAGCCGGGCGGCGACCTCGCCCGCCTGCTCGCGGCGCTGGAGCACGAGTGGGGGCTCCCGGCGCTTGAGGCCGATCTCGAGGTGATCCGCGCCCTCCAGCCAGCGCTCGAGGAGGGCGGCTACCGCGTCACCGTCGCGGTCCATGACCGCCGGGTCATCACCGGCGTCTGGCCGGGGCTGCACGATGTGGCGCTCGGTGTCGCGCTGGACGTGGGGTCGACGACGATCGCCGGGCACCTCGCGAATCTCGCCGACGGCGAGGTGCTTGCCTCGGACGGCGTGATGAACCCGCAGATCCGGTTCGGCGAGGACCTCATGAGCCGCGTCTCGTACGCGATGATGCATGCGGGTGGGGCGGAGGCAATGACGCGCGCCGTGCGCGACGCGGTCGCCAGCCTGATCACGGGGCTCGCTTCGAGGGCCGGCGTTCCGGTCGAGGAGATCCTCGAGATCACGATCGTGGGCAATCCGATCATGCACCACCTCCTGCTCGGCATCGACCCGGTGCCCCTTGGCTCGGCGCCGTTCGCGCTGGCGACAGACGCCGCGGTGCGCGTGCGGGCACGCGACCTGGAGCTGCCGGGGCATCAGGGCGCGCGCGTGTACGTGCTGCCATGCATCGCGGGCCATGTCGGCGCGGACGCCGCGGGCGCGATCCTCGCGGAGACGCCGTATCTCGCCGACGAGGTCACGCTCCTCGTCGATGTCGGGACGAACGCGGAGATCGTCCTGGGCTCACGGGACCGGCTGCTCGCGGCGTCGTCGCCCACCGGGCCGGCATTCGAGGGCGCGCAGATCTCGAGCGGTCAGCGGGCCGCGCCCGGCGCCATCGAGCGGGTCCGGATCGACAAGGTCACCCTCGAGCCTCGCTTCCGTGTCATCGGCTCCAGCCGCTGGTCGGACGAGACGGGGTTCGCGGCATCCACGCGTCGCACCGGGGTCACGGGCGTCTGCGGCTCGGGCATCGTGGAGGTGCTCGCGGAGCTGTTCCTCGCCGGCGTGATCACCGCGGACGGCACGATCGATGGGCGGCTCGCGGGGCGCTCGCCGCGAATCGTCGCCGATGGGCGCACGTTCGCCTACCTGCTCCACGAGGGCGGACCCGGAGCCGACCTGGGCGGTGGCGAGATCGGCCCGGCGTCGCCGCGGCTCACCATCACGCAGAACGACGTCCGTGCGATCCAGCTCGCCAAGGCGGCGCTGTATGCGGGAGCGAGATTGCTGATGGACCATCTCGGCGTGGAGACGGTGGATCGAGTCAAGCTCGCCGGGGCATTCGGGAGCCAGATCGATCCGCTCTATGCGCTGGTCCTCGGGCTCGTGCCCGATGCGCCGCTGGACCGCGTCGGCGCAGCGGGCAATGCCGCGGGCACGGGCGCACTGATCGCGCTCCTTTCCGACGAGGCGCGGCACGAGATCGAGCGGGTCGTGCGCACCGTCGAGAAG
The DNA here is from genome assembly GCA_031362295.1 of Chloroflexota bacterium. Classification (GTDB taxonomy): domain Bacteria; phylum Chloroflexota; class Limnocylindria; order Limnocylindrales; family CSP1-4; genus UBA5189. The sequence continues at coordinate 8,707 of JANLSG010000115.1, forward strand.
ATCGAGACCGCCGTGGAGCCGCGCTTCCAGGAACACTTTGTCGATGCCATGGCCTTCCCGCACGCCACCGCGCCATTCACGAATCTCGCCACCGTGGTGGACCTCCCAGCCCGCATCGATGGCGGCGACCGCAGTATCTCGTCCAGTCGAAAGCCGAACCGGCGGCTCGTCGCCGCGAACAAGGAGCGCTGAGATGATCGACAGCCCGCAGTCGGGCCGCGGCGGCCCGGAGGACGGCGGTCGCGGGAGGCCCGGCGGTGGCCGCGCGGCACGGCACGCGCATCGAGCGGCCCTGGCGCACGCGCACGGCGCGCCGTTCCTGACCCGGAGCCTCAAGCCCTACGAGGTCCTCGACGAGGAGGGCCTCTCGCTGATCGAAGAGAACGCCGACACCATCCTCCAGGAGGTCGGGGTCATCTTCCGCGGCGATCCGGCTGCGATCGAGACGGTCCGGCTGGCCGGCGCGGATGTCGTCGGCGAACTCGTGAAGTTCCCGCGCGGCATGTGCCGCCAGATCATCCAGGCCTCCGCGCCGCGGACGTTCACCCAGCACGCGCGCAATCCGGAGCGCACCGTCCAGCTCGGTGATCCGTACACGGTCCTCGCGCCCAACTACGGCAGCCCGTTCGTGCGCGACCTCGACAGCGGGCGCCGCTACGGGACCCTCGAGGACTTCCGCAACTTCGTGAAGCTCGCGTACCTGACGCCGCACCTCCACCACTCGGGCGGGACGGTGTGCGAGCCGGTCGACATCCCGGTCAACAAGCGCCACCTCGACATGGTCTATTCGCACATCAAATACAGCGACAAACCGTTCATGGGCTCCGTGACCCATCCCTCGCGGGCCGAGGACACCGTCGAGCTCGCGAAGATCGCGTTCAGCGACCGCGGCCCCGACTACCTCGACACCAACACGGTGATCCTCAGCCTGATCAACGCGAACTCGCCGCTGGTCTGGGACGCGACGATGCTCGGCGTCGCGCGCGTCTACGCGCAGGCCAACCAGGCCACGCTGATCACGCCGTTCATCCTCGCCGGCGCGATGTCGCCGGTGACGGTCGCGGGCACGGCGGCGCAGACCCTGGCCGAGGCGCTCGCGGGCATGGCATTCGTGCAGCTCGTGCGGCCCGGCGCGCCCGTGATCCTCGGCTCCTTCGCCTCCTCCATCTCCATGCAGTCCGGCGCGCCCACGTTCGGGACGCCCGAGCCTGCGCTCGTCCTGTACGTCATGGCCGCGCTCGCGCGACGGCTTGGCGTGCCGTTCCGATCCGGCGGCAACCTGTGCGCGGCGAAGACCGCCGACGCGCAGGCCGCGTACGAGAGCGCCGCGACGTTCATCCCCACCATCCTGGCCGGTACCAACTTCGTGCTCCACGCGGCGGGCTGGCTCGAGGGTGGCCTGTCGATCGGGTACGAGAAGTTCATCCTCGACCTTGACCAGTGCGGCATGGCCGGCGTGTTCGTGAAGGGCGTGGACCTGTCCGAGAACGGCCAGGCGCTCGACGCGATCCGCGAGAACGGCCCGGGCATGCACTTCCTCGGCAACTCGCACACGCTCGCCAACTTCGAGAACGCGTTCTATCGATCGGAGACCGCTGACAACAACTCATTCGAGCAGTGGCTGGAGGACGGGGCACTCG
>JANLSG010000132.1:0-6189 GCA_031362295.1 Chloroflexota bacterium
CGGGCGTGCGCATCCTGTTCGAGCTCGAGGAACGCCTCGGGACCCGGATCCTGGAGCGCCTGTACAGCGAAGCCGAGACCGACCGGGACGCATCGCGCGTCGCCGCCGGCGAACGGGCCGCGGCCGCCTCGGCCGCCAAGCCCTAGAACCCGCGCCACCAGCACCTGTAGGAGAACCCGATGCCGAAGCGAGCGTCCAAGCCGGACGACGAGCGCACGATCACCATCACCGAACTGCCGCTCGTCGCGCTTCGGGAGACCGTGATCTTTCCCGAGATGATCGTTCCGCTCCAGGTGGGGCGGGAGAAGAGCGTCGCGGCGTTGAACGCCGCCGTCGCCGAGGGCGGCCGCATCGCGCTGGTGACCCAGCGCCAGGCGGACCAGGAGGACATCACCGACCCGTCGCAGCTGTACGTCATCGGCACGGTCGCCAAGATCGCCCAGGTCGTCCAGCTCCAGGACGGCACGGTGCGCGCGATCATCCAGGGCCAGGCCCGGATGCGGCTGCACGGCTTCGCGAAGACCGAGCCGTTCATCCGCGCCCGCGTGGAGGAGCTCACCGAGCTGCCGTCCACGGACGTCGAGGTCCAGGCGCTGATGCGCTCGGTCCAGGCGCAGGTGGAGCAGTACGTGCAGGCCGGCGCACCGGTCCCGCCGGAGGCCGCCGTCGCGGCCCGCAACATCACCGAGCCGGGCCTGCTCGCCGACATGACGGCGTACTCGCCGGACATGACCACGGAGCAGCGCCAGGAGCTGCTCGAGACGATCGACGTCGCCGAGCGGCTGAAGATCGCCTCGGCGTTCCTCGCCCACCAGATCGAGGTCCACGAGCTCAAGGGCCGCATCCAGTCCGAAGTCAAGTCGGAGATGGACAAGACCCAGCGCGAGTACATCCTCCGCGAGCAGATGAAGGCCATCCAGCGCGAGCTGGGTGAGGAGGATCCGCAGCAGGCGGACGTCAACGAGCTGCGCGAGAAGATCGAGGCCGCCGGCATGCCGGACGAGGTCAAGGCCCGCGCGCTCAAGGAAGTCGACCGGATGAGCCGGATCCCCTCCGCCTCGCCCGAGGTCGGCGTGATCCGCACCTACGTGGATTGGCTCGTCGGCCTGCCCTGGAACGTTACGACCGAGGATCTCCACGACATCAAGGAAGCGGCGAAGATCCTGGACGAGGACCACTACGGCCTCGAGAAGGTCAAGGAACGCATCCTCGAGTACCTCGCCGTCCGCGTCCTCGCGGACAAGATCCGGAGCCCCATCCTCGCGCTCGTTGGCCCGCCCGGCGTCGGCAAGACCTCGCTCGGCAAGAGCATCGCCCGGGCCATGGGCCGCAAGTTCGTGCGCATGAGCCTCGGCGGCATCCACGACGAGGCAGAGATCCGCGGCCACCGGCGCACGTACATCGGTGCGCTGCCCGGCCGGATCATCCAGAACGTCAAGACCGCGGGCACGAACAACCCGGTGTTCATGCTCGACGAGATCGACAAGGTCGGCATGGACTTCCGTGGCGACCCGTCGTCGGCGCTGCTGGAGGTCCTGGACCCGGAGCAGAACAACACCTTCCAGGACAACTACCTGGAGGTGCCGTTCGACCTGAGCAAGGTGCTGTTCGTCGCGACCGGCAACCTCATCGACCCGATCCCGATGGCGCTGCGAGACCGGATGGAGATCATCTCTGTCCCGGGCTACACCCAGCGGGAGAAGGCCGAGATCGGCAAGCGGTTCCTCATCCCCAAGCAGATGGAGAACCACGGCCTCAAGCCGAAGCACATCCAGTTCACCGACGAGGCGATGATCGAGCTCGTGCAGGCCTACACCCACGAGGCCGGTGTCCGCAACCTCGAGCGCGAGATCGCGAACGTGATGCGCAAGGTCGCGCGGACGGTGGCGGAGGGTCGCAAGGCCAAGACCGTCATCGACGTGAAGCGGCTCCTGCAGTACCTGGGCCCGCCGCGGTACGAATATGGCGAGCTGGAGCCGGAGGACCAGGTGGGCTCGGCGACGGGCCTCGTGGTCACCGAGGTGGGTGGTGACGTGGTCGCGATCGAGGTCACCCGTATGGACGGCAAGGAGGACTTCATCCTCACCGGCCAGCTCGGCGAGGTCATGCGCGAGTCCGCTCGCGCCGGCCTGTCGTGGATCCGGACCCACGCCGCGCAGCTGGGCATCACCCGCGACACGTTCGAGAAGCAGACGCTGCACATCCACGTGCCGGCCGGGGCCACGCCCAAGGACGGCCCGTCCGCCGGGATCACGATGGCCACGGCGATGGTCTCCGCCTACACGGGCATTCCCGTGCGGCGGGACCTCGTCATGACCGGCGAGATCACGCTCCGCGGCCGGGTCCTGCCGATCGGCGGGCTGAAGTCGAAGATCCTCGCGGCGCACCTCTCGGGCGCGCGGATGGCGATCGTGCCCCGCAAGAACGAGAAGGACCTCCGGGACATCCCCGAGGAGATTCGCAAGCAGATCAAGATCGTGCTCGTCGACTCGATGGACCAGGTCCTGGAGACGGCCCTGCGTCGCCGCCCGAAGCCGTTACCGGCGACGCCCAAGACGACCGTCACGGAGACCATCCGCGAGCCGGAGGCTGAGACGCCGATGCGGCGCCCGAACTTCCCGCCCGACCAGCCGACCGTGGTCGTGTAGGCGCGAGCGTCGCCTATGCCCACGCCGGAGTTCCAGGACTACTACAAGACCCTCGGCGTCCCGAGGACCGCCACCCAGGCCGACATCAAGAAGGCCTTCCGCAAGCTCGCCCGCGAATCGCATCCGGACAAGCACCAGGGCGACAAGGCGGCCGAGCGACGGTTCAAGGCGATCAACGAGGCCAACGCGGTCCTGTCGGACACGGCCAAGCGGGCCAAGTACGACCAGTTCGGCGCGGACTGGGAGGCATACTCGCGCGCCGGCGCCGGCGCCGGCGCCGGCGCGGCCGGTGGCGGCGTCCGTGATCCGTTCGGGCCCGGCAGCCCGTTCGCGGGCTTCGGCGGCTTTCGCACGGCCAGTGGCTCGGCGGGCGGCGGCGCGGGCCCGGGCGGGGTCCGATTCGAGTTCCGGACGACCGGCAGCCCGGGTTCGGGCGGGGCCTTCTCCGACTTCTTCCACATGATGTTCGGTGACGAGTCCGCAGCCGCGGGCGAACCAGAACGGTTTGCTGGCCGCGGCTCTGCTTCCGGCGCGGGCGGCAATGTCGGCGCGGGCGGCGAGTCGATCGAAGCGCTCCTCGCCCGTCTGGGCATGGCCGGGGGGATCCCGGGAACGGAATCCGCCGGCGCCCGGCGGCCGGCGAAACCACAGCCGATCGAGGTCACGGCCGAGCTGTCTCTCGAGGAGTCGTTCCACGGCACCAGCCGGATCGTGGAGCTGGAGGGGCGCCGCCTGGAGGTGACCGTTCCGCGAGGCGCGACCACGGGCAGCCGGATCCGGTTGACCGGCAAGGGCCCCGGCGGCGCGGATCTCGTGGTCGTCACGAAGCTGAAGCCGCACAAGGTCTTCGTCCAGCGCGGCGACGACCTGGAGCGCGAGGTCCCCATCACGCTGCGCGAGGCGCTCCTCGGGAGCGAGATCCCGATCGCGACCCTGAAGGGCCGCGTCCTGCTCAAGGTGCCGCCGGGCACCCAGGCAGGTCGCATCTTTCGCCTCAAGGGCCAGGGCCTGCCGCATTTCAAGGGCGATGCCACGGGCGACCTGCTCGTGCGCATCCGCGTGATCCTGCCGACAGAACTCTCCGACGACGCGAAGGCCGCCGCCGCCACGTTCGCCGACCTCATCGACCAACCCGATCCGCGGGTCTGACCCGCAGCCAGCAAAGAGACCGACCATGCAGCTCGATCGATTTACCGAGAAGGCCCAGGAGGCCATCGTCGCCGCCCAAACGCTCGCCGGGCGGCTCCAGAGCCCCTTGCTCGACGCCGAGCACCTGCTTTCGGCGCTCCTCGAGCCCGATGACGGCGTGCCCGCCGAGACGCTCCGACGGCTCGGCGTTGACCTGCCCGGCTTCCGCGGCGAGCTCGCCACGATCCTCGCCAAGCGGGCGCGCATCCAGGGCGGCTCGCTCACGCTCGATCCGCGCGCCAAGCGCGTGATCGACCGTGCCCAGGAGGAGGCGCGGCGCCTCGGCGACGAGTACACCTCCACGGAGCACCTGCTCCTCGGCGTCGCCGAGGTCGGGGGCGAGGCACAGAAGCTGCTGGAGCGGCACAAGGCGGGCAAGGAGCAGCTGCTCACCGCCCTCCAGTCGGTGCGCGGAGGCCAGCGCGTGACCTCGCAGAACCCGGAGGGCACCTACCAGGCGCTGGAGAAGTACGGCCGCGATCTCACCGCCGAGGCGCGCGCCGGCAAGCTGGACCCCGTGATCGGTCGCGACGACGAGATCCGTCGGGTCATGCAGGTCCTTTCGCGCCGGACCAAGAACAACCCGGTGTTGATCGGCGAGCCCGGCGTGGGCAAGACCGCGATCGCGGAGGGCCTCGCGCAGCGGATCGTGCGCGGCGACGTCCCAGAGACGCTCAAGGACAAGCGCGTGGTCTCGCTGGATCTCGGCGCCCTGATTGCCGGCGCGAAGTTCCGTGGCGAATTCGAGGAGCGCCTCAAGGCCGTCCTGAAGGAGATCAAGGATTCGGACGGCTCCGTGATCCTGTTCATCGACGAGCTCCACACGGTCGTCGGCGCGGGCGCGGCGGAAGGCGCCATGGACGCCTCCAACCTGCTCAAGCCGATGCTTGCCCGCGGTGAGCTGCACACGATCGGCGCGACCACGCTCGACGAGTACCGCAAGCACATCGAGAAGGACGCCGCGTTGGAGCGGCGCTTCCAGCAGGTGTACGTGGACCAGCCCACGGTCGAGGAGACGATCTCGATCCTGCGCGGCCTCCGCGAGCGATACGAGGTCCACCACGGCGTGCGAATCACCGATTCCGCGCTCGTCGCGGCGGCGACGCTCTCGGACCGGTACATCACCGAGCGGTTCCTGCCGGACAAGGCGATCGACCTCATGGACGAGGCGGCATCCCGCCTGCGCATGGAGATCGATTCGATGCCCATCGAGCTGGACGAGCTCGAGCGGCGGCGGATCCAGCTGGAGATAGAGCGTGAGGCACTCCGCAAGGAGACCGACGACGCGTCCAAGGCCCGGCTCGGGGCGCTCGAGAAGGAGCTCGCGGAGATCGCGGAGGAAGCCGGCGGCATGAAGCAGCGCTGGGAGGCCGAGAAGTCCGCGATTCAGGCGATCCGCGCGACCAAGTCGGAGCTGGAGGGCCTCCAGGTCCAGATCGAGCAGGCGGAGCGCGAGATGAACTACGAGCGCGCCGCGCAGCTCAAGTACGGCACGCAGCGGGAGCTGACGGAGCGGCTCACCGGGCAGGAGGCGGCGATGGCCGCGCTCCAGGGTCCCAACTCCCTGCTCAAGGAGGAGGTGACCGCCGACGAGATCGCGGACATCGTCGCCAAGTGGACTGGCATCCCGGTCACGCGGCTCCTGGAGGGCGAGCTGGCCAAGCTCGTCCGCATGGAGGACCGTCTCCACGATCGCGTGGTCGGCCAGGACGAGGCGATCGCCGCCGTGTCGGACGCCGTCCGCCGTGCCCGCGCCGGCCTCCAGGACCCGCGCCGGCCCATCGGCTCGTTCCTGTTCCTCGGGCCAACCGGGGTCGGCAAGACGGAGCTGGCCCGCGCGCTGGCGGCGTTCCTGTTCGACGACGAACACGCGATGACTCGCATCGACATGAGCGAGTACATGGAGAAGTTCTCCGTCTCGCGCCTCGTCGGCGCGCCTCCCGGCTACGTCGGCTACGACGAGGGCGGCCAGCTGACCGAGGCCGTCCGGCGCCGGCCGTACCAGGTCGTGCTCCTCGACGAGATCGAGAAGGCGCACCCGGACGTGTTCAACATCCTGCTCCAGGTGCTCGACGACGGGCGCCTCACCGACGGCCAGGGCCGGACGGTCAGCTTCAAGAACGCGCTCGTAATCATGACCAGCAATGTCGGCTCGCAGGTCATCGCGTCGAGCGGGGTCCGACCCGGCGACGCCGATGCGTACGAGGCGATGAAGCGCCAGGTCACCGAACAGCTCCGGCTGCAGTTCCGCCCGGAGTTCCTGAACCGGGTGGACGAGGTGATCGTCTTCCACGCGCTCACCGACGCGGACCTCGCGGCGATCGTGGAGCTGCTCCTTGCCGACCTCCAGCGC
>JANLSG010000140.1:0-9880 GCA_031362295.1 Chloroflexota bacterium
GTTCTCGGCGACTGTCGCCGCCCCGATCGCCAGGATCGCGAAGCGGCACCAGCAGGATCCGGTGCGGGTCACGGTCCACGCGGAGCGCGGCGTCGGCGATGGTGAGGCACGCGTCCGACAGGTCGCGTACGTGGTCCGTCGTGCCGACAAGTTGACGGCCCTGGTGCGGATCCTGGACATCGAGGATGGCTCGTCCACGCTGATCTTCGCCCGCACCCGCGGCGAGGTGGACGATCTCGCCGAGCGGCTCAGCGGCCGTGGCCACGACGCGGCGGCGCTCCACGGCGGGCTCTCCCAGGAGCAGCGTGATCGGATCATGGGCCGGTTCCGCGCCGGCGATCTGGACGTGCTCGTGGCGACCGATGTCGCGGCCCGCGGCCTCGACATCCCGCTCGTCTCGCACGTCGTGAACTTCGACGTCCCATCGAATCCCGACGCGTACATCCACCGCATCGGGCGCACGGGTCGGGCGGGCCGAGAGGGCACCGCGATCACGATGGTTGAGCCGCGCGAGGCCCGGCTGCTGGCGAACATCGAGCGCACCAGCGGCGTCCGCCTGGAGGTCGCCAAGGTCCCTACCGTCGCGGACCTGCGCGAGCGACGCCTCGAGCAGCTTCGCACCAGCCTCCGCGAGGCGCTCCTCGACGACGGGCGCCAACGCCTGCAGCCGGTGATCGATCCGTTGCTCGCCGAGTTCGAGCCGCTGGACATCGCGCTCGCCGCCATCTCCATCGCCGAGCGGGCGACGGCCGGTGACGCGGTCGACGAGAGCGACATCGCGCCGGCGTCGCTGCTCCAGCCATCGCCTGCGCCAGGGACGGGCCCGGGTCGGGCGCCATTTCGCGGCGGCGACGGCCCGAGGCGCCAGTTCGGTGGGCCGCCGGGGCCATTCGGCGGTCGCTCCGGCCCTGGCGGGGGCCCGCGTCCTCGTCGGCCGTCAATGCCGCCCGGGCGCCCGGAAGGCGCCTCTGCGCTCCGAACCGGCATTCCCGGCGGCCAGTGGGCGACGCTCTGGATCGGCGCGGGTCGGCAAATCGGCCTCCGACCCGGCGACATCGTCGGCGCGATCACGAACGAGGCCGGCGTGCCGGGTTCCTCGATCGGCGCGATCCAGATCCTGGACGATCACGCCCTCGTCGACGTCTCGGCAGCTCAGGCGAGCCACATCGTGACAGCGCTGTCCTCGCCGACCGCGACGATCAAGGGCCGGAAGGTGCCGGTCCGGGTGGACCGCTAGCAGTTACCGATTCGCTCGCCCGTCAGGGGCCCGGCTCCGAAGCGCGTAGCTGGCTTGCGCGTGCGCGACCTTGCGGGCCATCTCCGGCATGGGCGCGGACCAGCGCTCCTCTTCGTCGCGTAGCTCCTTGACGAGTGCGCGCAGCTCGGGGTCGCGGCCCGCATAACCGGCGATCCGCTCCGCGGTCCCGCGCAGCTCGCGCCGAGCCGAGTCGAAGTCGCCGCGTCGATTGAGATGCACGACCCCCTGTCGCGCCCGCGCTGCGAAGAGCTTCGCGACCGCGCGATCTACCGTTCGATCCCGCTCCTGGACATCGTTCGTCGGGTCGTCCGCATATTCCCAGCCGATTCCGAGCGGCGCCACTCCGGCGAGATTCAGCACGCCCTCACGGTCGCTCACCCCAACGAGGATCCCGACCTGCTGGCCGATCGTCCCGTACTCGAACCTCAGGCGCAGCACGACCTCCAGCCGCTGCTCCGCGACGAGGTCGCCGAGCAGGACGTGGTGGCGCGAGCCGTGCCGCTCGATGCGGTACGGCGATAGGGTCCCCAGCTCCAGGTTCTCCGGCGCCGTGATCTCGACGACCACGTTCCGCGCCACGACCTGGAGCAGCTCCCCAACCTCGCTCGCGATGAGGTCCTGGATCTGCGCCGCGTTCCCGATGAAGTAGAAGGGCCCGCCGCCGGCGTCCGCCATCGACTGGAGGAGCGCCTCGTCGAAGTCCTCCCCCACCCCGAACGTCGTGGTGGTCACGCCTCTCGCGCGGAGCTCGCCGGCGTGCCGGGTAAGCTCGCCGGGATCGGTGATTCCCTGGTTCGCGAGCCCGTCGGTGAGCAGCAGCACGCGGTTGACACCGTTGCCGCCGTTCGCGCCGTTCGCGCCGGCCCCGGCAATCGCGAGCGCCACCTGCTCGGCGCCGCGCAGGAAGCCGCCGCCGAGGTCCGTGGAGCCACGGGCATCGATCGCCCGCAGCCGGTCGATGGCGTTGGTCTTCGCCTCGCGTGACGCGTTGTTGCCATCGACGACGACGTCGATGCGGTCGTCATAGCAGACGATCGCGAACCGGTCCGTCGGCAGCAGCCGTTCAACCGCGGTCTCGATCGCGCGCTTCGCGAGCTCGATCTTCTGGCCGGACATCGAGCCCGAGCGATCCAGCACGAAGGCGAGATTCACCGGGTCCCTCGTGGGTCCCTGGGGCGCCGCGGGCGCATCGAGCTCGACCAGCACGAAGCGCTCGCTCCGATGCGCGGAGCGAATGAAGCGCCGGTCCGAGCGCGCCCGCAGCGTCGAATTGCGAGTGCCGCCGTCGCGCGGCGCGGTGTTGTCGATCTGTCCCGTCATGGTGTTTCCTCCTTGAGGACTTGGCGGGCGATCGTGAGAAGGCGCTCGACCCGTCGTTGTTGAAGCCGGCCAAGCGGCCGGCGAATATGGAGCTCGATGTCTGGGGTAAGTACCAGGCGCTCCCACTGGGATCGCTCCGGGGCTGGTAGCTCGCTCGCGGGCTCGGCCGGTTCCATCTCCGTTGGCGCGGAGGTGATGAAATTCGCTGCATCAGCTAGCGGTCGCGCGGCAGCTGGCGCCGCGTGCGTTTCCGTTGACTCGGAAACCATGCCAATTGATGCAGAACGAGCCCTGCGCAGCGGGCGAGACGGCATCTGCATTGGCGCCGGTGCGGCTGCCAAGGCGGGTGCGGCTGCCGGTGCGGCTGCCAGTGCGGGTGCGGCGATCGCGTGGCTCGGCAGCACGTTGACCTGCTTCCCGAGGACCGCGCGCACGTAATCGAGCGCCGAGGTGGTCGGGACCTGCTCCGGTTCGAGAGTCGTGGCGATGACGTTCGCCACATCGGCGTCGGTCAGCTCGGCGAGTCGCCGGCGGATTTCGGCCAGCGGCAGGTGTTGCTGCTGGAGCCGCCTGGTGAGTCGAAGTCGATCGAGATGGCCATCGCCGTAGTGCGCGCCCGGCCCTGACTCGCCCGACGCCGGCAACAGCCCCTGCGCCAGGTAGTACCGGATCGTGCGCACGTTGACACCGGTCAGGCGCGCCAGATCGACGATCGAGTATGCGTCAGTGGGCATGCCATCACTATACAGTAGACAGTCCTGCTGTCAAGACTCCTCACGACTCGACCCGGCGCAGCAGTCGGCCCGGGCGGGGCCGAGGTATGCATCGATTGGCATAGGAATCGGCGGAAACGAAAGGGGTGGGCGGGAGCTCACGATCAACTGGTGGGCCTGGCCGAACGAACTGACGGGCCGGCGAACGCCCGATCCCTACCCGGCGGACGCGTACCGCGCGATCAGCCCCGCATCGACGAGCGCCTCGTCCAGATCCAGATCCTCATCGTGGCCCGACGGGATCAGCAGCGACGCATGCGCGCCGGGCCATGGCGTGTTCGCGCGCGCGGAGTAGTGCACCTCCACCTCGGAGCCATCGGGCCGCTCCAGCACGTACGGGCCGCGCATCGAACCATCCGCCACGAAGCGCTCCCAGAGGTCCGGGATCGCCGCGCGGTCCGCCTCGCGCGAAACGTCGTCCACCCGCATCGTGAGCAGCCGGGCCAGCGTCCGGCCAGAGAGCTGCGCGGCCGCCGGCGTCGCGTGGACGTAGCGTCGCTGATCGTCCATGAGCAGGATCGCGGGTGCGTTGGAGCGCGGCTCGGTGGACATCAACGCATCGAAGTGCTCGATCACCGGGTCCGCCGCCCAGAACCGCGAGAGCTCGTCGGCGCCCATCGGCACGTCCAGATCGACCCCCGCGGCCCCGCGCAGCGCCGCATCGTCCTGCCAGATCTGCGCGGCAACGATCTCGTCGCGCCGATCGACCACCCGCCGGCCCAGGGTGAATGCGACCATGCCCGCCTCGTCGAGCAGTCGGTCGCTCCAGCGACGGATCGCTTCGTAGTACGCCGTCTCCAGGTTCGCGCGGATCGGAATGCGCGTCAGCCGCAGCTTGCCCTCGCGCAGGGGCATGGCCCGCGACTCGCCGATGACCAGCTCGTAGTGCTCCGCCCTGCCCTTGTGGAGCATCGGCTCGGTGCCCGGCAGGACCACGGGTGCGTTGAGGTCATGCGCGAACGAGGCGAGCTCATCGAACCCCGCCCATGTCGACGCCACGATGAGCTCCAGCCCGCCACCTGGCGTGGACCGGATCGCGGGCTGGAACGACAGCAGCCCCGGAATCCGGAGCGCCTGGGCGACGGCCTCGTCCCGCACATACGCGAGCAGCCGCGCCTCTTCGCCCGCCTTCACGTTCGACCGAAGCAGCCGAAGGATCATGCCCCTGACCATACGCGTTCGTGGGCGTTCGTCAATCAGGTGAAGAGCGATGCGTAGGCATTCAGCGCGGGCTGGCCGCCCAGGTGCGCGTAGAGCACGTTCGACGATCGATCGATCTCGCCCCGGGCGACGAGGTCGATCATGCCGGCCATCGACTTTCCCTCGTAGACGGGGTCCGTGATCATCGCCTCGAGGCGGGCGGCGGTGCGCATCGCATCGAGCGTCTGCGCATCGGGGATGCCGTAGGTCCCGGCGTGGTAGCGGTCGTCGAGGATGATCTCGTCGTCGCGCAGGTCGCGGCCCAGGCCGATCGCCTTCGCCGTGAAGCGCGCGATGCGCGCCACCTGGGCGAGGGTCTCAGCTGGCTTGGCGGAGCCATCGATGCCGACGACGCGGCGCGTGCGGGCCGTCGAACGGTCCGAGCGCGGCCCGTCCGCAAAGCCCGCGATCATCCCGGCCTGCGTGGAGCCGGTGACGGCACACACGATGACGGTGTCGAAGAACACGCCGAGCTCCGCCTCCTGCGCCTCCACTTCTCGAGCCCACGAGGCGAACCCGAGGCCGCCGAGCGGGTGGTCCGACGCTCCGGCGGGAATCGCGTAGGGCTTGCCGCCGCGCGCCACGACATCCGCGAGGGCCTGCTCCCAACTCTCCTTGAAGCCGATTCCGAACCCGGCCTTCACGAGGCGGACGTCCGCGCCCATGAGCCGACTCAAGAGGATGTTGCCGGTGCGGTCGTACGTGACATCCGGCCAGTCGACCCAGCTCTCCTGCACCAGCACGCACTTCAGGCCCGCCACCGCGGCCGCCGCCGCGACCTGCCGCGTGTGGTTCGACTGGACGCCGCCGATCGAGACGAGCGTGTCGCACCCCTGGGCCAGTGCCTCGGCCACGAGGAACTCCAGCTTCCGTGCCTTGTTCCCGCCGAACGCATATGGCGAGTTGCAGTCGTCGCGCTTCGCCCACAGCGTCGCGCCGCCGAGGTGCTTCGTCAGCCGCGGCAACGGCTGGATGGGCGACGGCCCGAACAGCAGCGGGAATCTCGGGAACGGCTCGAGCGACATGGGGACCTCCGACTCAATCCGGGGGCGGCGACTCCGTGGGCGGCGACTCCGGGCCTGCTGCCTCGTCGTTCTTGCCGCCCGGCAGGCGCGCATCGAGGGCGGGCGATCCGGAGGTGCCAGCGTCGGTGCGGGCACTTCCGCGGGCATGGGGCTGATCGCGATAGCGCCGAAGCGTGACGAAGTGCAGCGTGCCTGCCTCGTCCCTCACGGACGCGGCATCTCCCTGGTGGACGTCGGTGACGTGTGTTCCGGCGGTGATCACGAAGCGATTCTCGCCGCGATACCGCACGCGAACGTCGGCACCTTCGAGCGGGATGGGCTTCGCGAACCAGCCGCCCTCGTCCCGTTCCAGGCGGATGCCTAGCTCCGGTCCCCAGCCGAGCGGCCGGTTCTCGCCGCCGTCGACCTGGGCCGTGACCCACACCCGACTTCTGCGCTGGTACCGCTGCCGGGCGAACCATGCGCCGCCCGCCACGACCGCCAGGACCAGCCCGGCCAACGCCCACTTCGACCACGGGTTGCAATCCAGGAACCCGGAGCACGGCGAGAAGCTCGCTGATGCGGGCGACGCGGGACTGCGGCCGACGCTGCTCTCGGCATACGCGACGCATTGGTATGTCTGGCCGTTTGTCAGCCCGGTCACGGTCACGGTCGGCGCCGTATCGGCAGCACGAACCGGCGCGCCGGCACCGGTGGTGCATTCGTAGACGTACTGCTGCACGAGACCCCCGGTCACCGGATCCACGGTGAGCCGCGCGGCTGAATCCAGAGCCTCCACCCTCGGCTGCGACGGTGCATTCGGGATTCCGAGGACGACAACCGCCTCCGACCGAGCCGACCACGGGCCGATGGTGACCCCGTCGGTCGCGGCGACCTCGCACGCATACGAAACGCCCGGTTCGAGCCCGGCAATCTCGGTCTCGGGCACCGTCGAGACGCCTTCCGTGGACTCGATGGGAGCCCCACCCGACGAGGGGGTGCAGCGGACCAGGTAATCCGTCACGAGATCCGTGCCAGTGGAAGGCGGGAGCCACTGGATCGTCAACGATCGATTTGCGGCGAGCGCGCGCACGCCGATCGGTTTCCCGAAGACCGCGGGCGGCGGCGTGGGCACCTGCGTCGGCGTTGGCGTCTGCGTCGGCGCGACCGTGAAGCTGCAGGTCACCTCCTGCAGTGCGAGTGCGACGGCGGTGCCGGCCGCATCTGCCGACGGGAACACGACCTCCGGCCAAGCGAAGTTCGGACGGCCCACGCACGGTTGCATGTCGCGGATGAACGCCGTATACAGCGCAGCGAGCTCCGACTCGAAGGCACCTGCGCCCGCCCCAAGCCCGACGGGCAGGACGGCCAGCGGCGTCCGGCCCTCGAAGGCCGGTGCCACCAGCGCGGGCACGTTCTCGTTGTCCCGCGACGTCCCGGGTGGATCGTGCTCGCCGTCAGTGAAGAAGATCACCGCCGAACGGCTCGAGGTGTCCGGCAGCAGGCGTGCCGCCTCTTTCAGCGCGGCGACGTGATCCGTTGCCTTCGTGTCGATCTTCTGGCGCACCGGCGCGTTGGTCCCGGCCCGGTACTCGGCGGCGACGCTCCGGAGGCAAGCCTCGAAACGCGTGATCGCGGCTGGATCCTCGTGGAGCTTGAGCCCCCCGCAATTCGCCGGGTACGGAATCGCCGTTCGACCGAACGCCACGAACGAGATCGCGGCGTTTCCGCTGGCGAGGTCCGCCGCGACGACGTCGACCCGGTCCGCGATGCCCTCGAGAGCATCGGCAAACTCGGTGTTCGTCCCGTTGTCGCTCTCGAGGATGGAGTCCGAGACGTCAAACACGAGCACGACATCCGAAGGCTGCAGCGCGACCCCGCCCAGGACCAGCGACGCGCCGGCGACGGACGCGAGCGCGATGCTCGTGACCAGCGCTGCGACGACCCCGGGCATTCGCCCGCGCCCTCGTCGTGTCACGTGCACAACCCTAGCTGACCGGCTGCGCGACGAGCGGCCCGATCGCCGATGCGGCGCGCTCGATGTCCGCCGTGTCGTTGTACACGTGGGTCGAGAGGCGGATCGCCGTGCCGCGGAAGGCCGCCTTGATGCGATGCTCCGCGAGGACCGCGCGGACCCGCTCGGGGTCATCGATCGGCGGACAGACGAGCGTTCCGCCGCCCCACTCGATGCCCAGTCGATCGGCAAGGTCACGCGCCAGGTTGATCGGTTCCTGGAGGGCGCCTGCCGCCTGCCACTCGACGAGCAACTCCAGTGATTCGGCGGCGCCAACCCACGCATGCCACGCGAGGGAGGCGTCGTACTGGGCGGCGCCGTCTGCGAGGGCGAGCGGGCCACCGTAGAAGTTGGCGTACGGCGTGTCCGACGCGCGCCAGCTGGCGATGGTCGGTGGCAGCGGGCCGACGTGATCCTCGCGGAGGACCATGAAGGACACGCCGCGCGGGCACAGGAGGTGCTTGTAGGCGTGCACGAGGACGTAGTCCAGCTGGCTCATGACGTCGTCGAGGGGCACGAACGGGACCCCGTGCGTGGCATCCAGCAGGACCTGCGCCCCGACCTCCCGGGCTCGCTCGGCGATGTCCCGAACCGGGAGCACCCGGCCTGTCTGCATCTGGACGAGGCTGAGCGCGACGAGCTTCGTGCCTGGCGTAATGGCGTCGATGAGTCGGTCGATGTCGTCCACCTCGACGAGCTCGATCCCGCGATTCCTGGCGACCAGCAACGGAAACAGGACGGACCTGAACTCCGCGGCCGGCACAACCACGCGATCGCCGGGCTCCAGCGCGGACGCCACCATCCCGACGCCCACCGCCACGGACGTCTGCAGCGCGACGCGGGCTGGGGCCACGCCGATCAGCCGCGCGAAGGCCGTGCGGGCGCGCTCGGACTGGCGGTCCCACTCGACCCAGCTGGCAGTTCCGGCCTGCCACGTATCGAGTGCCTCGCGGAGCACCCGCATCGTCGGCTCGGGCGGGAGCCCGTAGGTGGCGGTGTCAAGGTACGTCAGCCCCGGATCGGGGTGGAACAACGCTCGGATGCTTGGATCCATGGCTGGAGTCTAAGCGGCTACCACATGCCGGTGCCTTCGCGCCGGGCCGCGCCGAGCCGGGTCGCGCCGGGCCGGGTCGCACCGGGCCGGGTCGTGCGGAGCCGCGCCCGTGGTCTTGTTTTCCTTGGCCCCGTTTTCGCGTTGGTTCCAATGAAACGGAACCATCGCCGCCAAGGCACGAATCGCCTATCGCCGCTTCCGCGGGCTGGCGAGGCCCCAATTCCGTGCTCAATCCGCGGGACGACCGCGCGCTGCGCGAAGCGTCACGCGCGAAGCGTCATCGCTCGCGCCAGGGCAACGGTCGTTGCCTGGGCTTGACACCGAATCGCCGGCTCGTCTTGAAGGCGAACGACGTCTGATTTGAGCACAAGCCACGCCGGAGACGCGATCACGCAATTCGCCGATTCGGGTCGCTCCCACGATGGTTCCGCTTGGGTGGAACCATCTCGAATCGGGTGCCGCCGGGGAAAGCAGTCGCGGAGTCGTCGATCGCGGGCCGCCTGGGGACGGACGCAGGATCGCTTCGGCGCTAACTTGCTCCGCGGACGACCTCGAGCATCTCCTCGCCGTAGCGGGCAAGTCGCGACGGACCCATGCCCTTGACCCGGCGCAGTGCCGGGATGGTCGTGGGCCGCTGCTCCACGATCCCCACGAGGAGGGTGTCCGGGGCGATGACGTATGCCGGCACCCCATCGGAGCGCGCCGCGTCGAGCCGCCACTCCCGGAGCGCGGTCATGAGCGGGCTGTCCTCGTCGCGGGCGCGGCGCGGCGGCACCGTCGGTGCGCCGGGGAGCACGGTCACGCGGCGGGCCGGTCGATCCACGAGCGCGGCAAGGAACTCGCTGGGCCGGCGGCGGGTCTCGCGATCGCCCTGGCCAAGGCGTCGCTCCGCCCACGAGAGCGCCAGGTGGCGCCGAGCCCGCGTCAGCCCGACATACAGCAGCCGGCGCTCCTCGGCGCGCTCCGCGTCCGACTCCGCCTGGCGGATCGGCAGCGTCCCGTCCTCGAGCTGGGGCAGCAGGACCGCGTCCCACTCGAGGCCCTTTGCGCGATGCAGGGTCAGCAGGTTTACGCCGTCGGTGCCGGTTTCCGTCTCGGCAGCGGATCGGGCATCGAATTCGGCGGCGAGCGCCGCCCGATCGATGTCGTGGCGCGCGGCGACCTCCTCGCCGGCGATCTCCAACAGGAGCGCGAGGGAAGCGGTGCGCTCGCGCGCCTCGGCACCAGCGCGTGACGGCGGCCCGCCCGCGGCACCGG
>JANLSG010000200.1:0-5701 GCA_031362295.1 Chloroflexota bacterium
CATCGTCGCGGGCAGGAGCACGCTCCGGATCAGCGTCGCGTCGATGAACACCGCCACCGCCAGGCCGAGCCCCAGCTGCTGGATGAACACGAACTTGAAGGTCACGAAGACCGCAAAGACCACGACCATGATCGATGCCGCACTCGTGATGGTCCCCGACGTTACCGAGATCCCTCGCGCCACGGCAGCGCGCGAGTCCAACCCCCGATCCCGCGCCTCCTTGATGCGCGTGAGGATGAACAGGTGGTAGTCCATCGACAGCCCGAACAGGATCGTGAAGATGAAGATCGGGACCCAGCTCTCGATGACGCCACCGGGCGTGATGCCCAGCGCGTCCGCGAACCAACCCTCGCGGAATACGAGCACGAGGACGCCGAACGCCGCGGCCGTTGACAGGAGGTTCAGCAGGATCGCCTTGATCGGGATGACGATCGAGCGGAACGCGAGCAGCATCAGCAGGAACGACAGCCCCAGCACGAAGCCGAAGATCCGCGGCGTGGCGTCCGAGTAGATCCCCACGATGTCCATCGTCCGCGCGGTCTGGCCGGAGACGTAGACGTCTGCCCTGCCCCGGTCCTCCCCCAGGATCGCGTGCTCGGCCGGCGGCTTGAACAGACTGGGAACGATGGTGGTGCGGACCTCCCGCACGATCTCTCGATTCGCCTCGTCGTTTCGATTGCCGGTCATGGGGAACGAGATCAGCGCGGCGTGGCCGTCGGCGGCCGTGCGGACGGTCTTGCCCTCGCCCATGCCCTCGAGCGCATCGACGCGCAACTTGAGCTTCTCGATCGCGGCGACGACACCCGGGTCAGTCGGGTTCGTGACGACGATATCCATGCGGATGTCCTGGCCGAACGGGAACTTCTCGTTGATGAGCTTGATCCCGGCGATACCGTCGATCGTGGAGGGCAGCCCTTCGATGCCGGTGGTGCCGGTGCGCAGGCGGAGCGCCGGCGAGGCGATCGCGAGGAGTAGCGCCCCCGAGAGGACCGTGAGGATGACCGGGCGCGACATGACGGCATTGACGAGGCGGGCCCAGAATCCGGTGCCGGGGAGCTGCGCCTTCCGTCGCTCGAGCGCGTCGAGGGCGGACTGGGAGCGCGCGCGTATTGACGCGGGACCTGTCAGCCGTCCGAGTCGTGGCAGCCACGTCGCTGGGCGGCCCCAGTTCACCCGATCGCCCACGATCGCCATCGTCGCCGGCAGGAACGTCAGGCTGCCGATCACCGACACCGCGACGACGCCCATCGTGCCGACGGCCATCGACGTGAACAGGCTGATCCCGAGCGTGAGCAGGCCGCCGAGCGAGATGACAACCGCGATGCCGCTGAAGAACACCGCCCGACCCGCCGTGCTGCTCGACGTCTCGATCGCCTCCTGGACGGTCGAGCCGCGCTGTCGTTCCGAGCGGAACCGCGTGACCATGAACAGCGAATAGTCGACGGCCACCGCGAGGCCCATCAGGATCAGGAGCTGGGCCGCGTTCGCGCTGACGGGCGAGACGGATTGGCTGTACAGCCCGAGCAGGCCGTAGCCCGCGGCCAGGGACGTCGTCGCGAGCACGAGCGGCACGAGCGCCGCGACGATCGCCCCGAACGCGATCAACAGGATCACGAAGGTCAGCGGGATCGTGAGCTTGAGCGAGCCGTCCAGCTCGGCGGCGATCAGCTCGTTGAAATCCCGATTGAGGAACGTGCTGCTGACGATGTGGACCTGCGCACTGGGCATCCGGGCGCGAGCCGCGTCCACGATCGCCGGCACGGGGACCAGCTTCTGTTCGACGACCTCGCTCTCACCCGGGATGTTGCCGACGACCTGGACGGTCGAGCCATCGGGCGAGACGACGCCGGCTGCCTGTGCCGGGGGCAGCACGAGCGGGTCGATGACGCTGTCGAACGTCGCCACCTCGGCGCCATCGACGGTCGCCTTGGCTGCCGTGAGCTCCGCGACGAGCTGGTGGACATTCGCCTGGAACGCGCGATCGGTCGCTGCGCCGGGCGCGCCGGAGATGACGACGACCATCCGCTCCGCGGGCGCGACGGGTTCCCCCGCTCCGAGCACCTCGTACGCGACCTCTGACTCGAGGCGCGGCCCGTTTGGGTCCTCGTTGACGTCGATCGTGCGAATGCCGCCCGCGCCAATGCTGGCGAACAGAAGCCCGATCGTCCCCGCGAACCACAGCACGAACACGAGCCAGCGATGGCGCGCGCTCCACGTGGCAATCCGAACGGTCAGCGGGGCTCTCATGAACGGCAGAGTCTAGCGACGAACTCCGCCACCCCGAATCAGCAGCCGGCCTCGCCCATGGCGCCGGAGATTGCCGCCTGGTGGCCGATGAATTCGGCGACCGACCCGACGTTCTCGTTGTAGTAGGTGTCGATCGCCGCCTGGGTCAAGGGTTCGGTGGCGAACAGCACGATCGCGGCCTTGCCGGCCTTCTCGTAGAAGTCGATCGCTGCCTTCGGGTCGCCCAGCACCGAGGGATGGCTGTCAAGCGCGTGCAAGGTATGCATGGCGGCGAGGAACGCATCGAGATCCACGTTGCCGATCGCCTTGTCCTTGATCGACTTCACCGCATCGGGCGTCTTCAGCTGCGCCAGGAACTGCACCGTCAGGAGCTGGGCGGCTGCGGTCCGGAGGGCCTCGCAGTCGACCTGGCCCGCGGGCTTGGCGGTCACGCCGGGCTTGGTGGTCGCGCCCGGGCTGGCGCCGCCGCAGCCAGCGAGCACGACGAGCGCGAGGATCGATGCGACGAATCGGTGATGCATGGACGGATCGTAGCCGCGGTCGGCGATCGATCGATGTGGACCAGGAGTCCCCGACAACCCCGGTACTTGCCGCTCAGTACGGGCCGCACGCGTGGAGCTCGCCGTCGAACTCGGTGACCGTCGCGATCGATTCGCGGGCTGGATTTTCGAGTTGGAAGATGACGTCGTACTTCGGATCGCCCGGGCTAGCGCAGCTCGAGTAGATCGACGGGCGGACGCGCCAGCTGACGACCGTTTGCCCGGGTTCCGGGAACAGATCGAAGTTGAATGAAAGCGTCGCGGCTCGCTCGCAATCGGCAAGCGGAACCTCGCCGCATTCGCCCACCGGCGGCGCCGTTGGCAGCGGCGGCAGCGGTCCGGCCCTGACCACGGTCGCGCCTCCGGCATTCAGGAGCTCGAGGTGCTCCGGCTCCGGAGACCGCCAGGCCGCAATGCGCGGCAGCGCGGCGTGGACGGCGTTGTACAGCGCGAGCTGGGCGTCCGTGCAGCCTTCCGTAGAGCTGTGCTCGGTATCGACCGTGAAGGAGATGGACGACCCGTTCAGGTCGTAGGCGTAGTCGAAGGCCAGGCTCCCGCAATCGAACTGGAAGTTGCCGCTGGCATCGCCACGGCGGTCAAAGCCCAGCTCCGCGAATCCGGTAACGGCCACCCCGTCCAGCTCCGTAATCATCCAGTAGTTGCCGCCGAGGACCGGGTGCGCCTGGGGTCCATCGGTCGGGAAGACGATCGGCACCTGCGTATCCGACGGGAGGCTGGCCGCAGCCGCGCTCGGACTTGGCACTGGCCCCGGGCTCGAGCCGATCACCGCGAGCCCAACCGTCGCGGTGACCAGGATGGCGACGCCCAGCGCTCCGGCGATTGGCGACACGCGACGCCGTGTGCGCCGCGCGATACCCGCGACGGCGGCGTGGGTTGGCGGGTCGGGCACCTGCCGCTCGATCCGAGTGAAGCGCATCGCGAAGCGGTCGAAGGTCGTCTTGTCGAGGTCGTTCATGCGATGAGCTCCGGGTGCGAACGAAGGACCGCAAGGGCGCGGGCGAGGAGCGAGCGGACACCTGATTCGGACAGGCCCATGACCGAGCCGATGTCGGCATCGCTCAGGTCACGCTGGTAGCGCAGCACGAGCACCTCGCGCTGACACGGCGTGAGGACCGCAGCGAGCGAGTCGAACCAGGCTTCGAACTCGGCGTCCAGGCTGGGCGCTGTCGTCGCCTCGGATGCGCCTGGGCGCCTAGCGAGCACGAGCAGCGCAAAACGACGGGCTCGTCGCCAGCGATCCGTCGCGATGCGTCGAGCCGTGAGGAGGAGCCACGGGACCGGCCGGTCCGGCACGTTTGCCCAGTGGCGATACGCGCGCTCGAACGTATCGGCGGTGATGTCCTCCGCATCGACGGCGGAGCGGGTGAGGCCGAGCACGTACCGGAAGACGTCTCGGTAGTGGGCCGCGTAGGCGCGTTCGAAACCGACCGCGCGAGCCGGCGTCGCCGGCTGGAGCACGACGACCAGACCGTCGTCAGCCGCGGTCGGCTCTTCCGATAGGTTGGCCAATGCGATCGTCACACCTCATCAACGAACAAGCGGCACGCTTCGTCCCAACTACGGCATCGGCACAAGCGGACCGCCGAGGTCGGGTATGACCGCGTCGAACCGCGTCGGACCGTAGTGATGGACACGAGCGTCCGCCGGCGGGCCGGTGGCGATGCACATGTCGTAGGCGAGCTGGCCTCCACCAAATCCCGTCTGGTAGCCATTGCTGATCATGACGAGCGCTGGGTCGGACACCAGGAGCTCGTCGGCACCTTCCGACCAGCCCGGGAAGTGCTCGGTGAAGTCTCGCGCTTCGGCCATCGCAAAGACCATCCACAAGTCCGAGCTCCGCATGCCGCAGGCCGCCAACCGCGGGTCGTCGGCTGGGAGACGTGACGGATCACCGGGCCGAGCAGAAAGGCTGCAACCTGCGGCCAGCACCACGATTGCAGCGAAGATCCATTTCGCTCGTGATGTCTGCATATCTCGGCCATCATGCACACGGAGGTTCGCCGTGCAGACCCGCTCGTTTCCCTCCGCCCCAGAAGCCCGCTCCCCCGCCGGGGCCGAGATCCGGTTCCTGATGGAAGGCGAGACCGGCGGCATGATCCACTCCACCGTCCCGCCAGGTCAGGTGAATCGGGCCACTGTCCACGCGACCGTGAGCGAGTTCTGGCACGTCCTCTCGGGCGCTGGGGAGATCTGGCGGCGAGACCGCACTGGTGAGGAGACGACCGTTCTGGAACCAGGCGTTTCCATCGACATTCCTGTCGGGACCGCATTCCAGTACCGCTGCACCGGTGCCGTCGACCCACTCCAGTTCCTGTGCATCTCCATGCCACCCTGGCCCGGCGCCGCTGAAGCGACGGTCATCGAGGGGCCGTGGCAACCGAACGCTCCCGAGGGTTGACGACAGCGTCACGGGTGACTCGTCCCCCTCGGTCGGCATTGATAAATGTCGAGGGGCAGAGGCGGTCTTCAGCCCGGCTCGCCCAGCGCCTGTAGGAGCATCGGCAGGGCTTCATGCAGCTCGCGCTCGAAGTACGGCCAGGTGTGGGTGCCGGGGCCGTAATCGTCGATCGTGGCCGGGATGCCGAGCTCCTTGAGCCGCTGCGCGAACGCCTGATTGCTGAGCGCCCGGAACGCCTCGTCGGTGTCGGTCACAGGGTCGGGATCCAGCGGCCCTTGCTCGCCGTTGCCCCACGAGACGAACAGCAGCGTCCCACGCAGCGCCTCGGCCAGGTCGATCGGGTTGTGTGCCTGCCAGATCTCCTTCTGCGCCTCCGGATCACCCCACAGGGCGACATCGGGACCGATGTAATCCTTCTCCGCGAGGATGTCCAGCGGACCGCTGAACGAGGCGGCCGCCTTGAACAGGCCGGGGTTCCGCGCGGCATACGCCATCG
>JANLSG010000162.1:0-3151 GCA_031362295.1 Chloroflexota bacterium
CCTGACACCGCTTTCCGCTGGTCGGCAAGCGACCAGCAGTGGATCTTCAACATCAACACAAGGAACCTGCAGAAGATGAAGGAGTACTACTACCGGATCGACTTGAACGACGGTAGTGCGATCTACTTCAGCTTCGCGGTCAAGTAACCGACCAGTCCGTGGATTGAACAAGAGCCGGGCCACAAGGCCCGGCTCTTTGATTCCGAGGCGAGATTCGTCGCTCCCCCGAGTGCGCCTTAGAGGATGTAGCTGATCCCCGTGTGGATCCAGCGGTCGAGCTTGAGCCAGTCGGCATCGGCCAGGAACGACGCGAAGAACGGGTCGATCGTGTAGCCGCGGCCGAGCAGGTGGGCGACCGCGGTGTGGTTCGCAAGCGGCGTGCTGAAGTACAGGTTCGGGGCGCCGACCTCGGCCGCGTGGTTCTCCACTTGGTCGAGAAGGGCAGGGATGTCGCTTGGATCGAGCGCGCCGATCGGGCCGGTCAGCTCGTCCTCGTAGCCGAACGCGAAGGCCACCGGAACGCCGTCGCGCCGCGCGACCCACGCCGGACGCTTGCCGAGCAGGAAGGCGATGTCGACGTCGCGCCGATGCCCGATGAGCTGCTCCTCCAACCCGCCGATGATGTCGACGGCGGCGGGCGAGGCGTCGAGGCGCTCGAACACCAGGTCCGTCTCGGGCCGGACGGGCTGGGGCTGCGCTTCGAAATCGACGATGGTCGACATGAACCGAACGCCGGAACGCAGGTAGCGGCTCATCGCGCGGGGATCCTGGGTGGCGATGATCGACCGATGCGCGCCTCGCCCGAGGGGGAACGCACGCTCGAGCAGGGCGCGCCCGACCCCCTTCGACTGCATCGACGGTGCGACGAAGAACATGCACAGCTCGAGGTTCTCGCCGCGCTCTGCACTCATGGCCCAACCGACCAGGCCGCCGTCGCTGTCCTCTGCGACCCAGTTCTCTGCCGAGGTGCGCCACAGGTGCTCGATCCACGCCGCGCGCGAGACCCAGGCCTCGTCGAGCTGGGTCTCGCTGACCTCGGGGAAGTCGACTGCGCCCAGCCGGTGCAGGTAGGGCATCAGCGATCGCCGGAACACCGCGAAGGCGGCGCGCATGTCGCCGGTCTCGGCACGGCGAATCTCGACCATGCCGTCGAGGATACCGGCGAGATCAGCGCGTAGGCGCGAAACGGACCCGCTTGGGGTCGACCTGTGCCCAGATGAGCGCGGCGCCGGGCCATGCACCTGTGCCCGTGAGCGCGGCGAGCGCGTCCTCGGGGTGGGCGGGGTACGCGAGGGCCAGCTGCCGCGTGAATTCCCGGGCCACCGCCATGGTCGCGCGAGTGCGTCGAACGATCAGTAACTGCGTGACCGAAGGGGCGCCACTGCCGTCCTCCTCGATCCGGCGCCACACTGCCGAGGAGGGCAACGACTCGGCCTTCTCGCGCGACCAGCGGACCGTCTGTTCAAGTCGCTGCAAGCCCGATTCGATCTCCGTCGCAACGAGCAGACCTTCGCGCGGTTCGTGCCAGACCACGTCGATGGAGCCGCGCGCCGGCTTCCACACCCCCACCTCGGTATGCGGACGCCAGCGCGGATGACCTACCTCGAGCGATGCCTCGAGGATGCGCGCCTGGTGCCGGTCGCGGATCGTCGGCCCCGTGTTGGGGTAGAGGCGCGTCGCGAGATCCGCGCCCAGGACGGTGGCAAGCTTGGCGTACGTCTCGATCGACGGGTTCGCCTTGCCGGCCCTGATGCGATCGAGGTAGCTGTGCGGGACTCCGGCCGCCCTCGCGAGCTCCGCAAACCTCATTCCGGCGTCGCTGCACAGGCGTTCGAGGTCGTCGAGGAGCTTCGCCCGCGCCTTGATCGCTGACCGCGTGGCAGCCGCGAGTTGCTCCTTGGTGGGTGGGGATGGTCCTCGTGGCGTCGTCACAGGAGCATTGAACCGACGACCGCTTACCGCCCGATCACCTGTCCCGCACCTAGGAGGGTCACTGTTCGTCTGCTGTCGGTCGCCGATGACTCTGGCAGGGGCAGGGGCGACCCGGATTCGCAGCAGATGAGCGGGATCTCGGTCGGTTGTGCCTCTGGGAGGGGCGGCGACGACGCGACGGCAGCCAAGCGTGACCCTCGGAGGGGCAATGGAGGCGGTGGAATTGCCCCCGGCCAAGCTCACATGTTGGCGACGGCGAGTTCGGCCAGCTTCTTGACGATCGCCGGGGCGCCTTCGCCGGACGGGCTGATCGTGACGGACAGGACGGACCCTCCCAGGTCGACAAAGATCGCCTGCAGGATGGTGCCCGAAAGGGCGAAGGCAGGATGTCCGCTGACGGTCTCGTCGGTGCCGGCGGGGAACGCAGCCTTGGTGGCAGCGAACGACGTCTTCGAATCGATCGAGAGGCTGACGCTGCTGTAGCCGTCGCTGACAAGCTCCCAAGTGCATGTGCCATCAGCGTCGACGGTCCCGGCCGGGTAGTCGATGCCGGTCGCGGTCCGGATGTCTGCGATGGTGATCACGGTGCAGGCATCGCCCGTGCCGCCGTCTGGCGCCTCGGTCGGGCCACCTCCGACGGCCGTCGGCTGGCCGGCAGGCGTGGTTGCCCCGGGCCCCGACGTCGGCGTCCCGCTGGTGCCGCCGCATGCGGAAACGGCGAACACCAAGGAGAGAACGGCCGCAGCCGCGGACTTGAACGCGCGCACGGAACACCTCATCCAGTTCGCGAACAACGAGAAGGCGGCCGTGGCGTGGAGGGCTCTGGATTCGCGTCGCGCCGGAGGGCGAGCCTAGCAGGCGGGAGATCAGCGGCAGGCGCGGGCCGCGCGCGCGCTTCGCATGAAACATCTGTTCGGTTTCGCGCCGATCGGGTAAACTGGGCGACGTGCCCCAGGATCAGATCGTCGTGCGCGGCGCGCGCGAGCACAACCTCAAGAATGTCGACGTCACGTTCCCGCGTGACAAGCTCGTGGTCATCACGGGGCTGAGCGGCAGCGGTAAGAGCAGCCTCGCGTTCGACACGATCTACGCCGAGGGCCAGCGCCGGTACGTCGAGAGCCTGAGCGCGTATGCGCGGCAGTTCCTGGGCCAGATGGAGAAGCCGGACGTCGACCAGATCGATGGCCTGAGCCCCGCGATCTCCATCGACCAGAAGGGC
>JANLSG010000217.1:0-3112 GCA_031362295.1 Chloroflexota bacterium
CAAGGAGGCCGATGAACCGCGGGTAAGTGACCTCGTTGAAGACGATGAACCCGGTGTCGACGGGGATTTCGCCGTCAGGCGCCGGCACGGCGACGGTCCTGACGTGGCCACCGACCTCGAGGTCTCGCTCGAACAGGGTGACGCGGTGGGTCTTGTTCAGCTCGTGCGCCGCGGTCAGGCCGCTCACACCCGAGCCGACGATGGCGATGTCCATGTCGCGACTCAGGCCTTGCGCTAGGAGACGGTGCGCGCCGACGCGCGCTCGTCGAGGGTCCGCTGCATGCCGGCCCGGGCGTTGTCCGCCAGGCGCTTGAACGCCCCGCCGGCGAATGGGGCGAACAGCCGAAGGACGCCGCGGAGACGGATGTCCGCTGCGTAGTCGATGATGGTTCGTCCGCCCGAGGAAGAGAACGAGATGTCGTCCACCGCGGACACGCCGGAGCCCTCACCGGCGAGCACCACGCGACGCTGATGATCGAGGCGGGTGATGGTGTACGTCATGGGCGCAATGCGGGAGCCCATGCGGACGCCAAGCCGAAAGCGTGACCCGACGCGGAGCGGGCCGTCATCGATGCGCTCGGAGGTCGCGGTGCCCGGATCCCACTGGGCGGAGTTCGCGAAGTCGGCGATGAACGCGAATGCCTCGTCGATATCCAGGGGTGTATCGATGCGTTCCTTGAGCACGGCCATGGCTGGGATCCCTTCGGCGGCTGACGTCTAGTGTTTGTCTAATGTATTCGGGGGCGATTGTGCAGGCTTGTAGGCCGTTTTGTCAAGCGTCTGTACAATGTAAGGCAAGCGACATTTCATCCGAACACCAATCACATGCGCAGAGAGTGGAGCAATGGATCAACGCGACGTCATCGACGCACTCCTGGAGCTTGCCGTCGTGCCGAGCTTCAGCCGGATCGGGCCCGTCGTCCGCAGCCGGCTCTGGGGCTGGCATGAGCCGGCGCCGATGGTCCTCGCCGGCCGGACGACGCTGGTCACGGGCGCGACCGGCGGGCTCGGGCGCGCGACCGCTGAATCGCTCGGCCGGCTGGGCGCGCGCGTCCTGCTCGTCGGGCGGGACCAGGCGCGGCTCGATGCCTTGCGGGCATCGTTGATCGAGGCACATGGCGAGGACCGATTCCCGACGTTCGTCGCGGACATGGGATCGCTCGCCGGCGTCCGGGCAGCCGCAGACGCGATTCGCGCCTCAGAAACGAGCCTGGACCTCCTCGTCGACAACGCAGGCGCGATCCACGCCGATCGAACGACCACCGCCGATGGGCTGGAGGCGAGCATGGCCCTCATGGCCGTCGGGCCGTTCGCGTTCGTCGCGGCGCTGATGCCGTTGCTCCGACAGTCGAGCGACGCCCGGGTGATCGCGGTGACCTCCGGCGGGATGTACACGCAGGCGATCGAGGCGGACGACCTCGATGGCGCGGCGGTCGAGTACAACGGTCCGCGCTTCTACGCTCGGGCGAAGCGGGCGCAGGTCACGCTCATCCGCGAGTGGGCGCGGCGAACGGCCGGCTCTTCGGTGTCGTTCAGCGCCATGCATCCGGGCTGGGCGCGAACGCCCGGCCTGACGGACTCGCTGCCCGGCTTCGATCGGATCATGGGTCCCATCCTGCGGAGCCCCGCCGAGGGGATCGACACGATCCTCTGGCTCGCGACCGCGGGACGTGCCGAACTCGGGTCCGGCCAGCTCTTCCTGGATCGACGCTCGCGGCCGTTCGACCGGGTGCCATGGACGCGCCAGAACGCGAGCCAGCGGCGACGCCTTTGGGACGTCGTCGTCGATCGTGCGGGGATCGCGGATCCGGCGCCGGACTGAGGATTCGCGCGGCTCGGCGCGCACGCTGGCGCTTACGCGGTCCTTACCAACGGCGGCCGCCGGACGGTGGGACGGGATCGGACGAGGGGGCTAGGGTAGCCACCAACCCACATTGCGGAGGTTCATCCGATGCTTCGTTCAACGACGAATCGACGGCGCCTGCTCAGGGTCGGCGCTGCCGCCCTCGCCCTCTTCGCGCTCCCGGCTTCGACGCTCGCGGCGACCCTTCCGGGCGACGGGGGCCCGAACCACATCGTTGGCACGCCGGACGCGGACACGATCAACGGCTACGGCGGCAACGACTGGCTCGAAGGCCGGGGTGGCGCGGACCTGATCAATGGTGGCGCCGACAACGACCTGATCGATGGCGGCGACGGCGGTGACCGCCTGCACGGCGGGACCGGCTCGGACCGGATGCGCGGCGGCGCCGGTCCGGACACGCTGTACGGCGGCGATGGCCCCGACGCGATCAGCGGCGGCACCGGCCGCGACCTCGTCTACGGCGGCTACGGCAACGACGTCATCCAGGTGGGGCGCGACAACACCGCGGACGCGGTCCATTGCGGTCCGGGTTGGGACGTCGCCTATCTCGGCCGATACGACGTGGCCGATTCGAGCTGCGAGCGAGTGGTCCGAACGCTCGAGACCTAGCCGGTCACTCGATCTCGATACGGATGAAGAAGGGCCGCGCGAGCGGCCCCTCTTCCGTTTTGGCTCGCCGCTGCCTGATTTGGGCCGTCCCGTCCCACGGGACAACCAACAGCGAGGTGCCGCGCTATCGGCGGCCGGATGCGCGCGGGTCCCGCCGGGCGGGAATATCCGGCGTGCCCGCATGCCGCTCGCTGCGAATGCGCTCGGCGGGCGTCGCGATTCCCGCCGGGCGGGTCGGCGGGGCGGAGCACTGGCACCGTCGCGTTGGTTGTCCCGCCCCACGGGACGGGTGCGGAGCATTTCCCGCCGGGCGGGCGGAATCCGCATGACGAGCCGAATCCGCCGGGCGCCACGAACTTCTTAGTTGGCGGAGCCGCCTCCGACACCGCCGCTCGGGTAGGACTCGTTGGGCGGGTCGCCGCCGCCCGTCAACTCTTCCGCCGTCTGCCCCATCCCCTTGTGGTCCGTGTTCGTCGCGGCAGCGGCTCCCGGCCAGGCAAGCAGCAAGCCCACGAGCGCCGCGGCGGCGGCGAACCGGCGAATCAGGCTGGACTGGCGACCCCTCCTCCTCGCATCCCCTGCGCGGCACTGTAGAACTCGATCTCGCGGCGTCAAGTGGGAATCCCCGGCCGGGCCGGG
>JANLSG010000309.1:0-7553 GCA_031362295.1 Chloroflexota bacterium
CACGAAGACATACCCGAACGGGCGCGACGCCCTGAAGGACGTCGACCTGGTCGTGCCGGAGGGGGACTTCGTGTTCCTTGTCGGCGCGTCGGGCGCGGGCAAGTCGACGCTGATGCGGCTCCTGATCCGCGACGAGCTCGCGACACAGGGCACGGTCACCCTCGACGGCGACGACCTCGCGAAGCTGCCGCGCCGCAAGGTGCCGCACGTCCGACGCAAGGTCGGCATCGTGTTCCAGGACTTCAAGCTCCTGCCCACCAAGACCGTCCGCGAGAACATTGCCTTCGCGCTGGAGGTAACCGGGACCCCGCGGCGGCGGATCAAGCCGGCCGTCAACCGAGTCCTCGCGCTCGTGGGCCTGGTGGATCAGGCCGAGCAGTACCCGAAGCAGCTCTCCGGCGGCGAGCAGCAGCGCACGGCGATCGCGCGCGCGCTCGTGCACGACCCACGCATCGTCATCGCCGACGAGCCCACGGGCAACCTGGACCCGCTGATCAGCTGGGAAATCCTCCAGCTCCTGCTGCGGATCAACGAGCTGGGCGTCACGGTCCTCATGGCCACCCACGACGCGGATATCGTCACTGCCCTCCGGAAGCGCGTCGTCGCCCTGGAGGAGGGCCGCGTGATCCGCGACGAGGTCGGTGGCGGCTACCACCGGGGCGGCTGACCGATGTTCTCCTTCCTGCTGTTCAGCATCTCCCGCGCCTGGCAGGGCTTCTGGCGCAACGCCGCCATGAGCCTCGCCGCGACCGCGACGATGACCCTGATGCTGCTGCTCCTGTCCTCGTTCTGGATCGTGCAGGCAGGCTTCCTCGCCAGCCTGTCCTACGTGGAGGACAAGGTCGGCGTGGTGGCAGATCTCGACGACGAGATTCGCCAGGCGGACCTGGCGGACCTGCAGACGCGCCTTGCCGCGATGCCCGAGGTGCGCTTCGTCGAGTACGTCTCCAAGGAGGAGGCGCTGCGCCGCTACCGCGAGGAGCGGAGCGCGCAGGGCCAGCAGGACCTCACGCCGTACCTCACCGCGAACCCGTTGCCGGCGAGCCTCGAGGTGAAGCTCCGGCGACCGGATGACTACCGAGCCGTCGCGAGCTTCCTTGGCGCGGAATCGATCGTGGCGAAGGTCCAGAACATCGAGGACACCACCGATCGCCTGGTCCAGCTCACGAACTTCCTGCGCACCTTCGGCGTTCTGCTGCTCGCCGTCATCGGCTCGATCGTGCTGTTCATCGTGATCAACACGATCCGCCTCGCCGTCCTCGGGCGCGCGGAGGAGATCGAGGTCATGCGCCTCGTGGGGGCGTCGGACGCGTTCATCCGCTGGCCGTTCGTCTTCGAGGGGGCGCTCGTCGGACTGCTGGGCGCGGCCCTGTCCCTCGGCGTCCTGGTGGGCGCGGCGGAGCCGCTGTCGCGGTTCATGGTGGGGTTCTTCCAGATCCTCCCGATCAACGTCGGGTCGATCTCGCGCGACGTGACGATCCTCGTGGTCGGGGCGGGGACAGGGCTCGGCGTGCTCGGCGCGTGGGTCTCGGTGAGGACCTACCTGATCCGCTGAGGGCCTCTCAGACGGCATCGCGCTAGGCTTCCGGCCATGCTTCCCCTCAATCCCGAACCGACCGGGCTCGTCGACACGCCGATCCTCACTCCCGTGACGCCACAGCCCGGCGAGCGCCGGCGCGGCTGGCCGTTCGCATTCTCGATGGTCCTCGTCGCCGTGCTCGGCGGCGGCGCCCTGTTCATGTCCGGCTACTCCGTCGGGCTGGACCAGGGCCGTGCCCCGTCCGGCTCGGTATCCGACACGGAGGCGTGGAAGCCGTTCTGGAACGTGTACGACGCGGTCACGACACGGTATCCGCTGGGTCCGGTCGAGCGGAGCACGCTGATCGAGGGCGCCATTCGTGGCCTCGTCGAGTCGATCGGCGACCCGTATTCCACCTATCTCAGTCCGGAGGACTTCCAGGGCACCCTGAACGACATCTCCGGCACGTTCGAGGGCATCGGCGCGGAGATCGGCTCCGTGGACCCGGCCGGCAACGTCACCGACTGCGCCACGTTCAGCTCCGCCTGCCACCTCGTCATCCTCAAGCCGCTCGATGATTCGCCGGCCCTCAAGGCCGGCCTCAAGCCGGGCGACGTGATCCTGACGGTCGATGGCGCATCCCTCGACGGGCTCACCCCCGACGAGGCCCGCAACAAGGTGCGCGGCAAGGCCGGCACGGAGGTGAAGCTCCACATCCAGCGGTTCACCGCGGCCCTCCCCGCGCCGACCGGCTCGACGGCGCCCGCGTCGACCCAGCCCCCGCGTCAGCTGCTCGAGGAGTTCGACGTCACCCTGGTCCGCGCCAAGGTCCAGCGTCGCGAAGTCACGAGCCGCGTGCTCGCGAACGGCACGGTCGGGTATGTGAGCCTGTCCGGCTTCTCCAGCGAAGGCGCGAAGCAGCTCGAGACGGCGATCAAGGCCCACCTCGACAACGGGATCAGGAAGATCGTGTTCGACCTTCGCGGCAACCCAGGTGGGTTCCTGCTCGACTCGCTCGACGTCGCGAGCGAGTTCATCCCGAGCGGCCCGATCTACTGGACCCAGGATGCCAAGGGCGTGCAGACAGAGACGGACGCCCGCAGCGGCGGCATCGCCACCGATTCGAAGATCCAGGTCGTGATCCTCATCGACAAGGGGACCGCCTCTGCCGCCGAGATCGTGGCCGGCGCGCTGCAGGATCGCGGCCGCGCGAAGCTGATCGGCCAGACGTCGTTCGGCAAGGGGACGGTCCAGGAATGGATCGACCTCAACCCGATCGGGGGCGTGAAGCTGACGGTCAACAAGTGGCTCACGCCGAACAAGACCTGGATCCACAAGGTCGGCATCACGCCCGACGTCGTCGTGACCGTCCCGGACAACACGCCGGCTGGCAGCGATCCCGTGCTGGACAAGGCGCTCGAGGTCCTCGGCACCGCGGCGCTGGCACCGAGGACGCAGCTGCTCACTGCCTGATCGTCACCCTTGCGTCGCTCGCGCACATCCGATAGGGTTCGCGCGAACGAAAGGAGGTGATGTGCAGTGTCAGAACACGGTCGCTGCACCACCTCGCAGGAGATGGCCGTCTAGCCGGTCACCCACTGCGGGTGGTGAGCCGCAATTGAACGCCGGTCCTTCGGGACCGGCGTTCTTGCTTTCCACCACAGGTACGCTTCTCACCAATGCCTGAAAAAACGATCACCGTCAACCGGCGCGCCCGCCATGAGTTCTCCATCGACGATTCGATGGAGGCCGGCATCGTGCTGTTCGGAACGGAGATCAAGTCGATCCGGGCGAACAAGGTGAATCTCACCGACGCCTTCGCGCGCATCGACAAGGGCGAGGCCTGGCTGATCGGTGCGCACATCGCGCCGTGGGAGAGCACCGGCAACCGCACGAACCACGAGCCCAAGCGCGATCGGAAGCTGCTGCTCCACCGCAGCCAGATCGACCAGCTCCTGGGCAAGACGAAGGCGAAGGGCCTCACGCTCGTGCCGCTGAAGCTGTACATCACGGCGCGCGGCAAGGCGAAGGTGGAGCTGGGGCTCGGCAAGGGCAAGCAGCAGCACGATCGCCGTCGCGAGATCCAGGCGCGCGACGCCAAGCGCGACATCGAGCGCGAGCTGGCGGACGCCGGTCGCCGGTAGCGGGCGCCGGTCGCCGGTAGCGGGTAGGCCTCGCGGCGCTGATTGGGACGCAGGCTGAACTTGGCCCTTGTGCGTTCTTTTCGCTGGGGCCTCTTTTCGAGATGGTTCCACCAAAGCAGAACCATCGAGGGAGAGCCCCTCATTCGACCCGAGCGCCGACACGCGTCGCGGGCCACCGTCCGATCGAATTCGAGCACGTGCGTCGCCTGAAACGCTGAACGTGCCCGGCCGTCGGGTCGTTTGCGGCCGTCGGGTCGTTTGCGGCCGTCGCTGGCCTTTCCGAGCTCATGCGGTTGCCTGTGCCGCGCATGCGGTCGTCTGGCAGCCCGATGTGAGATCACGTCGAGGCCACTGAACGCGAAATGGGCCGTCGTCGAATCCTCGTGCGGCGGCCTTGCCCGAATCGAGCCATTCGCTCGATAGTTCCGCTTGACTGGAACCAACGTGAATCGAGGGCCCGGGGAAAGAGGGAACGGCGGCGAGTTCCAGCTGGCGTGTGGAGGCGACGGGTTGGCGGCGAGCGGGGCTGCGGAACGACGCTGGTGGCCGCGTGGTGGCCGCGTGATCGCGCGGCACGGCGGCGGGCGTCGCCCGCGCCGATGGCGCTGCGCTACCGCAGAAGGTAGCGGCGGCTTAGTGGGACTTGGGTGACGGGCTCGGTGGCGAGGGGGCGGCCTGCGAAGGTGACGTGGCCATCGATCGGTGAGACCTCGATCAGGGCGGTGGCGCGGTTCAGCGCCAGGGACGCGCGCGTGAGGCCTCGGCAGCCTGCGACGGCGATCAGCTCGCGGCCGGTGTCGAGGCGGCGCCGAAGCGAGGCCGCATCGGCCGAGCCGGAGATGAACAGCGCGGAAACTGACGGCGCGCCGTGGGCGCGGCCTGCCCACTCGGGCGCGTAGCGCGTCGGCTCCGCGCGCTCCACCGTGGCGTTGCCCTCGCCAAGCGGCGACCAGGCGGGGTGGCCGCCCTTGATCACCAGCTCGGGCTTGACGCCGAAATACGCCGGCTTCCAGAGCACGATGTCCGCGAGCCGGCCCGGCGCGAGGGTGCCCACGTGCGCGGAGATGCCATGCGTGATCGCCGACTCGATTGTCACCTTCGCGAGGTAGCGCAGCGCGCGCGCGTTGTCGTCATCGCCGTCGTCGGGCAGGCCGGGATGTCCGCGACCCGCCTCGGTGGAGCGCCAGGCCTTCATCGCGTGAGCGAGCTGGAAGGTGCGCCGGACCGTCTCCATGATCCGGCCCATGCCCTGCGAATCCGAGTTCACGATCTGAATGGCCCCGAGCTCGTGGAGCGGGCCTTCGGCGGCCATCGTCGCCGGGTGCGTGCGCTCGCGGATGAGCTGGATGTCCTCCTCGACGCCGAATGTCGCGCCATGATTGAGGACGGTCATCGGGACGCCCTCGTTTACCGCGCTGACGCCCCACGGGATGGTGGGGGTCGTGGACGAGCAGATGACGTTCGCCTCGCGCACGATTCCGATCAGGTCCGGCACGTGCCCGCCGCCGGTGCCCTCCACGTGATACGCGTGGACCGTGCGGCCGGCAATCGCCGCGATCGTGTCCTCGAGCTCCGCGCTCTCGTGCAGCCCGTCGGTGTGCAGGCTGACGGAGACGTCGTGGCCGTCGGCGAAGCGGAGCGTCGCGTCGATCAGCTCCGGGTACGCGCCATAGTCCTCGTGGATCTTGAAGCCGATCGCCCCGGCCTCGAGCAGGATCTCGAGGACGGCGGGATCCACGGACCGCGCGTTCGCCTGGAGCCCGATGTTCACCGGGAAGCCCTCGAGGCCTCGCAGCGTCCGCTCCATCGCCGCAGGCGGCTCATCGAAGCCGGCGCTGAGGAGCGTCGTGACGCCGCCGGAGAGCGCGGCGGGGATGAGATTCGGGCTGATCGTGTGGACGTGGCTGTCGACCGCGCCCGGCGTGGCGATCAGGCCATAGCCCGAGATCGGTGCGGTGTGCGGCCCAATCCTGAGATCGACCCCGTCGCTGATCGCCGGGTTGCCCGCCCGCCCGATGCCCGCGATGCGCCCGTCCTTGATCCCGATGTCGGCCTTCACGACGCCGATCAGCGGGTCGACGACGATTGCGCCGACGACGACGGCGTCGAGCTCGCTCGGACCGACCGACGCCGACTGCGTCATGCCGAGTCGAATGTCCTTTGCGTAGCCCCAGATCGGCTCGTCGCCGAGTGCCTGACGATCCTCCTCGACGCGGATCCAGAGGTCCGTGTCACCGAGGCGGATCCGATCGCCCGCGGAAGGCCCGAACCGCGCGCGGCGCTCGGAGGGGGAGAGGCGGCTCACGCCTCCGTGCCTCCAGGTTCCGCGCCACCGCGTCCGCCGAAGCGCACGAGGGTCACTACGCGAATCTCGCCTGGCGCCCAGCGCTCGGATGACCCTGCCTCGAGATCGAGGCGGAACCCCGCCGCCTGCCCCCGATCGAACTCGAGGCGCTGGTTCACCTTGTCGAACGGGAAGTGCGACGACACGCGGATCGCGCGTTTCGAGGTGCTTCGGACTGTCAGCGTTCGCCGGTCGAGACCAGCTCCCGGCGGGGGAGCCGCGGCGCCGGCCACAACCGCGCCGGGTCCGGATGGATCCGGGGGCGCCCCGCGACCCAGCGGATCGACGAGGACGATCAGCCGTGCGCCATCACCAAGCAGGACCTCGATGCGCACGTCGTCGATGAGCTCGCGAACGCCAGGGATCACCTCCGAGGGGGCCACGGCGGCGAGACCCGCCGCTTCCACGTCCGCGTAACTGCTCCCCGCCCGCGCTGCCTCGAGCATCGCGTCGCACATGAGCGCGATCGCCTCGGGCGCATTCAGCGCGATCCCGGCCGCGCGATGCCGGCGCGCCAGCTCGGCGGCGCTGAAGATCAGGAGCCGCTCCTCCTCCCAGGGCGTCAGTCGCATCCCAAGATCCTAGCGACCTACCTGGACGCCCCGTTCCCGATCACGTGCCGGCGCACCTGGGAGGGTCATGTTTCGGCGGTCACGTGTCGCGTGTGACCCTGCGAGGGACGAGCGCGCATGGTCACCGCCGGGCGAGCTGGAGGCCCAGTCCCTTCGGAATGACCGCCACGCGCGCCGACTCGAGGACGAGCTCGGTGACCTGCTCCTCGTCGATCGGCTGGCCGGGTACGTAGGTGAGCCAGCGAGCGAACTTCGTGATCCCGGCGCCCTTCATGACGTGCCGCGGATCGTCCATGAGCACGCCCTTCGGGAAGCCGATGTGGACGTGCGTCTTCTCCGCCCCGATCCAGGCGAAGTACGCGCCGTGGCGCTTGATCGGCAAGTCGTACGCGAGCAGCCGCCAGCCGAGCCGGACGCGTTCGCTGGCCTCTGGCGTCGCGCGCTTCAGGATCACCCTTAGTCGATCGGCGATCTCGCGCATCGGCGGCGGGTAGCTCTCCAGGAACACGTCGACCGGCATCGTCTCGGTCGGCGGCTTCGAGGGCATGCAGTAGACTAATCAGGAACGCCGAACGCGCGTTCGACCCGTGGGGATGCGTGGTCTCGACAGGGTCTGGTTGTCAGTGGACGCGAGCCGAGGTGCTGTCAGGCCTCGTTAAACCGGCAGCAAAACGAAGTACCTGCCAACAAGCAGTCGACTCTCGCTCTCGCCGCTTAGGCGGTAGAGTGAGCGTAGAAACGGCCCCCGCCTCGCGGGCCGCGGAAGCGTCATTCAGCGGGGCTGCGAACCGGACAAGCGTCGCGTAGTCCGGGAATAAGCTCAATCTAGAGACACGTGACTGGACCCCAGGGCAGGGTGCCGATCTTCGGCCCAGGGGTTGACGAAAACGATCGGACACGCTCGTAGTGGATGCTGACGAAGGGCTTTGGACGGGGAGTTCGACTCTCCCCCATCTCCACCACTTCCTTCTTTT
>JANLSG010000218.1:0-2979 GCA_031362295.1 Chloroflexota bacterium
GAGATCGCCCTGTTCGAAGGCGACAACGACCTCTTCCTTCTGCTCAGGGACCCACAGGAACCCGGAGCTCTCACCGGCCGCCGGGCGAGCGACCCGTGCCCAGAACGACTCTGCCTTGTCGTCCATCCACGGGTACTGGACCTTCACGCGGCCCTGCTTCTCGGGGTCATTGTTGTCTGTCACGATGCCGATCACGACGCCCGGGATCGAGGTGCGCGTTGCCGGCACGGACAGCCCACCGGAGACCAGCCCGTGGAGCGATCGATCCTGGCGCCCGCTGAACTCGAGGTGCGTGCGGTAGGCGCCGCTGCCGAACTCGTGGCGAGCCGTCGAGATGACCCAGTTCCCTTCGAGCGCCGGATCGACATTCGAGACCGGCACGGCGACCCCGGCCTTGAGCTCCGGTGAGCCGATCGCGATCGCGGTCGCCTCGTAGGCCGCGCTTGCCACCTGCTCTGCGATGGCCTTCGCCATGTCGCCCGCGGCGCCCTGCTCCCCGACCGGGCGATCGACGATCACGAGGGTCTCGCCGCCGACTGCCCTCGCGAGGTCGGCTGGGCTCATCTTGACCTTCGTGGTGTCGGTGTCGGCCTTCGCCTCGCCGATCACGGCCTTCCGGTCCTTCACGTTCCAGCCCCGAACCTTGACGTCGGTGACCTGCGCCACCGCGCTCATCCGTGCCCGGAACTCGAGGAGGCGCTTGCCCCAGCGCAGCTGGGTCGGCTTGTCGATATCGGCGTTGCCCGGGGCGGCCGGGGCACTGCTCGCCTTCGTCGGCTTCTTGAAGTGAAGGGTCTTGTCCTCGATCGTCAGGTCGAATCCGACCCGCTGCGAGACCTGGTACAGGAAGTCAAGGTCGGACACGTTGCCCTGGATGACGTGCTCCAGGGTGCCGCCGGAGCTCTCCATCTGGGCGTCGAGGTGGGCAGCCGACACGATCTCCTGGACCACGTCCGCGTAGGTCACGTTCGTCCAGGTCTTCGTCTTGCGACCTGCAGACAGGCGATGCATGAAGTCGTAGCCACGCACCACCGCCCGGGCCCCGAGCAGGTCGTACTCGGCCTCAATGGAGGTCACCTCGCCGGAGATCAGGGCCTTTGGCGCGTCCCCGCCCGGCATGGTCGTCTTGATCGTCACCTTCGCGCCGATCTTGAAGCCGCCGGTATCGAGTGCTGTGTGCGCCTCGTCATGAAGGACGATCACGAAGGCGTCCGGCATCCGGAGCCGGTCGATGACCGTGACGTTCACCAGGAGCCTCTCGATGGCCTCGTCGAGCTTCTTGCCACCCACTTCGATGACGCTCTTGCTGACGGGCGGCAGGTTCGGATCCGGGGCGCCACCAGCAGCGCCACCAGCGAGGTCCGGGAGTGAGCCGAGTGCCGCAGTGCCGATACCCACGATCCGGCCTCAGGACTGCTGCGCCGCGTCGGCGGCACTCGGAATCAGGAGGAACTGGCCGGGCCGGATGCGCAACGGATCGTCGATGCC
This sequence comes from Chloroflexota bacterium, assembly GCA_031362295.1. Lineage (GTDB taxonomy): Bacteria > Chloroflexota > Limnocylindria > Limnocylindrales > CSP1-4 > UBA5189. The sequence continues at coordinate 1,489 of JANLSG010000218.1, forward strand.
GTTGACCTCGGCGATCGCTCGCCAGTAGCTGCTCCGGCCCAGCTCCGCGAACGCGATCATCGCGATCGTTTCGCCCTCGACGACACCGTGCACACGCCGCGAATCCGTCGAATGCGAGGTCGGGTTGCTGCCGGGCGGCGGGTCGATGTTGCCGTCAAGGGTGATGTCGACCTTCGCCTGGATGGGCGTTCCGCTCTTGCCGAACAGGGTGTAGCTGATATTCAGCGAGGTGATGACACCCTTGAAGTTCTGGAGCTGCTTGTTGCCCCACTCGAACTTCACCAGGGGCGGCCCGACCTCCTTCACCTTGTCGGGGTATTGCCAGGACAGGAGCTTGCTGATCTTGGGCGTGACATCGCCCTTCAACGACGCGAAGTCGTCGAAGAACAGCTGCATCTGCACCGTCAAGCCGGACGTGCCCGTGTACTGGATCGCCCCGCCCGGGTCGAACACGCTCGGGCTTCGCGTGATGGTCGCTGTCTGCGAGATCTTGTACTCCGTCGGGTTGAACATGAACGTGATCTCGGACTCCTTGTCCTGATCGCCGCCGACGCCCGGGATCGGCAGCGCGGCGACGACGGCCGAGCCCATCGCAGACAGGGCACCGCCGATGCCACCTCCTCCGGAATCGCCGCCGCCCTGGTCAAGGCGGATCAGCTTTGCCTTCCCGTGCAGCAGCAGGCCGGCGACGGCTCCGACGGCGCCCGCGGCGATATCCATGGGTCTTCCTCAGAACCCGATGCTGCCGGAAACGGTCATTGCGCCTGCCAGCGCGGCACCAACCGCCCCGCCCAGCCCGATCATCTCGTCGTAGGCGAGCTCCAGGGTTTCCATCGCGACCTGGTTGCCGTTGATATCCAGCGATGGCCCACTCCACTTCACGGGCACGACGCCGGCGAGGTTCCAGGTGGTGATCTCGTTGCCCGCGGCATCCATCGCGGTGATGGCCATCGTCTGGGGAATGATCTTGACCAGGTTCGCGACGAGCCAGATGTAGATCAGCTCGGAGTCCGAGTCGACCGGGCGCGACAGACGGACGTTCTCGTAGGTGACGGGGCCGATGATCTTGCGCATGTACGCGTTGACCCCGCCCTCGCGGTACGGCGTCACCTGGTACGAGAACCCGAGGCCCTCGATCTTGCTCCACGTCCCCAGCGAGACGATGCCATCGATCGTGCACTTGTAGGTCAGGGTCAGCGCGGGGTCGCCCATGTCACTCCTCAGACGTGATCGAACGTGAGGCCCTTTGCCTCACGGTCCTGGATGAGATCGCTACGAATGCGCCCGCGGATTCGCCCGAAGAGCGCCTGCGCCAGCTCGTCCAGGTCGCGCTCCGAGTGCGACGACGAAGCCATGCCCCCGGAACCGGAAGAGCCGCCAGGCGCCGCTGGACCTGCCGGCGTTGCCGGGGCAGCGGGAGTCTCCGGGGCCAGTGCCACATTGCCGCCTTCGCGCTGGACGGCGGCACCCGAGCCGTGCGCGCCGGCGAAC
>JANLSG010000324.1:0-43553 GCA_031362295.1 Chloroflexota bacterium
TCCTCCGGGGCTGGAACATGAGGGTCGTCCCCATGTCGCCCGGGGATAAGCCCTAACGGGCTGGGGCGGGCCCCCAGGGGGCGCCGGCCGCTCGATTCCACGCGCCAGAAATTCGCGAATGACTACAGCGCCACGCTGAACTGCTTCGACACGGCTTAGCGGACGAAGGAGAAGCCGCGGACGAAGTCGTTGAACGGGATGTCCGGCGCGCGGTCCCAGTTGATGGAGCCCCACGAGGTGAAGGCCAGGACGTAGCCGCCGCGGACGAGGAGCACGGTCCGGGGAGCCGAGACACCCGTGTTCGCGATGGCGGGAACACCGTCGACCGTGATCGGCACGAAGGACACGCGACCGAGCTGCCTGTTCCAGCTGGCTTCCAACTCCTCAAGCGTCGAGCCGGAAATGCGAACGGTCCCGCTGGCGCTGAATGACCCGAACATCGAATCCGTCGAGACGCCGGAAGGAACGGCCGCCCCGGTGCCCGTCGTTCCGATTGAGAGCGTCAGCTGTCCCAGGCAGTAGTCGCTGCACTGGTATCGCCACTGCCGGGCCGACCCAGCCTCGACCGGTGCGTCGTGGTTCTGTGGCTGCTCCGTCCAGGTTCCGCCCGCCTTTGCAGCGTCGAACATTGCGACCGCGGCGCCTGACGGTTCGCTCTTCGACAGGCAGGGGAGCAACCAGCACGAAGGCGGCATGAAATGGAAACCGCGGACGAACTGTTCGAGGACGTGGCGGGTGTCGCCACCGATGCTGAAGCTGTCAAAGCCGTAGAGGCGCCCTCCGAACTGCACGAATCCCCACAGATCGAACACCTTGTCATAGCCAACGAAGCCTGGTTGCCCGTCGACGACGAGGGCGGCCACCCTGGCTCCCGGCACTCGCTTCAGCCACGACGCCTCGAGGCTTTCGAGCGTCGTACCGCGAATCGTCGTGGTCGTCTCGTCTTGAAGGGGGACCGCGATCCCGGTCGCCGGATCTGCTGTGACCACCCGCACGCCAACGGGGCAGAAGTCGAACGAACAGCTGGTCACGAACGCGCCGTAGTGCGACTGGTATGCAGCTGTGTTCGAGAGCCAGAAGCCGTTGTCGACGTCGACGTAGGGCGAGGGTGGGGTTGGGGTTCGCAGCGGCCTCGCGCTCGGCGAGGGAACAGCCGTCGATAGAGCCGTTGGCCGACTCGTCAGAGCTGGAAGGGATTGGGTTGGCCTGGCGGCCGTCGTGGGCGCGTTGTCTCGGCGCCCAAGGACGGAGACGGCCAACACGAGGGTAACGGCAGCGAGGGTGAGCGCGCCGGCGCGCACGCGTGGAGTGATCGACATCACTCGTTCTGGCGTCGGAGGATGCAGATTCCTTCAATCGCCAGCCCGGCGGGTACCATCCCGGCGATGTTCGAACGGACGACGCTGCCCGACGGGCCGCGCGTGATCACCGCGCCCCTGCCCGCCGCGCGATCGGTGTCGATTGCCGCGTACGTCCCGGCGGGATCGCGCCTCGAGACCCCCGAGCAGGCGGGCATGGCGCACTTCCTGGAGCACCTGACGTTCAAGGGCACGGCTGCGTATCCATCGACGCGGGCGCTTAGCGAGGCCATCGAGGGCGTGGGCGGCTCGTTCAACGCGGCCACGGACCGCGAGGCGACCGTGTACTGGGTGCGCGTGCCACGGCGCGAGACCGAGCGGGCGATGACCGTGATGGGCGAGCTGATCTGCCGGCCCGCCCTGGACCCGAAAGAGATCGATCACGAGCGCCAGGTGATCATCGAGGAGATCCGGGGCTACCTAGACGATCCCGCGGAGATGGCCCAGATCCTGTTCCAGCAGGCGATGTTCGGCGCGACGGCCCTGGGTCGCGAGATCTGCGGCGAGGAAGCCGATGTCCGAGCGCTGCCGGCCGATGGGATCCGCGCGTTCTGGCAGGCGACCTACCGGCCCGCGAACGCGGTGGTGGCGCTCGCGGGCGACTTCGCACACGCCGACGCGGTCGAGCTGACGGCGCGCACGTTCGGCCGCGGCAACGGAGCGGTCCATGCCTTCGAGCCGGCGCCCTCGCTCCCGGCTGGCGAGCGAATCATGACCGGCCGCCGCGATACCACCCAGGCGCAACTCGTCGTCGGCGTGCCCGCACTGCCCCGCGACCATCCCGATGCCTGGGCGCTGTCCGTGCTCAACGTGATCCTCGGCGACGGCATGAGCAGCCGCCTGTTCCTTTCGCTGGTGGATCGCGACGCACTTGCCTACGACGTGTCGTCCGGCGCCGTCGAATACGCGGACGCAGGCGCGCTCCAGGTCGCGGCGGGGGTCGATCCGGGCCGGGTCGGCAAGACCTTGGACGCGATCCTCCGCGAGCTGATGCTGCTCCGCGACGAGGTCGTCGGCGAAGCGGAGCTCGCGAAGGCCAAGGCGTACCTCTCCGGAGGGCTGGAGCTGCGCATGGAGGAGACGCGCCATCTCGCGTCGTGGATCGGCGGCCAGGAGGCGATGCATACACGCGTGTTGACCCTCGATGAGTCGCTCGCCGAGGTTGAGCGAGTCACCGCCGCGGACCTGTCGCGCCTCGCCGTGCTGCTGTTCCGTGAGGAGGCCCTGCGTCTCGCCGTGGTCGCGCCCGCGCGGTCGCTCCGCGGACTGGACCGACACCTCAAACTGTCGGCATGACAACCGCCACCGACGACGACGTTCGCGTCGCGCGCGTCCATCTTCGCCTCGGGCAGCTCACGCTTGCCCGCGCCGAGCTGGAGGACCTGCACCGCCGGGAGCTGCTCGACACCACCAGCCTCGCGGTCCTCGCCGAGGCGCGCTGGCGGACCGGCGATGTGGCGAAGGCGGCAGTGGCTGCCCAGGACCACCTCGATGCCGGCGGCTCTGACGACATCGCGATGTGCATCGCCGCGGAGGCGGCCGCCGTCGATGGCAGGCCGGACGATGCCCGGGCGCTGATGGAGCGTCTCCCGGCGTCGGATGCGATCGCACTCGACACGCTGTTCGCCGGCATGCCCCGGCGGGCGTTCTGGCCCGCAGGGCCCGTGGATCGGAGCCCGGTGCGGGACGAGACGCCCACCGAGGTCTATCGGAACGTCGCGGCTGAACGGCGGATCAAGGGCCAGCTCGACCCAACCGCGGAGCTCAGCCGGGCACGCGCGGAGCTGGAGACCCGGCCAGAGCGCGCGTTCCTGCGTCTCGCCCTGGTGCTCCGCCACGACCCGACCCTGGCGCCGATCGTGCTCGCAGCACTCCACCTCCGCCGAGAACCAGCCGCCGCGCTCCTGCGCGGCGATGCCCAGCGCCTGCTGGGTCGACACCTTGAAGCCGAGGCCGCGTTCGATGCGGCCGCCGAAAGCCTGGAGGCACCGTGACCGAACGCACTCTCGTCCTCATCAAGCCCGATGGCGTGCAGCGATTGCTCGTTGGCCGGATCCTCGGCCGCTTCGAGGAGCGCGGGCTCAAGCTCGTCGGGCTGAAGCTGATCCAGGTGGATCGCCCGCTCGCGGAACGCCACTACGCGGTCCATCGCGAGAAGCCGTTCTTCAAGGGCCTGCTCGACTTCATCACCTCCGGGCCGCTCGTCGCGCTCGCCCTCGACGGGCCGAACGCGATCGCTGTCGTCCGCTCGATGGTTGGGGTGACGCGGCCGCATGAGGCCGCTGCCGGCACGATCCGCGGCGACCTCGCTGTCGAGACGGCGCAGAACCTCGTCCACGCCTCCGACGCGCCCGAGACCGCCGTCGCCGAGCTCGCGCTCTGGTTCAAGCCGGGCGAGCTGCTGGAGTACGGCCGCGAGGTCGATCGCTGGGTGCTCGCGCCCGAGGACTGATCGGGAGCGGCGAGTCGCCGCCTCCTTGGCGACTCAGCTGCCCGAGCCGCCGCCCGGGCCGCCGCCGGCGCCGCCGATCGCCGTCGCGAGCGCCATCGCGGCCAGCGCCACGACGCCGAGCGCCATGAGCGGCGCACGGTTCGCGCGCACCTCCGCCGGGATTGCACGCACGGCCTGCGCGAACGGCCCCTCTGACCAGCCCGCCGCGCGCCCGGCGGTCCAGCGCGGCCGACCGGACGGTCCGGCGCCGATCGCGACGGCGACCGGGGCAAGGCCCGCGAGCCCGATGCGGCCGAGGTAGATCGCGGGCATCGCCGCGACCAGGATCGTCAGGAATCCGCCGAGGCCACCGAGCGCGCCGGTGACGAGGGTGGATCGCGCCTCGAACAGGGCCATGCCCGGCACGCCGATCGCCGCGACGAAGATCACCGCGAATGCGACGCCGAGCCCGGGGGAGTGGCGAGCCCAGCCGCCGAGCTCCGCCAGTCGATGGCCGCCGTACGTGGCGCGAACGACCGCCGCCCACGCCGCGAGCGCTGTCTTGACGGTCGCGCTGGCGACGAGCCAGTCGCGCGCCGCGGCCACAGCCTCGGGCTCGAGCGATGCGAATGCGAGCACCGCAACGCCCGCGTCGGCGAGGATGGAGTAGCCGAGGACGTGCTCGATGTCGTCGTGGAACATCGCTGCGAGCCCGCCGAGGACGACGCTCGCGAGCCCGAGCCCGATGATCAGCAGCCGCTCCACATCGCCTGCCGCTGTCGGGCCGAGCGCCACCTGGCTCCACTCCACCGCCGCAAGGACAAAGGCGGCGCTGCCCCAGGTGAACGCCGCCGGGATCGCGAGCGGGCTGACGCCCTCCATGAACCGAGCGGCCCAGACGTGAAACGGGATGAGGCCGGTCCGGATCGCAACTGCGGCCACCATGGTCACGAGCGCCAGGCCCAGCGCGAGTCGGGCTTTGGGGTCCTCGCTCACGACGCCGCCGCTCCCGAGCGGGCCGGCCGCGGACGCGCCCCATGCGATCACCACGAGCGCGAGCAGACCCGATCCGATCACGGCCAGCGCACCCCGGCTCGTGGTCGACAGGCGGGCGGCCGGGGTGGGTCCTTCGAGCCAGCCGTACAGGCCCGGAACCAGGACGCCAACGACCCCACCGGCCGCGAGCGCCGCCACGGAAGCCGCGGGGTCCAGGGTCGCGAGGGCAACGCACGCCACGGCGAGGCCGATCAGCGACGGACCGACGACCGTCGGTCGGCCACCGACGCCAAGCTCGAGAACGCTGAGCACGGCGAGGCTCGCGGACCACGCGACCGCCATTGCGCGGACCAGCGGCGTCCCGACGAACCCGACGCCGCCGAGGACGACGGATTCCTCCGGCGGCATCGCCAGGGCGAACCCGAGGATGACGAGGCTGGCGACGGCGCCGAGGACGAGCGCGACCGATGGCCGCGCGTCGCCGATGAGGACGGTGGCAATCCCCGTACCCAGCGCGAGGCTGGCGAGCAGCAGTAGGGTCATGCTGGCCGGCGCGTGGGTGCGCCCGACCTTGACGGGTCAGCCCGTGGCGCGTCCGCATCCGGCTCGGCGTCCTGGTCGTCCTCCGCGCCCCCTCGCCGAGCGGCGGCCGCGAACGCGGCCGCGCGCGTGAGCGCGGCACCACCGGCTGCAACCGTGACCAGCAGGGCCGCTCGCGCCACCTCCTCGAGATCGGTCGCGGCTCCGCCGACACCGATCCGGATCAGCAGGACGGCCTGGGTCACCAGCACGAGGCCCATTGCGCGACGGATGCCGGGACGTCCATGCACCAGGGGCGCGCCCCCAACCACGAGCAGGCTGCAACCCGCGGCAATCGCCAGTGCCATCCCGGTCACCGCGGACGGGGCCATACCGCCGAGCGCGCCGTCGCCTCCCGGGCCAACACCGGGACCGACGGCGACGCTGATCTGGGCGAGGCCCAGCGCGATGCCCAGACCCGCGACACCGGCAGCCGTCGCGAGCATCGCCTCCCCGGGCCAGCCCAGCGGCGAGTACTGGCGCGCGCCACCGCGGCCTGCCCAGCGGATCAGCGCAGCGGCCAGGAGCGCGGCAACCACCCGCACGCCGAGGATGGACGCGGAGGGCAGGGGATCGGCGAAGAGCGCCGCGCCAACAAGGCAGACAGCAAGGCCGATGGCCGTCGCGGCCGGCTCTCGGGTGGAGACCGCGACCACGGCGCCGGCCCCAATCGCGAGGACGATCGCGACCAGGACGAGGTTCATCGCGTGGTGGCGAGTGTCGGGCTTGGCACTGGGGCGGCGAGCTCGGGATGCGTCAGCTTGGGCAGGACCCCGAACGTGTCGATCGGCCAGTAGCGCAGCCACGCCCGCCCGATCACGTGGCGAATCTCGATCGGGCCGAAGCTCCGTGAGTCCGCGGAATCCTGGCGGTGGTCGCCCATGACGAGGAGCTGGCCGTCGCCCACGAGCCACTCACTCGCCCCGCCACCGGCCGGATCCGTCGTCTGGGGGACGCCGTTCTCCCTGAAGATGTACGACTCGTCGAGCTTGACATCGTTCACGTAGACGAACCCGTCGCGGAGCGCGACCTTGTCCCCCGGGACGCCGATGATCCGCTTGATGAAGGGCACACCGCCGCCGGACGACCACGTCTCCGGCGGATCGAAGACCACGATGTCGCCACGGGAGTAGGGCGCCCAGCGCGGCGAAAGCTTGTCGACCAGGACGTACTGATCCGGCATCAACGTGGTTTCCATGGAGCCCTGCTGGACCTTGTAGGGCTGCGCGACGAAGGCCTGGATCCCGAGGAAGATGAGGACCGTCAGGACGAGGGTCTCGATGACCTCGAACAGGCAGCCCAGCGCCGGGCGTTGCTTCATGCAGGGGGTCGCTGGCTCACAGGAGCGGGAGTATAGGGGCGGGGCCCCGTGCTAGACTCCGGCCCGGCCCGGAGGGCTCCAACGAGCAGTGGGCCATCGCTTTCCTGAGAAATATGCACGTGCGACGCCCTGCCCACGGGTGTCCGTGCAACAACCCATGAGCCTGGAGGATCACCCAGCCCGATGGATGCGAGCACGCTCCAATTGATCATCCTGCCGGCCGGCCTCATCGCCGTGCTGTTCGCGATGTACCTGGCACGCGACGTGCTGTCGCGGGACACCGGAACGGACGCCATGCGGGACGTCGCCGGCACGATCTTCGAAGGCGCGGTCGCCTTCATCCGGAGGCAGTACACGACGATCGGCGTCCTCGCCGTCGTCGGTGCCGTCGTCATCGGCCTCGTCATCACGATCTTCGAGACGGCCGATGTCGCCGACACGAAGACCTTCGGGCTGGACCTTGGCTGGCGAACCGGGCTCGCGTTCATCGTGGGCGCCGGGTGCTCGATGGCCTCGGGGATCATCGGCATGTACATCAGCGTCAAGTCGAATGTCCGCACCGCTGCGGCGGCGCGCCGGAGCCTCGTCGAGGCGGTCCAGGTCGCCATGCGCGGCGGGGCGGTCTCCGGCTTCCTCGTGGTCGCCCTGTCGCTGCTCGGCGTCTACGGCATCTTCACCCTGTTCGGCGGCCTGTCCGGCGGCCAGGCGACGCACGACGCACCGTTCCTGATCGTCGGCTTCGGCTTCGGCGCCTCGTTCGTGGCGCTCTTCGCCCAGCTCGGCGGCGGCATCTACACGAAGGCCGCGGACGTCGGCTCCGACCTCGTCGGCAAGGTCGAGAAGGGCATTCCCGAGGACGATCCGCGCAATGCGGGCGTCATCGCGGACCTCGTCGGCGACAACGTGGGCGACTGCGCCGGTCGTGGCGCGGACCTGTTCGAGTCCACCGCTGCCGAGAACATCGGCGCGATGATCCTCGGCGTCGGCGTGTTCACCATCGCCCTCAACGCCGGCTGGCCGAACCCCCAGGCCTGGATCTTCTTCCCACTCGTCGTCCGCGCATTCGGGCTCCTGTCGACCATCGTCGCGATCTTCTTCGTTCGCGGCAAGGAGACCGAGGACCCGATGAACATGCTCAATCGGGGCTACTGGGTCACCACGATCCTGTCGGTTGGCGCGCTGCTCCTGACCACCAACGTGATGCTCCAGACGAATGGCAATGCGCCCTCCGGCTTGCCGGTCTGGCTGTACTTCTTCGGGGCCGGCGTGGTCGGCCTCGCGACCAGCGTCGCGTTCGTGTACATCACCCAGTTCTACACGGCGGGCTCGTTCCGCCCCGTCCGCGAGATCGCCGAGGCGTCCAAGACCGGCCCGGCGACGAACATCATCTCGGGCACCGCGGTCGGCTACGAGACCACCTTCGTGACCGCGATCACGATCGGCATCGCGCTCATCGCCAGTCACTGGCTGGGGTCGCAGGCCGGTCTGACCAACGCGAACGGCAAGGACGTCGGCGGCATCTTCGGAACCGCCGTCGCGACGATGGCCATGCTCATGACCACCGCCTACATCCTCGCGATGGACACATTCGGCCCGATCACCGACAACGCTGGTGGCATCGCCGAGTTCAGCCGCGCCGAGAAGGGCGCGCGCGAGATCACGGACCGCCTTGATGCGGTCGGGAATACGACGAAGGCCCTGACGAAGGGCTACGCGATCGCTTCCGCATCGCTCGCGGCGTTCCTGCTCTTCAGCGCCTATATCGACAAGGTCAACCTCATCCATTTCAACCGTGGCGAGCCCCTCCTCGAGTCGGTCAATCTGGCCAACGTCGACGTCTTCGTCGCCGCCCTGATCGGCGCGATGCTCGTCTACTTCTTCAGCTCGCTCGCGATCCGCGCAGTCGGCAAGACGGCGCAGTCGATCATCGTCGAGGTCCGCCGCCAGTTCCGGGAGATGCCCGGGATCATGGATTACACCCAGCGACCGGACTACGCCCGCGTCGTCGACATCACCACGAAGGCCGCCCTGCGCGAGATGATCGCCCCGGGTGTCGTGGCCGTCGCGACGCCGATCATCGTCGGCCTGCTGCTCGGCGCCGAAGCGGTTGCCGGAATGCTCATGGTCGGCACGATCGCGGGCGTCATGCTCGCCACCGTCCTCAACAACGGCGGCGGCGCGTGGGACAACGCCAAGAAGTACATCGAGTCCGGCCACCTCAAGGACGACAACGGGAACGTGCTTGGCAAGGGCTCTGACGCCCACGCCGCCGCCGTCGTCGGTGACACGGTCGGCGATCCGTTCAAGGACACCGCGGGTCCCTCGCTCCACGTCCTCGTGAAGCTCCTGGCGACCATCACCTTGGTGCTCGCTCCGCTCTTTATCCGCTAGCGCGGGGACTTGGCTGGAACGCTCGGAGAGCGGTACGACGAAGGAAGCGGCCGGGACTGCCTCTTGCTCGGTCCATTGGAACGGCTAGCGTGCGAGGCGACGAAGGAAGGGCCTTTGGAGCCCTCACAAGGGCAGGAACTTCGTCATACCGCTCGCTCGGCGTTCCACGCAGAACCAGCGCTCCACGCAGAACCAGATAGGTGAGCCAGGTGGATCAGATCGTTCAGGCGATCGTGCTTGGGATCGTGCAGGGGCTCACCGAGTTCCTGCCGGTCTCCAGTTCGGGGCACCTGATCGTCGTGCCGGCGCTGCTGGGCTGGGACGACCCGTTCATCGAGAGCCTCGCGTTCAGCGTCATGCTCCACGTGGCGACGCTGCTCGCCTTGCTCCTCTATTTCCAGGCCGACTGGCGCCGGCTGATCCCGGCCGGGCTCGCGGCCATCCGCGATCGCTCGTTCCGCGGTGATCCGGACCGGAAGCTGGCGTGGCTCCTCGCCGCGTCCACGATCCCGGCGGTCATCGTGGGCGTCCTGCTGAACGACGTGATCGAGAATGTCTTCCGCGAGCCGCGCCTGGTCGCCGTCACCCTTGTCATCGGTGCGGCCATCCTCTGGCTGGCCGACCGGCTTGGATCCAGGACGCGCCAAGTCGAGGGCGTGACCTTCCCAATCGCAATCGGCATCGGCGCAGCGCAGGCGCTCGCCCTGATCCCGGGCATCAGCCGCTCCGGGATCTCGATCTCCGCGGGGCTCTTCGCCGGATTGGATCGCGAGGCGGCCGCGCGCTTCTCGTTCCTGATGGCGACGCCCATCACCGCCGGCGCGGGGCTGTGGGAGTTCCGAAAGATCGTCAGCGGCGAGGCGGGCGTGGACCTGCCGCTGATCCCGCTCGCGGCCGGGATGGTCGCGGGCCTCCTGGCCGGCCTCGTCGCGATCGCGGTGACGCTGCGCTTCCTCCGCACCCACGGCGTCGGCGTCTTCGTCATCTACCGAATCGCGCTTGCGGCCGTCGTGCTCGTGGCGTGGCTCGGGCTCTGGGATCGCTGAGCCGAGGCGAGCCCGTGGAAGTGATGAAACAGCTCCGCCAGCGGGCGATCCGCGACCTGGTCGAGCAGCGCCCGATCCGCACCCAGCAGGAGCTCGCGGCGGCGCTGCGCGAGCGAGGCTTCCGCGCCACGCAGGCAACGATCAGCCGTGATGTCGCGGAGCTGGGTCTCGGCAAGGGCAGCAAGGATGGCCGTCCCGCCTACGTCCTCCCGCCGCGCCTGCGTGATGCCGAAGTCTCCGGCGAGGACCGCCTGCGCCGCCTGCTCTCAGACGTGCCGGTCGAGTTTCGCGTCGCCGACCTGATCCTCGTCGTTAAGACCCTGCCCGGGAGCGCCCATGCCGTTGCCGCGGCGCTAGACAGGACGCAATGGCCGGAGATCGTGGGCTCCATCGCTGGTGACGACACCGTGTTCGTCGCGACGCCGGACAAGTCCTCCCTGCGCCGACTCCGCGACCGCCTCATGGGGCTCGCGGGCCACCACTGACGGAGTCGGACCGGCCCGTCTTTGACACCCCTCCGGGCCGGTTGTAGGCTTCGCGCCCGACTCGGACTCCAGCACGCGGAACGATGCCGCGGGGCTGGGGTTCTTTCCTTATTCCGGGGTATGAGATCACCGTGAACATGAAGCCGACGTACATCAGCAAAGACGGCCTCGACAAGCTCCGCCACGAGCTCGAGGATCTGGTTTCCGCCAAGCGGCCGGAGATCGCCCAGCGCATCCACGATGCGAAGGAGCACGGCGATCTCACGGAGAACGCCGAGTACGAGGACGCCAAGAACGAGCAGGCGTTCGTGGAGGGCCGGATCCAGCTGGTCGAGGCGCTCATCAAGAACGCCACGCTCATCGACGAGCACCACACGAACGACCACGTCCAGATCGGCTCCACCGTCAAGGTCGACGGCCCGGACGGCTCGCAGAGCTTCACGATCGTTGGCTCCACCGAGGCGAAGCCGACCGAGGGTCGGATCAGCAACGAGAGCCCGGTCGGCCGCGCCCTCCTCGGCAAGAAGAAGGGCGAGAACGTCGCCGTCTCCGTCCCCGCGGGCGACATCGCCTACAAGATCGTCTCGATCTCGTAAGGGAGCCCACGATGGAGTGGGCGGACGAGCTGGCGGCGAGGGTCAGCGGACCCCAGGTCGTCAACGACTCGAAGACGCCATCCGGTACGGTCCACGTCGGGAGCCTGCGCGGGCCCGTCATCCTCGACGTGATCACCCGCGCCCTGCGCGCGGCCGGCCATGAGACCACGCTCCTGTACGGCGTCGATGATCTCGATTCGATGGACGCCCAGGCGCTCCTGACCCCAGACGCCATCGAGCGCTCGATGGGCGTCCCACTCGCCCACATCCCCGACCAGGTCGCTGATGGGCACGCCTCGTACGCGCGCCACCACGCGCAGGTCTTCATCGACCTGTTCGCGGATCTCGGCGTCAAGCCCGACCGCTACTACTGGATGAGCGACATCTACCCGACGGGCGCGATGGATGGGTTCATCCGGACCGCGCTGGATCGCGCCCACATCGTCCGGGACCTGTACCGGCGCGTGTCCAACGTGCAGCACGGCGACGCGTGGCACCCCGTGCTTGCGATCTGCGAGACGTGCGGCCGCGTCGGGACGACGATCGTCACGAAGTGGGACGGCGAGCGCGTGTTCTACGAGTGCCGCGCGGAGCTGGTCACATGGGCACGCGGCTGCGGCGCATCGGGCTGGGTGTCGCCGTTCGGCGGGCGCGCGAAGCTTCCCTGGAACCTGGAGTGGGCCGCGCAGTGGTCGCTTTTCGGGGTGACGATCGAGCCGTGCGGCAAGGACCTCGCGACGGCGGGCGGCTCCCGGGACCGTTCGGAGGCGATCGCGCGCGAGGTGTTCGAGCGCGAGCCGCCGATCAACGTGCCGTACGAGTTCCTGAATATCGGCGGCCGGAAGATGTCGACGTCCAAGGGGCGCGGGACCGCCGCGCACCGCATCGTGGAGGTGCTCCCGCCGGAGCCGCTGCGGACCCTGATGATCCGATCCCGCCCGAACACCGCAATCGACTTCGATCCGGAGGGCACGGACGCCGTCCCACGCCTGTTCGACGAGTTCGACCGGCTCGGCTCTGCCGTCGCCGGGCGCGAGGTCAAGGGCGAGCTGCCGCCGGGGTTCGCGTCGATCTTCCGCTATGCGCTGCGCGATCCGGCTGCCGACTTCGAGGCGGAGGCGGCCGCGTTCCGACCAGCGTTCTCGCACCTCGCGTTCCTCCTCCAGGTTCCCGGCGCGGACGTGCCCGCACTCCTTGCCGCGGAGAAGGGGAGTGCCCTCACGCCGCACGAGACGGAGATCCTCGACGAACGCCTCGCCGCCGCGCGCGTCTGGCTGGACGAGTACGCCCCGGAGCGGGCACGGATGCGCGTGCAGGACGCTCTCCCCGAGGCTGCCGCGGCGCTGGACCCCGAGCAGCGCGCCTTCCTCGCGACCCTCGCCGAGGACGCAGCCGCGCGAACCGGCGACGAGTGGCAGTCCGCGATCTTCGCCACCGCGACGAGTGGCGGGCTGCCTGCCGGCCGTGCCTTCGCCGCCCTCTACGCCGCCTTTCTCGGTCGCCCGAATGGCCCGCGCGCGGGCTGGCTTCTGGCGAGCCTGGATCGGACGTTCATCATCGACCGCCTGCGAGAGGCCGCCGCGGGCGGCACACTGGCGGCATGAGCATGTTCGCATGAGCGTCGGGCTGCAGCGGCTCCGCGAGGAGCCGGACGCGATCCGAAAGGGCGCGATCGACAAGGGCGAGGACCCCGCGCTCGTCGATGCCGCGCTGACCGCCGACGCACGCCGACGCGAACTCCAGGGCGAGGCAGACGGCCTGCGTGCCGAGCGCAACACCGCGTCGAAGTCGATCGGCGAGACCATCAAGGGCGGCGCGAAGCCGGACGGTCCGGAGGTTGCCGCGCTGCGTGCCCGCTCCACGGAGATCGGCACGCGGCTGACGGCGCTCGAGGCCGAGCTCGGAACGCTCGAGACGCAGGTCGAGGACCTCCTGCTGCGCATCCCGAACCCCGCCGAGGCGGACGTGCCGGTCGGGGGCGAGGAGGCCAACGTCACGGTGCGCGTCTGGGGCAACCAGCTGACGCGCACCGTCTACCTCGAGGGTCCCGACGAGTTCCCGGATGGCGACCCGGACCAGGAGACCTGGGATCGCAAGCCGCACTGGGAGATCGCCGAGGCGCTGGACATCCTGGACCTGCCCCGCGGCGCGAAGATCACCGGCTCCGGGTTCCCGGTCTACAAGGGCGCCGGCGCCGCGCTCCAGCGCGCCCTGATCACGTGGTTCCTCGACGTCCACACCCGCGAGAACGGCTTCACCGAGATCTGGCCGCCGATGCTGGTCAACCAGGCGTCGGCACGTGGCACGGGCCAGATCCCGGACAAGGAAGACCAGATGTACGTCGTGACGCGCGACGACCTGTACCTCGTCCCCACCGCCGAGGTTCCCGTCACGAACCTCCACCGCGACGAGATTTTGGAGCCCGCAACGCTCCCGATCCACTACGTCGCCTACACGCCGTGCTTCCGCCGGGAGGCCGGCGCCGCCGGCAAGGACACCCGCGGGATCCTGCGCGTCCACCAGTTCGACAAGGTGGAGATGGTGCTGTTCGAGCGGCCGGACGTATCCGCCGCTGCGCTCGACTGGATGACCGGTCGCGCCGAGGACCTCCTCCAGCGACTCGGGCTCGCCTATCGGGTGCTCCTGATGTCGACGGGCGAGATGGGCTTCACGCAGCGCCGCAAGTACGACCTCGAGGTCTGGTCACCCGGTGTGGAGCGCTGGCTCGAAGTGAGCTCCTGTTCGAACTTCGGCGATTTCCAGGCCCGCCGCATGGCCATCCGCTACCGGGCCGAGAAGGGTGGCAAGGCGGAGCTCGTGCACACGCTCAACGGCTCCGGGCTGGCGCTCGCCCGCACGGTCGCCGCGATCATCGAGACGTACCAGCAGCGTGACGGCGCCATCCTCGTCCCCGAGGTCCTCCGGCCGTATCTCGGCCGCGAGCGCATCGAAGGGGTCCCGGCGCCGGCCTGATGGTCGACCTCGGGATCGAGCTCCCGGCGGGACATTCGCTGGTCTCGTTCGTGGACCGGCCGGACCTCGTGAGGCCGGCGGGGCGGTTCAACGGCTCTGCCTGGCCCGAGTTCATGCTCCAGGACGAGACCGTCCAGCGCTACTGGGACCTGCTCGACGGTGCGTGGCCCGCATTCCAGCTCGTGCTGCTTGACGCGAATGGGGAGATCGCGGCCACGAACAATTCCGCGCCCATCGCCTGGGATGGCACGGACGAGGGCCTGCCCGACGGCTGGGACCGACAGGTCGAGCGCAGTGGCGACGGACACGCCGCTGGCGTCACCCCAAACACGCTCGGGGCGATCCAGATCGTGGTTGACCCGAACCGGCGCGGCGGCCGGTTGGCCGGCCTGATGGTTGGCGCGATGCGTGCGAACGCGAAAGCCCACGGCTTCGGTCACGTGATCGCCTGCGTGCGGCCCACCGACAAGCATCGGTTCCCGCTCATCCCCATCGAGGAATACGCCTTCTGGACCCGCGAAGACGGCGAGCCGCTCGACGCCTGGATCCGCCTCCACGTCCGGCTGGGCGGCCGCGTCGTCCGTGGCGCGCCGCACTCGATGCTGATGCGCGGAACGGTGGCCGAGTGGACCGAGTGGACGGGGCTGGAGTTCCCGGGCTCGGGCTCGTACATCGTGCCCTTCGCCGCCGCCCCGGTCACGATCGATCGCGAGGCCGATACGGGCGTCTACTTCGACCCCAACGTCTGGGTGGTCCACACGGTCGCCTGAGGACCCCTTGCTATCCTCCCGCGTGGAGAGGTGCCGGAGCGGTTGAACGGTCCTGTCTTGAAAACAGGCGGGTGCAAGCCCCGTGGGTTCGAATCCCACCCTCTCCGCCATGCGGCGGCCTCGACAGGTGCATTCACATGCGTTTGACGGGTTCTTGTGGGTCGCCCGGAACACCGGTGCCGTGTAGATTGAGTCGCTGATCCACCTTCCGACTCGCGGAAGACGCCCCGGAGAGCCCATCCGTCCCGCCCCGCGATCTATCGAGTCGGACCCGCGCGAAGACTCCGAACGGCTAATCGCGGCCTGAGGGGGGCGCGACGAGCGAGGATCGATGCGCAAGCTCGGAGCGGGATCTGACCCCAAGCTTCGCGTAGATACGGGTGAGGTGCCCTTCGACGGTCCGGTCGGCCAGGAACAGCAACGCGCCCACCTCGCGGTTCGTGTGTCCCTTGGTGACCAGCTCGGCGACCCGCCGTTCGGCGGGCGTCAGATCGTTGCGGGCCGCGGGGTGGCCGCCGATGCTTGCGAGCTCCGAGCGGGCCTTGTCGGCCCAGAGGGCCGCGCCCATTCGCTCGAATCCGGCCAACGCCGCATCGAGCGATCGGCGCGCCGTCGCCTTCTGCAAGGCGTGCCGCTGCGCCGTGCCCAGGGCGAGCAGGGTTCGAGCGAGCTCGAACGGCTGGGCGACCGCCTCATGGTCGGCGCGGGCTTGCTCCAGGACGTCGATGGCCAAAGGCAACTTACCGCGCGTCGTGTGCAACATGCCGCGGGCGCGACCCGCCGATCCCGTCGCGGAGATCCGGCCACATGAGGCGGACAGGACCTCGAACCAGTCCAGGAGCGGCTCGGCCTCGGCAAGGCGGCCCATCCCGATCAGGGCTTCGATCTCGTCCGGCACGAACCGCAGGTCGCCCGGCTCGCCGATCCCGGCCGCTCGAGCGTCGATGACCAGCGGTTCGAGGTGGGCGTGCGCCTCTGCCGGATGCGCCAAGGATAGCTCGAGGCGGCCCAAGGCCCACGCCGCCGTCCGCGCTGCCGGCAGCGCGCCTGACGGCCATGCGAGCCCGGTTGCCTCAGCGGCGTGTTGCCGTGCGGCCACCTCGTCGCCGAGGTGCGCCTCGACGAGGGCCCGGCCGGCCAGGATCGCGGCTCGATGCGCCGGCTGACCGACATCCACCGCGATCTCGTCGCCCTCGTCGGCGTGTTTCAGCGCCTGCGCCCAGGCACCGCTGAGGACTTCGACCACGATCATCCGCGCGAGGATCCAGCCCAGCGCCACCAGGTACCCATGGTCCGCGGCAACCTGGCGATCGGATCCCCAGATCGTGAGCGCGCCCTGGAGGTCGTCTGTCCAGGCCAGCATGCCGGCAAGATGATCACGAGGACGGAGGTCCCACCGATCGCCCGGCAGGGCGCGCTCGAGCTCGAGCGCCCGGTCGATGAGGCTCGTCGGCATACGCCCTGACACGCGTTGCTCGGTCTTCGCGAGGATGCCCAGCGCCTCGGCGAGGATCGCCGGATCGTCGAGGCGCTCAGCCATCGCGACCGCCGCGCGGGCGTGGGACGCGGCTTCCGTGACGTTCTCGCCCAGCAGATCGAGCGTCCCGGCCAGCCCGAACTCGATCCGCGCGCCCAGATGGTCATCGTCCACGCTCTCGGCGAGCGCGCGGCGCCAGACATCAGGAGCGGCGCGCCAGTCCAGAGCGCCACGCACCATCACGCTCGCGAGCTGGCGCAGGACCTCGGCCCGC
The DNA here is from genome assembly GCA_031362295.1 of Chloroflexota bacterium. Classification (GTDB taxonomy): domain Bacteria; phylum Chloroflexota; class Limnocylindria; order Limnocylindrales; family CSP1-4; genus UBA5189. The sequence goes on from JANLSG010000324.1 coordinate 16,698, forward strand.
GGCCCACCCGGTGGGCACGTCTCGAGGACCGGCGTCAGGAGCCGGACGGCGCGGCCAGCGTCGCCGGCAATCGTCGAGTACTCGGCCTCGGCCAGGGTCCGGCGCAGGCGGCCCTCGGGCCGGTCGACGGGTGTGAGCTCCCGAGCTCGAGCGACGAGCTCGGTCGCGGCGTCAGGAGCCCCGCGCGCGTAAGCCCGGTTCGCTGCGTCCTCGAGGGCGAGCGCGACCTGCTCGTTTGGTCCGTCGATTGCGAGGGCCAGGTGGCGTGCCCGCTCCTCGGGGTCCTCCACGATTGCCGCCAATATTGTGTGGATCTCCTGGCGTCGCGACGCCGGCGTCCGCGAGTGTGAGGCTGCCGCCAGCAACGGATGGCTGAAGGAGATCCGTCCGACACGCAGCTCCAACACGTTTGCGTCGAGGGCCGGGTCAAGCCACACCCGTGTGTCCGCACCGCACACGGCCGCGACGAGGTCAGGGGTCGGATGCGCCAGCGCTGCCGCGATGGCCACTGCGTCCTGGCTGGGGCCGGGGAGTGCAGCGAGCCGGCGCTCAAGCAGCTCTGTCAGGTCGCCCGACGAGGGCATCTCCATCCAGTGGTCGAGCGGTCCCACCTGGATCTCGAGCGCCCGCGCGAGCTCGATCGCGAAGAAGGGATTTCCACCAGACGAGGCATGTACTCGCCGAAGCATGGGTCGAGACACCACCACACCGTGACCTGCTTGAAGGAGCTTGCGAAGGGCGGTCAGCCCGAGCGGGCCGACGAGCATCCGCTCGAGTCGGTCGGATTCCGACCACCGGTCGAGGCCGAAGGGGGCCGGGGCGGATCGGTCGATCCGCTGTGCAATGAGGACCCCGACGCGCTCCGCTCGGAGCCGCCGGATCGCGAACCCGATTGCATCTGCGGACGACGGATCCAGCCATTGCACGTCATCCACCGCGAGGAGGACCGGCTGCTCCGCCGCGAGCTCGCGAAGCGTCGCAAGGAGCGCGACCGCCACGGTCCGGCTGTCGGCGGGCACATCGCCTGTGTCTTCACGCAGGAGCGCAACGTTCAGCGCACGCCGCTGGGGTCCTGGCAAACGGTCCAGGACCACGTCGCCGACGCCATCGAGGAGGTCCCCGATCGCCGCAAATGCGTAGGTCGTCTCGACCGCCGTCGGTCTGGTCGACAGGATCCGCCACGACAGGTCGGCCGCGTCCGCGACCGCCGATGACCAAAGGGTCGATTTGCCGATACCGGGCTCGCCTTCGATGACCAGGACGTGCGTACCGCCCCCGACCCCTCCGAGGAAGTCGGCGATCCGCGCGAGCTCCGGCTGCCTGCCGACGACGGTTTGTCGCATCTGTCCTCGTGACCTCGCGACCCGACCCGGGCTCTTCGTTCGGAATTCACTCAGCTGAGGCGTGGCCCGGAGCCTACTCCTGCAGCTCCCTACGGTGACCTCGTTGGCCCGCACGTGAGTCCGCGTGTGAGGATGAGGTCGAAGGGGGAGGCACCTGACTTGAAAACGGGCGGGTGCAAGCCCCCGTGGGTTCGAATCCCACCCTCTCCGCCAGGTTGATGTCCCTTGTTCCAAAACGCTGTGGCGACCATAGTCCGGCCAACGTGGGAGGCATGGAGGAGTCGCGGTCATGACGATCATCAACACGGACGGGCTGGCGCTTTTCGGGCCGGGTTCGGAGTGGCTCTGGACGATGCTCCAGTTTGCCGCCCTCGCCATCACCTTCCTGGCCATCTACCGCCAGTTTCGGACGCAGCAGGTGGAGATCCGGGAGCACACAAAGCTGCTGCGCAGCCAGGCCCATTTCAACGCGCTTTCGCTCTCACAGCGCGCCCGGGAGGTGCTGATCAGGACGGAGGGATTTGCGACCCTCATGAACGTTGCCTACGCGACGCCCGAGGCGCTGAGCGACGACGACTGGCTGCGCTGCAGCGTCTACATGTTCATGCAGGTCAACCAGTGGGAGTACCTGTACTACCAGCATCGCGACGGTTCGATCCCGGCTGAATATTGGGTTGGAGCCGAGGCCTACTATCGGGGCCTGGTCGCGACGAAGCCGGGCTACGCCCGGTTCTGGTCGGAGTCGCAGGCAGGCTTCGACGAACCATTCCGCTCATACGTCGCTCGGGAGTTCGTCCAGGAGTCACGCGAAGTCCTGGCACAGGGCTGACCGCCAACCGTCGATTGGTATCCTCCCGCGACGGACGATCCCCGCGACAAAGGGAGCCTGTGCCCGAGTTGTCAGATGCATCCACCGCGGTAGAGCCGCGCGTACGAAGCGTCGGCCGCATCGTTGGCGGCCTGCCGCGCTGGGTTGCGCTGCCGACGGCGGTGGTCCTGATCGCCGTCGTCGCCCTCGCCAGTCGCTCGACGTCCGCGCCTTCGCTCGAGCTCACGTTCGACGGGTCGCCGCTGATCGTTGCCCTTCGGGCTGCGGGCTACGTGGCCGAGTTCCTCGGCGTCGCCGGGCTGCTTGCCGCCGCGATCCTGTACCGCGGGAGGCTCATGCGGGGCCAGGCGGCCGCGAAGGCGGGCCGCCGTCTCGCAGCGATGCCATGGTGGGCGCAGGTGCTCGCGCTTGCCGCCGTTGTGCCCCTGTTCATCGGGCAGGCCGCGATCGTCCTGTCCTACATCCTCGAGATCCTTCGAAACCTGGGGTCGCGGTCGAGCTCTGGGGCGGCCGGCAACCCGAATTTCCAGGACCTTGCGCCGGGGCTCGCCGCGCGCGACACGACGTCGCTCCTGATCGCGTTCCTCGTCGTGGCCGGCCTGTTCCTGCTGATGGTGGCGGTCGTGATCCGCTGGCGCATCCAGGACCGCCGGTTCGCTGCCGATGGATTCAACGATCAACGAACCGCGACGGAGGCGGCCGTCGACGTCAGCCTGGACGCGCTGCGCAGTGAGCCGGACCCCAGGCGGGCGGTGATCGCGGCCTACGCGGCCATGGAGCGGGCGCTGTCCGGCGCCGGGCTTGGGCGGCGTCGCTCGGAGGCGCCGATGGAGTACGTCCGACGCGTTCTGACGGAGCAGACCCGCGCGCCGGAGGAGGTTCGAACCGTCACGGACCTGTTCCAGGTCGCCAAGTTCAGCCACCACACCGTGGACGAGGGCATGCGGAGCGACGCGATTGACGCGCTGGAACGGGTCCGCGCAGCCACGCAGAGGCCCGCGTGATGCCCGCTTCGCGCGCGCGCCGCGCGCTGCTCGTCGTGCTCGTCTCGATTGGCGTCCTCCTCGCGGTCCTGTTCCCCCCTGAAGCCCGAGCCGCGTTCGGCCGCACGGTCGTCCTGGTGGTTGGGATCGCGATTGCGGCGCTATACCTGCGGCGGTCCGGGCCGGTCACGACCGCGACGCCCGAGCGCTTCGAAGCGGAGCTCCGCCGGTCCACGGAATCGCCGCCGGTGGTTCCCGGCATTCGCGCCGTCGAGATGGCCGTGCGGCTCGCGACCGCCAACGCGCAGGACTTCGAGGTTCGGCTGAAACCGATGCTGCGGGACCTTGCCCGCTGGCGGCTCCTGGGCAACCGTGGGGTGGACCTGGATGCCAACCCGGACGCCGCGCGCCGGATCCTCGGGGAGCCGCTGGCGCGGCTGATCGAGGATGCCCCGACACCGCCATCCTTCGGGGCGCCGGGCGTCCCGCTCGCAGATATCGAAGCCGGTCTCGAGCAATTGGAGCGAATCTGACGTGCCCGATCGAATGCCCATCGCCGAGATCGCCGACCGCGGCCACGCCATCCTCGACCAGGTGGAGCGTGCCGTCATCGGCAAGCGCGAGATGCTGGAACTCCTCCTCCTCGCGATCCTGTGCGACGGCCACGTGCTGATCGACGACCTGCCGGGGCTCGCCAAGACGCTCACCGCGCGGTCGTTCGCCAGGGTGACGAGCCTGGACTTCCGCCGCATCCAGTTCACGCCGGACCTGATGCCATCCGATGTGACCGGCGCGTCGCTCTACAACCAGCAGACGTCGGAGTTCGTCTTCCGTGAAGGCCCGGTGTTCGCCAACCTCCTCCTCGCCGATGAGATCAACCGCGCACCCGCGAAGACCCAGTCCGCCCTCCTGGAGGCGATGCAGGAGCGCCAGGTGACCACCGAGGGGACGACCCGCGCGCTGCCCCGGCCCTTCCTCGTGATCGCCACCCAGAACCCGATCGAGTACGAGGGCACCTACCCGCTGCCCGAGGCGCAGCTGGATCGGTTCCTGGTCAGGCTGCGGGTCGGCTATCCGTCGGCGGAGGAGGAGGTCGCGATCCTCAAGGACCGCCTCGACCGCGCGACCGACGAGGTGGAGCTGGATCCCGTCGTCGACGCCGCCACGTTGACCGCGATGCAGACCGGCATCGAGCAGGTGTACGTGGCAGACAGCGTGATGCGCTACATGGTTGCGCTGGTGCAAGCGACCCGGAGCAGTGCCCGCCTGCAGGTGGGCGCGAGTCCGCGCGGGAGCCTCGCGCTGCTCAAGCTCAGCCGGGCGCGCGCGGCCATGGACCGCCGCGACTTCGTCGTCCCGGACGACGTCAAGGCGTCCGCCGTGCCAACCCTCGCCCATCGCCTGATCCTCCGGCCGGAACTTTGGGTCCAGCGTCTGCGGGCCGAATCCGTGGTCGAGGAGTGCCTCGCGTCGGTGCCCGCACCGTCTGCCGAGGAATCGGCGCCCGCCCCCTCGTGACCCGCACATGACCCGGCGGCCGACACCTCGGCTCCGGGCGTACCTCCTGCTTGGTGCGGGCGGTCTCGTTGCGGGGGTCGCGTTTGGCCGCCCGGAGCCCGTGCTGATCGTCGCGCCCCTACTGCTCGCGGCCCTGGTGGCGCTCCTCCTCGTCGACGAACCTGACGTCTCGCTGGACGTATCCCTCGTCGCCGACCGGGTCCTCGAGGGAGACGAGGTCCAGCTGGAGGTCGAGCTCTCGTCGTCGCGCCCGGTCCACTGGCTGGAGCTGGGCGTGTCGCTGCCAAACGGACTCGAGCCCCGCGATGGCGTCGACGCCGACATCGTCGGCCTCCGTCTCGCTCCCGGGATACCGCGGCGGATTCCGATCCCCCTGGCGGCGCGGCGATGGGGGAGCTACCGAGTCGGCCGGCTCGTCGTCCGCGCCCGCGATCGCTTCGGCTTCTTCGCGTTCGAGACGACGACGGAGGCTGCGTTGCCGCTGCGCGTCTTTCCACGGCCGGAGACCCTCCAACGGGCCATTCGACCGGCCGAGACGCAGATGTTCGCGGGGAACGAGGTGTCCCGGAGGCGTGGCGACGGCGTCGAGTTCGCCGACGTCCGGGTGTACGCGCCGGGCGATGTCATCCGCCGCATCAACTGGCGCCTCAGCAGCCGGAAGCCGGAGCTCCACGTCAACGACCTGCATCCGGAAAGCAGCACGGAGGTGGTGATCCTCCTCGACACGTTCACCGACCTCATCGGGCAGGACGAGCGGAGCAGTCTCGCGACGGCCGTTCGCGCCGCCAACGGGATCGCCGACTACTACCTCCGCCGACGAGACCGCGTGGGCTTGATCGCGTTCGGTGCCTCCATCCGCTGGCTGGTGCCGGCGATGGGCTTGGCGCAGTCCTACAGGATCGTGGAGGTCCTGCTGGACGCGGCGGCGGCCGTCAGCATCATCTGGAAGGGCGTGGACCTCATTCCGCCGCGGTCACTGCCACCCAAGGCCCTCGTGATGGCCGTGAGCCCGTTGCTGGACGAGCGCACGATCGAATCGTTCCTTGACCTGCGCGCCCGGGGTTTCGACATCGTGGTGATCGAGCTTCGACCCGAGGGCTACCTCGCCGACCCGAGCGACGAGTTCGGCGTGAGCGCCCGAAGGCTCTGGCAGCTGCGCCGCGCCCAGCTTCGCGACCGCCTGCAGCGACTCGGCGTGCCCATCGCGACCTGGACCGTTGGCGAGCCGCTGGACGCGGCACTGGAGGAGGTACGAGCATTCCGTCGATACGCCCGCCGCGCGCTCGCCTGATCGCCGGGCTCGCCGCACTCGGGTTCGCCGTGCTGGTCGCGGCGCTGTCCCTCGATGCCCGCAGCGGCGGTCTGACCTTCGTCACCGGGGCAATCGGCGCGCTCCTCGTCGCCGCGCTCGCGGTCGCGCTGGTGTTCGCCAGGCCGGGCTGGATGGGCGCGCTGCTTGGGTTCTTCGCGCTGTTGTATGTCGGTCATCTCCTGGTCGCGCCCGAGTCCAACCTGCTCACCGCGGCCGTCATCGGTATCGCGCTGCTGCTCGTCGGCGAGCTCAGCCAGTGGTCGTTCGACAGTCGCCTGCACGGCCGGTACGAGGCGGGGCTCCACCGGGCGCGCGCGATCGGCCTCGGCGGAATCCTGCTCCTCGGGACCGGTGTCCTCGTGGTGACGCTGCTCGCGCTCGGGCTCCCGGTCCCGGCGGGCCTCGGCACCATCGTCGCGGGCATGGCCGCGTTGGTCGCCCTGGTCGCGCTGATCTCGATCGTCGCGCTTCGGCCAGGAAAGCGATAATCCGCGAATGAGCCTGCCGTGTCCCCACTTCGCGACCGCGATGGTCGACCTGCCTCCGGCACAAGATGTCTGTCCAACCTGCGTCGAGATGGGCGACAGCTGGGTGCACCTGCGCCAGTGCCTGGTCTGCGGCCGGACCGGCTGCTGCGACAACTCGCCGAACCGGCACGCGACCGCGCACTCGAATGAGGCCGGCCACGCGTTGATCCGATCCGCCCAGCCCGGCGAGCTGTGGGCCTGGTGCTATCCGGACGAGGCGTTCTTCACGCCCGGCGACGACGGCGGCTGGGAGCTCTTCGAGGAGTAGTCCTCAGGCGGGCATCCCGGCGGGTCGCGTTTCCGTGCTCGGCTCGGGTCGCTCGGACATCTCGCTCGAAACGGTCGCCGATGATCGCGCCGCGATCATTTCCCGGGGTTTGGCGCCCATTTCGCCCATGTGCGCCCAGGTCCGATGGCCGTATCGCGAAGGGTCACGCTCGACCGCGCACGAACCAGGTCCGAGAAAGGCGCGTTGGGCCGCGGTGGGCGACGAAACCACCCCGAAACCGCCAGATTTGATCATCCGGCGATCATCGCGGGCGAGTTCGCCTCGACGCTAGCCGGTGACCTGCCGAAGGATCTCCCGAGCGCGATCTCGAGATGCAAAGGAGCTCTGGGTCCCCGTCCGCGTGACGCTGTCGGAGGCGCACGCGATCCCGAGGCGTACCGCGATCAGCTCGTCCAACCCGGCCGCGAGGCCGAACGCGAACGCGCCGACGAATGCATCCCCTGCGCCGGTCGTGTCAACCGGCTTGACAGGCACGGCCGCCACCCGTTCGACCGTGCCCGACGTCGTGACGAGCGCCGCGCCGCGCGACCCCAGTGTCACCATGAGCCGTGGCCGGATCTGCCGAGCGAATGCGACGAACGCCGCGTCATCGGCGGGATCGAATGCGGCCAGGCCCGCCAGCGCGGCGAACTCCGTCTCGTTCGGGATGAGCCAGTCCGCGTTGTCGAGCAGGCCGGCATCGAGCGATGCCGCCGGCGCCGGATTGAGGATGGTCACGGCGCCGACCTCGCGGGCGGCGCGGAATGCTGCCGCGGTCACGGCCTGGGGAATCTCCAGCTGCCCGATCACGACGGCCGGTCGCAGCGACCGAACGGCGGAGGCCGCCACGGCCGGATCGACCGCGTCGTTCGCGCCCGGCACGACGATGATCCTGTTCGTCCCGTCGGGCTCCACCCAGATCGGCGCGACCCCGCTCGACCCCTGGACTCTCGCCACGTGGCTGGCATCGACGCCCTGCGCGATCAGGTTGTCGACCGTCATCCCGGCGTAGACGTCGTCACCGAGCGCACCGACCATCGAGACGCGGGCGCCGAGGCGGGCCGCCATCACGGCCTGGTTCGCGCCCTTGCCACCGAAACCCATCACGAATCGGTCGCCGATGACCGTCTCCCCGGCGGCCGGGACGCGCGCCGCGTACGCGACGAGATCGATGTTCAGGCTGCCGACCACGGCGATGACCGGTTCGGGTCGTTCCAGGGGCACGCACACCTCCGTGGCGATTGTCACACCCGGCTACAGTTGCCGCGTGGACCTCGCGCACACGCCGGCAAGCAGCAGCGCTCGCGCTTGCGACCACGCTCCCGAGGCGATCGCCACGCCCAGCGGCTCCGTCTGCGAGGAGTGCGGCTCCACCTTCAACCTGCGGATGTGCGCCACGTGCGGCCACGTGGGCTGCTGCGAATCGCAGGCCGGCGACGCCCGCGCCCACGCGCTCGCCCAGGACCACCCGGTGATCCTCCAGATGCCCGCCGGCAAGGGCTTCACCTGGTGCTACATCGAGAACCGATACGTCTGAGGCGTCCTTGACGCTTCGATCGAGGCGTGCCTAGACTCCGCGCCTAATCGAATATCGGGCAATGAACGGGACGAGTACCCGGCGAATGTCGGCAGAGAGACCCGGCGGCTGGTGGAAGCCGGGACGGCAGCGACGACGAATGGACCCGGGAGCCTCCGGACCGAACGGACAACGCGGCGACGCGGGACCCCAAGTAGGCTCCGGCGCAGAGCGCCAGCGATAGCGGGCAGCGCCGATCGGCGGTCTTTGAGACCACCCGTCGGTCAGGAAAGTGCGGCACAGCCGAATGAGGGTGGCACCGCGGAAGGTTCGACCTTTCGTCCCAGATGGACGAGAGGTCGTTTTGATTCTCAGGAACTCGGACCACCGGAGGCGCCACACGTGACCATGACGGACCCGCTCAGCCTGACCCAGGCGAAGCGGCTGGCGAGCAACGCGGACACGCTGTTGCTGCGCGCCACGCGGTCCGCGGACCTCGAGACACCCATCGGGGCGTTCCTCCGGCTCGACGACGGCACGACGCCCGCCTACCTCCTCGAATCCGTCGAGGGCGGCGAGCGGCTGGGGCGGTACTCGTTCCTGGGCGTGGGTCCGCGGCGCCTCCTGGAGGTCCGCGACGGGATCGCGAAGATCCAGGAGCGACCCGTCACCGTCGACCGGTACGACCCCGACTTGCCGACCCGGACCGTGGACGCGCCCGATCCGCTGCTCGCGATCCGCGACTTCGTCCCGCGCCGGCGCGTCGAGCCGACAGAGGGCATGCCCCGTTTCACCGGCGGCGCCGTCGGGGCACTGTCGTACGACGCCGTATCGATCTTCGAGCCGCGGGTGCCGCTCCCGGACAAGGATCCCGTGGGCACGCCGACCGCGGCGTTCATCGAGACGGACCTCGTCCTCGTCTTCGACCACCTCACCCACACGCTCTCGGCGATCGCCTCGCTGCACACCGACACGCCCGACCTCGAGGGTCGCTACCGCATCGCCGAGGACGCCATCTTCGAGGCGCTCGAGCGAACCTCACGGCCGTCCACGGCCGAGCTGGTGGCGCCCGGTCGCGGGGATGCGACGCCGGCGAGAGCGAATGGCCTCGAGGGCCAGACAAGCCTCGGCCACGACGAGTACGTCCGCGCCGTCTCGAACGCGAAGGATGCGATCGCGGCCGGCGAGGCGATCCAGGTCGTGCTGGCCCGCCGCCAGTCGTTCGACCTGCCGACCGACCCGGCGACCGGCAAGGCCCTCGACGGCATCGGGCTGTATCGGAGCCTGCGCCGCGTCAACCCGAGCCCGTACCTGTTCTTCGTTCGGACGCCGTCGTTCGAAGTCGTTGGCGCGAGCCCGGAGCTGCTCGTCCAGGTGGATCGCGACAAGCTCACGACCCACCCGATTGCCGGCACTCGCCCCCGTGGCGCCACCCCTGCCGAGGACGCGATCCTCGCCGAGCAGCTCCAGCGCGACCCGAAGGAGCGCGCGGAGCACGTGATGCTCGTGGACCTCGGGCGGAACGACCTCGGGCGCGTCGCGCGACCCGGCACCGTGACGGTCAGCAAGTACATGGACGTCGAGCGCTACTCGCACGTGCTCCATCTCGTGTCGCACGTCGAGGCGAAGCTCCGGCCGGACCTCGACGCGCTCGACGCGCTGCGCGCCGTCTTCCCCGCCGGGACGCTGTCGGGGGCTCCGAAGGTGCGCGCGATGCAGCTGATCGCCGCGGCGGAAGGGGAGCGGCGCGGCCTGTACGGGGGCGCGGTCGGCTACCTCGGCTACGACGGCAACATGGACACGGCGATCACGATCCGCAGCGCGGTGCTCCGCGAGGGTCGCGCGCACGTGCACACCGGAGCGGGAATCGTCGCGGGCTCCGTGCCGGAGAGGGAGTTCGAGGAGACCGAGCACAAGGCCGCCGCCCTGCGGCGGGCGATCGAGGAGGCCGTCGCACCCGCGACGACGAGGACCCCGTCGACATGATCCTCGTGATCGACAACTACGACAGCTTCACGTTCAACCTCGTGCAGGCGCTGCAGGCTGCCGGGGCGGACGTGCGGGTCGTCCGCAACGACGCGATCGATCGCGTGGGGATCGAGGGTCTCGCCTCCGACGCCGACGCGCACCTCACTGGGATCGTCATCTCGCCCGGTCCGGGTGATCCGGACGACGCCGGCGTGTCGATGGACGCCGTTCGCGTGGCGGCGGACCGGAAGATCCCGCTGCTCGGCGTGTGCCTGGGGATGCAGTCCATGGCCGCGGCGTACGGCGCGTCGATCGTCCGTGCACCAACGCTCGTCCACGGCGAGGCTGCGGAGGTCACGCACGACGGCGCGGGCCTGCTCGAGGGGATGCCTCCCGCGTTCATGGCCGCGCGCTACCACTCGCTGTGCGTGGACCCGAAGACCCTCCCGGACGAGCTGTTCGTGACCGCGATGAGCGAGGAGGACCAGGTCGTGATGGGCCTGCGCCACACGTCGTTGCCGATGGAGGGCGTGCAGTTCCACCCCGAGAGCGTGCTCACGCCGGAGGGGCCGCACCTGCTCGCGAACTTCCTCCGCCAGGCAGGCGAGGGCGAGGCCGGCCTGCTCGATGCCGCGAGTGGTTCGTTCGCGACGTCGGGGATGGCCGAAGGGAGCGCGGCCGCGGCACAGGCGGCTCGCGAGCGATGAGCGACTACGTTCGTGCCGCGCTGGCGTCCATCGTCGATGGCCGCACCCTCTCGATCGACGAGGCGCGACTCGCCATGGGCGCGGTCATGGACGGCGATGCCACGCCGGCGCAGCTGGCGGCACTGCTCATGGGCCTTCGGATGCGTGGCGAGACGGTGGAGGAGCTGGCGGGATTCGCGTCGGCGATGCGCGAGCGGGTGCTCAAGGTGGAGGCGCCCGAGGGCGCGATCGACGTGGTCGGCACCGGCGGCGATGGCTCGGGCACGTTCAACATCTCCACCGCCGCGGCGCTCGTGGTCGCCTCGACCGGCGTGCCGGTCGCGAAGCACGGCAACCGCGCCATCACCTCGCGGAGCGGTTCCGCAGACGTGCTCGAGGCACTCGGCATCCGGATTGACCACGACGCCGAATCCGCGGCGCAGGCCCTGCGTGAAAACGGCTTCGCGTTCATGTTCGCGCCCACGTTCCACCCGGCGATGAAGCACGCTGGCCCCACCCGGCGCGAGATCGGCATCCGGACGTCGTTCAACCTCATCGGGCCGCTCACGAATCCCGCGGGAGCGCGACGCGCAGTTATCGGAGTGGGGGACCCGGCGGCCGCGGATCGAATCGCTGCCGTCGCGGCGCTGCTGGGGACGGATCGGACGCTCGTGGTGCATGGCGCAGGCGTTGACGAGCTGCCGCTCGACGGCAGCGGCGTGGTGCACGACGTGATCGGCGACGCGTCGCTGACGTTCACGGTCGACATCGATGGGCTCGGGCTCGGTCGCGCGCCGACCTCTGCGCTCGCGGGTGGCACGGCTGCGGAGAACGCTGCGATCCTGGAGTCGATCTTCGGGGGCGAGACGGGTCCGCGACGGGATGTCGTGGTCCTGAACGCCGGCGCCGCGCTGGTCGCGTCCGGCACGGTGGCGGGATTCGGCGAGGGCGTCGAGGCGGCGCGCGCGGCCCTGGATGCCGGCAAGCCGGCGGCGCTGCTGGCGCGGCTCCGCGCGGAAAAGGTGCGAGCCTCGTGACGACCGCGCCGGCACAGCGAACGAAGCGCGCCGGGTCGGGGGACCGCCGTGGTGTGGTCGGCGAGATTGCGGACCGGCGGCGGGCGGACCTGGCACCGGCCCTCGACGCGATCGACGCGAAGGAGCTGGAGCGCCGCGTTGCCGCCGCTCCCGAGCCACGGCCCTTCGCGCTCGCGCTCGCCGCGCCCGGACTGCACCTGATCGCCGAGATCAAGCGAAGCTCGCCGTCCGCGGGCCGGATCGCCGCGGACACCGATGAAATCGCGGCGCGCGCTGGCGCATACCAGGCGGGCGGTGCGGCCGCGATCTCCGTGCTGTGTGAGCCGCACTGGTTCAAGGGCTCCGTGGACGACCTCGCGCTCGTGCGGAGCGCCGTCACCGTGCCGGTACTCGCCAAGGAGTTCGTGGTCGATCCGCGTCAGCTCGACCTCCTGCGGGCGGCCGGCGCCGACGCGGTCCTGCTGCTCGCGGTCCTGCATCCGCGCCGCGCGCTCGAGAAGCTCGTCGACAGGGCGCTGGGGCTCGGGCTGGAGCCGCTCGTCGAGGCGCACGACGAGCGCGAGATCGAGGCGGCCCTCGCAACACGGGCCCGCGTCATCGGCATCAACAACCGTGACCTGCGCACCCTCGACGTGGACCCCGAGCGGGCAAGCCGCCTCCGCGAGCTCGTGCCCGACGATCGCCTCGTGATCGCCGAATCGGGCGTGCGCGACGCGGTGACCATCCGCGGCTGGCGCGCCCTCGGCTTCGACGGCGCGCTCGTGGGCGAGGCCCTCGTTCGCGCCGGCGACCCGGAAGCGGCGACCCGCGCGTTCGTCGCGGCCGGCGCGCCACCGACCGATCCCGTCGAGGTCGCCCGCGCGCCATTCGTGAAGATCTGCGGCATCACGGATGTAGCCGGTATCCAGGCGGCGGTCCGCGCCGGCGCCGATGCGATCGGGCTCAACCTCGTGCCCGGCACGCCGCGCGCGCTGACGCTCGACGAGGCGGTCGCCCTCGCACGCCAGGCCCGCGAAACCGCGCCGCTCGGACGGCGGCCGGCAATCGTTGCGATCACCGTCGATCGATCGGCGGGCGACCTCAACGCCATCGCCACCGCCCTGGATGTCGACGCGATCCAGCTGAGCGGCGACGAGCCGCCATCGCTCCTCGCAAAGCTCGATCGGCCAGCTTGGAAGGTGCTCCACCTGCCCCCGGGCGGTCATGCTCCGTCGAAGGCCGGTTATGCACCGAATGGCATAGGTTCCGCGCGGGACGAAACGTCGACCGGCACCGCCGTGCGCGTCGCAGCCCGAGCGCGGGTCTACATCGCCGCGGGCGCGCACCGAATCCTCCTGGACACCTCCGGTGGACCACATCCCGGGGGAACGGGCACGCTCGCGGACGGGGCCCTGGTGCGTGCGGTTGCCCACGAAATCCCGATCCTGCTCGCGGGCGGCCTCGATCCCTCGAACGTGGCCGGCGCGTTGCGCGGTGCGCCCGCGGTCGGCGTCGATGTCGCTTCCGGGACGGAGGCGCCGCGCATCCCGGACATGCGTCCGCGCAAGGACCCGCTCCGGGTCGCGCTGTTCGTGAAGCGTGCCCGCGCCGCGCGCGCGGACAGACCGAATCTCGCCGCCGGGCCATCCGCCGTGGAGCCTGGCCTGCTGGAGGCGGACGCGGCCGGGCGCTGGGGCCTGGAGCGCCAGTTCGGCGGCCGGTACGTGCCGGAGACACTGATGGGCGCCCTCGCCCAGCTGGAGTCGGCGTACGACGCGGTCCGGCACGACCCGCGCTTCTGGGCGGAGCTGCGCGAGCTCCTATCGACCTTCGCCGGTCGCCCGACGGCGCTCTACCGCGCGGATCGGCTCGCCGAGCGAATCCTGAATCTCGCCCACGAGGCGACCACCGGCGGCACCCTGCCTGCGAACCTCCGGCTGTACCTGAAGCGAGAGGACCTGGCGCACACCGGCGCCCACAAGATCAACAACGCCCTGGGCCAGTCGCTGCTGACGCGCCGTCTCGGCAAGACCCGCGTCATCGCCGAGACCGGCGCCGGCCAGCACGGCGTCGCGACCGCGACCGCGTGCGCGTTGCTCGGGCTGCCGTGCGTCGTCTACATGGGCGCGGAGGACATCCAGCGCCAGCAGCCCAACGTGCTCCGGATGCACGCGCTCGGCGCGGAGGTGCGCGCGGTCCACTCCGGGAGCGCGACGCTCAAGGACGCGATCAACGAGGCGATGCGCGACTGGGTCACGAACGTCCAGACGACCCACTACGTGCTCGGCTCCGCGATGGGTCCGCACCCGTATCCCACGATCGTGCGCGACCTGCAGCGCCGGATCGGCGACGAGGCAGCTGTCCAGCTGCGATCCGTCGAGGGTCGCCTGCCGGATCTCGCCCTCGCATGCGTGGGTGGCGGCTCCAATGCGATCGGGCTGCTCAGCCGGTTCATCGGCGAGCCGAGCGTCCGACTGGCGGTCGCCGAGGCGGCGGGCGACGGCATTGCAACGGGAAGGCACGCGGCGGCCCTCGCGGGAGGAACGCCGGGCATCCTCCACGGCGCCCGCTCGATGATGCTCCAGGACAGCGACGGCCAGGTCGTCGAGGCTGTCTCGGCCTCCGCCGGCCTCGATTACCCCGGCGTCGGGCCGCAGCTGTCCGCCCTGCATGACGCGGGCCGCATCGAGCTGGCGGCATCCACCGACGACGACGCCTTCGGGGCCATGGCCTACACGGCCGCGACCGAGGGCATCCTGCCTGCCCTCGAGACCGCGCACGCGATCGCCGCCCTGCCGCGCCTCCTTGCCGGCACGGAAGGGAGCGGCGTCCCGTACCCCGCGGACGCGCTGGTGCTCCTCGGCTTCTCGGGGCGCGGCGACAAGGACCTGGCCGCGTTCGGCCGCTGGCGCGAGGCGCACGCATGATAATGGGCGGCCGGCGTATCGCGGCAGCCTTCGCCGCGGCCCGGAAGGAGGGTCGCACGGCACTGATTCCGTACGTGGTCGCGGGCTACCCGGACTTCAACACGAGCCTCCAGGCGGCTTTGGCGTGCATCGACGTGGGCGCCGATGTGCTCGAGGTGGGGCTGCCGTACTCGGACCCGCTCGCCGACGGCGCAACGCTCCAGCGAGCGTCCTCGGCGGCACTGAAGGCGGGTGCGACGTTCGACACCTCCATCGAGCTCGTCCGGCAGCTTGCGGCGCTCCGCCCGAAGGTGCCGCTCGTGCCCATGTGCTACGCGAACCAGGTCATCGGGGGCGGTGACGGGCGCGAGGCGGCGAAGCGGCTCGCCGGTGCCGGCGCGGCCGGCATCATCGTGGCGGATCTCACCCCCGACGAAGGGGCACCGTTCGAGGCCGTCGCCGGCGAGGCGGGCCTTGCGGTCGTCTACCTCGTCGCGCCCACGACGCCACCCGAGCGCCGCGCGATGATCGCCGCCAGGTCCGGCGGCTTCCTCTATTGCGTCTCGCTCGTCGGCGTGACGGGGGCCCGCACGAGCCTGCCCGCGGACGTGGCGCGCCTGGTCCGCGAGGTTCGCGCCGCCTCGCCCGTGCCGGTTGCGGTCGGGTTTGGCGTCAGCAAGCCAGCACATGTCCGCGCACTTGCGAAAGCCGGTGCCGACGGCGTGATCGTGGCCTCTGCGCTCGTCGATGCGCTCGGGCCAGACGGCCGGGACATCGCCGCGCTCGGCAGCCTCGTCCGCAGCCTCCGGGAGGCCGGCGCTACGCTCGGGGCATGACAGAACGCCTGGCGGTCGCGATCGAGGGCACCAAGAAGAAGGTCTTCGCAGCGGCGACGGAATGGCCGGGCTGGGCGCGCTCCGGGAAGACGCCAGAGGCGGCGATCGAGAGCCTGCTTGCGTACGCTCCGCGCTACGAGCCGGTGGTTCGGGCGGCTGGCCTGACCCTAGGCAGCTCGTTCGAGGTCGATATCGTCGAGCAGCTCGAGGGCGGCAGCGGGACCGAGTTCGGCGTCCCCAGCCTGCCGACCGCCGCCGATGCCCGACCAACCGAAGCCGCCGAGGCCGCCAGGCTCGCCAGCATCGTCGAGGCGTCCTGGGCTGCGTTCGATCGCATCGCCGCCGCCGCCTCCGCCGCCCTCCGAAAGGGCCCGCGCGGCGGCGGTCGCGACCGGGACAAGATGGTCGGCCACGTCAACGAGTCAGACTGGTACTACGCCCACGAAATCGGCCTTGGCCTGCGCAAGCCCGCTTCCGGCGATCGCGCCGCCGTGGAAATGCTGCGAGCAGCGATGCTGGAAGTTCTCCGCAAGCCTTCCGACGGCCGCTCCCTCGGCGGTCGCAAGTGGCCCGCCCGCTACGCCGTCCGCCGCATCGCCTGGCACGCCCTTGACCACGCCTGGGAGATCGAGGACCGCTCCGCATGACGCGGCGCTGATCGGAGGCGCAGTCAGGGGCAGAGCGCCGCAGTGAGGATCGGCAGGACCTCTTCGAAGCCAGGTTCGTCGTTGACGATGACGACCACGGTGCGGCTGCCATTGACGGTGCGCCAGGCGTTCGTCGAGAACCCATGCAGGTCGCCCGTGTGACCCACGAACGGCTTGCACGAGAAGGTCGCCGGGTCGAGCCCGTAGCCGTAGCTGTCCGTGCCAAACAGCATGCTGTGGACCGCCGCCATGTCGGCGACCGTCGCGGCGCTCACGAGCTTGCCGTCGAAGAGCGCATCGAGGAACAGCCCAACATCCCGCGCCGTCGCGACCACGCCACCCGCAGCCCCGGCGCCATCGAGGTGCTCCGTCGTGACATCGAGGTCGTCGTTGTTGTAGCCACGAGCCTGGACGAACCCGTCCATCGGCCCGGTGCCCAGGCCGGCGCCGCTCATGCCTACTGGCTCGAACACGATGGTTTGCAGGGCGTCGCGAAGCGTCTTGCCGGTCACCTTCTCGACGATGAGGCCCAGCACCACGTAACCGGTGTTCGAGTACTCGGTCTTCTCGCCCGGAGGGAACGCGGGCCCATGGTGCTCCGCGAGCGCGACGATCTCCTCGGCGGAGTAGTCCTGGACGTGCCAGTCCCACTCGTCCAACTGGACGAAGTTGAACAGTCCGCTGGCGTGCGTGAGCAGCTGCTCGATCGTGATCGTCTCGCCGTCGGTGAGGAGGCCAGGAAGGAACTTCTCGACCGGGTCCGCGACGGCGAGTCGGCCCTCCTCGACGAGTGACATGACGATCGTTGCCGTCATCACCTTTGACACGCTCGCGATCTGCAACCGCACGTCGGGCGTCATATCCAGTCGCGGGTCCCGGCTTGCGAGCCCGGCGACGATCGTTCGCACGTCCGACCCGACTCTGAGGTACACGCTGACCCCAGTGCGGGTGGCCACGAGCGTGTCCGCGGCCGCCTGGACGCTTGCTGTGACCGCCTCGATGCCCGGGGGTTCGGTCGGCCCGGCTTCCGTCGGCGCGGGGGTCGGTGACGCCGTCGCGGTCGGCGTCGAAGGTGCAGTCGGGACGCTGGGCACAAGGCTCGGAGCAACGCCCTGACCGCAGCCTGCCGAGACGAGGGCCGCGACAAGGAGCGTGACGGAGCGCAAGCGCGGAGACATCAACGAACGACCAGCGCAATCGCCTCAGCGAACGAAAGCGGGCGCGAGTCGGGCATGAGTCCGACTCGCCACGCGGCCTCGCCGAAGAGGTCGGCGGGCGTGCGGCCGGCGTCGAGGAGGTCGCCGACCGCCGTCGCGCCATCGGCCTTGCTCAGCTTCGAACCGTCATCGCGCTGCACCAGCGGATGATGGGCGAACGTCGGCGGCTCCATGCGCCCCAGCAGGCGCCCGAGCCGGATCTGCGCGGGCGTGGCATCGAGCAGGTCGTCGCCACGCAAGACCAGATCGACGCCATGGCGGAGGTCATCGATGACAACGCAGAACGCGTAGGTCCAATTGCCGTTCCGGTCGCGTGCGAGGAGGTCGCCGGTTCCGGCGACAGGGCCCGAACTCGGTCCCCGCAGGACGTCGGCCCAAGCCTCGACGCCGTCGCCGAGCGCGACGCGGACGCCGACGCCGGCACCGATCGACAGCGCCCGCTGCCGGCAGTTACCGGGACATCCAGGTCCGGACCACGACCCGCGGTGGCCAGCGCGCCAGGACGCGAACGTGGAGCGGGTGCAGTCGCAGGCGTACGCGAGGCCGGCCGCGAGCAGCTGTTCCATGGCCGCGGCATACAGCGGGCCGTTGTCGCTCTGCCGATACGAGGAAGGGCCGCGCCGCAGGGCATCGGTGGATGGCTCATCAGCGGCGAGCCCCAGCGCCTCCAGGTCGTCCAGCAACGCAGCCTCGTACTCCGGTCGGCAGCGCTGGCGATCGTGGTCCTCGATTCGGAGCAGCACGCGCCCGCCGAACCGGCGAGCCAGGCCCCACACGTAGATCGCGTTGGCCAGGTGGCCGAGGTGCAGCCGACCGGTCGGCGCCGGTGCAAACCGTGTCGTGGGTGCTCGTGACCCGGAGTCGGTCACGCGCCCGGTGGTTCCGCCGGACCGTCCTCGCCTCGGGCGAGCCGCTCGCGCTCGGCGGCCTCGAGCGCCCGCGCGGAGGCGATGAGCCGGCGGTAGATCGCGAGGACGTCGGCCTGGGGCAGGGGACCGGCGTTCGCCATCGTGACCCGGAGGAGCACCTCGCGCTCCCGGTCGCGATCGCGGATCGCTCGTCGGCCGAGCGCGGCCTTCTCGTGCCCGACCGCCACGGTCAGGACCGCGCGCTCGTTGATGAGCCGGACGATCCGCCGGTCGAGGTCGTCGATCTCGGCCCGCAGTCTGGCGTGCTCGGGGCTCGTGCGCGGCGGCCGGCGCGTGCTCATGCCTGCGAGCCGAGCCTCGTGGCGAGCGACTCCAGCGCCATCAGGTAGCCGTCCGCACCGTGGCCGACGATCGACTGCAGCGCGATGTCCTCGAGGAAGTTCACCGACCGGAACGACTCGCGCTTGGAGGGGTCGGTCAGGTGGACCTCGATGAACGGCCGCGCAACCGCGAGGAGCGCATCGCGAAGTGCCACGGACGTGTGCGTCAGGCCCCCGGCGTTGACGATCGCGGCGTCGAAGTCCCGTTCGTGCAGGCGGTCGATCAGCTCGCCCTCGTGGTTCGACTGGTGGAAGACGACGGTCAACCCGAGGTCGAGCGCCTTGCGGCCGACGTGCGCGTGGATCTGGTCCAGCGTCTCCGAGCCGTACAGCTCCGGCTCGCGCGTCCCGAGCAGGTTCAGGTTGGGGCCCTGGAGCACGAGGATTCGGTTCACGACAGGGCCGTCGTCGCGATTGCGGCGGCCGCCGGACTTCCCGCGAGGACGCCGCGCGCGACGTCGGCTACGAGCTCGTCGGGCACTTCCGCGTCGATCGCGTAGCCGTCGGCGGTCGGGAGCACCCAGCGAAGGGCCCGCCCGGCGTGCTTCTTGTCGGTCGACATGAATGCGAGCACCTCGTGGAGATCCAGGCCCAGCGGCGATCTGCCGAGGTCCAGTGCGTCGAGCAGGCGCTCGATGCGGGTCGCGCGTTCGGGAGGGGTGACGCCGCGGGCCTCGCCGATGCGTGCCGCGGCTCGGAGACCATACGCGACCGCCTCGCCATGGAGCAGGTCGCGGAAGCCGGCGGCCGCCTCGATGGCATGGCCGAGCGTGTGGCCGAGGTTGAGCGAGATGCGCCCCGCGGTCTCGCGCTCGTCGGCGAGGACGACCTCGACCTTCGCCCACGCCGCGCGCTCCACGACTTCCGCGAGCGCGCCGGACTCGATGGCTGACGGGTCACCCGCCGCGATGGTCGCGCCATCCACCTCCAGCGTCGCGAACAGGCGCTCATCCCCCAGCGCCGCCATCTTTGCGGCCTCCCCCAGGGCGGCCCGGCGCTGGCGCACCTCCAGGGTGCCCACGACGGAGACGTCGATCACGATCGACGACGGCTGGTGGAACGCCCCGAGGAGGTTCTTGCCCTCTGGCAGGTCGACACCGGTCTTGCCGCCGATCGAGGAATCGATCTGCGCGACGAGCGTTGTCGGGACCTGGATGAAGGGAATGCCGCGGAGATACGTCGCGGCGAGGAAGCCCGCCGCATCACCCAGCGCGCCACCACCGACCGCGACGATCGGCTCGCGCCGCTCGACCCGGAGTCGTGCAAGCGCACTCGCCGCGTCCTCGATCACGGACGGGCGCTTGGCCGCCTCGCCCTGGGGCAGGAGCAGATGCTCGACGGGCAGTCCGGTCGCCGCGAGGTCGCTCGCCAGCCGCTCACCGACCGCCGCCCACGCCCCCGGCTCGGAGACGAGGATCGCGCGCCGTGCCGCCAGGTCCTGGAGCGCCGCCGCCACCTCGGCAGCGAGGATGCCCTCGCCGAGCACGATGCCGCCGATGCGCGTCTCGGCACGGAGCAGGACGGTCCCCGGGGCCGTATCGCCAACCAGCGCGCGGTCCACCGCATCGATGACCGAGGCCATCTCCGCGATCCCGTGCACGCGTGTCCCGGACGCGTAGAACCGGTGGCGCGCGATGCTCAGGTCGCGAATCGCACCCATCGGGTCGCGACCCTGGATCAGCGGCCGGACGTTGGGGCTGCGCCGGAGGCGTTGCGCGAGCACTTCCGTTCGGACGTCCAGCCAGGCAACACGGCGTCCGCGGAACAGCCGCCAACGGTTGCGCGGGTCGACGATCGCGCCACCGCCCGGCGCGATCACGCGGGTAAGGTGCGGGCCGGCATCTGGCGCCCCGAGCGCCTCGATCGCCGCCCGTTCGCGCTTCCGGAACCCGGCCTCGCCTTCGGATTCGAAGATCTGGGAGACGCGCTGACCGACCGCGCGCTCGATCTCCTCGTCGAGGTCCACAAACGCCGCGCCATGCCGCGATGCCACCCGCCGCCCGATGGCCGTCTTGCCACTCCCGGGGAGCCCGACGACGACCAGCTCCATTGCTTAGTCGTCCCCGCCGGAGCCGGCGTCGCCGCGCGAGTCCGTAGCCGGCTCCAGCGCGCCATCGCCACCCGGCGGCTGGGCGAGCCGCTCGCGCCAGCGCGCCATCGATTCGCGCACCTCGGCCATCGAGTCGCCGCCCGTCTTCTCGAGCACGGCGGTGGCCAGCGTCAGCAGCACCATCGCCTCGCCGACGACGCCCGCCGCGGGCACTACGCTGATATCGCTCCGCTCGTAGTGCGCCTTTTCGACCGCCTCGCCGGTGCGCAGGTCCGCGGACGGGAGCGGCCGGGCCAGCGTGGAGATCGGCTTCACCGCGCCGCGCACCACGATCGGCTCGCCGTTGGACACACCCGCGGTCAGGCCGCCGGCGTTGTTGGAACGATGGATCCACCGGCCGGCCTCGCCGCGCCCTTCGATCACATCGTGGACCTGCGACCCGAACCGGCGCGTCTGCTCGAACCCGAGTCCGAGCTCCACGCCCTTGACGATGTTGATGCTCATCACCGCGGCGGCGAGTGCCGCGTCGAGCCGGCGATCCCAGTGGACGTACGACCCGAGCCCGATCGGCACGCCCGTGGCAACCACCTCGAACACGCCCCCGACCGTGTCGCCGGCGTCGCGCGCCTCGTCGATGCGGGCGATCATCGCGGCCTCTGCCTCGGGATCAGGGCAGCGCAGCGGGGACGCGTCCGCCTCCTTGCGGGAGCGCGTGGCGCGTGCGGGATCTACCGCGACCCCACCGACCTCGGCGGTGAACGACCAGACCTCGATTCCGAGCTCGCGCAGGAACGCGCGCGCCACGCCACCGGCGGCAACCCGCGCCGCGGTCTCGCGCGCGGAGGCGCGCTCCAGCACGTTCCGCACGTCGTCGTGGCCGTACTTGAGCGCGCCAGCGAGGTCGCCGTGCCCGGGTCGCACGCGTGTGACCGGCGCTGCCTTCTTGTCGCCGCCCTCCGCCGCCGCAAGGAGCGCCGCAGCCTCGTCGTCCGTGAGCGGCTCCACCTGCATCACCCTCGTCCAGTTCTCCCAGTCGCGGTTCGCGACGAGGAGGAGGATCGGCGAGCCGAGCGTCCGGCCGTGGCGGACGCCCGCCACGATCTCCGCGCGGTCGTGCTCGATCTGCTGGCGCGCGCCGCGCCCGTAGCCGCGCTGCCGGCGGGCCATGTCCACGGTGAGATCCGCCTCGGTCAGCGCGAGGCCCGCCGGGACGCCCTCGATCGTGACGCCGAGCGTGCGCCCGTGCGATTCGCCCGCCGTCAGGAAGCGGAACCGATCTGTCATCGGGTGCGGGGCATCACGGCGCGTCTCCGCGTCCGGCTGTCGGCGCGCGCCGTCAGCCGGCCGTCGACGCCGCCTCGGGAACCGCCGAGTCAGTACCCACCGGATCGTCGCCGGCCGGCTCGCCCTCGGCGGAGCGCACGCCCTCGTCGCGCGCGTCGGCGAGCGCCTGGCTCATGACGTCCAGCGGGGCCGGCTGGCCGGTCCACAGCGTGAACGCGGCCGCTCCCTGATGGAGCAACATCGTCTCCCCGTCGTTCGCGACCGCGCCCGCGGACTCGGCGTCGCGGAGGAGCCGCGTCCGCTTGTAGATCAGGTCGAGGACGAGCAGGTCGCCGGTCAGGACCTCGCCCGGGATCGGCGAGAGGTCGTCCGTCAGCCCGATCGATGTCGCGTTGATGAGGACCTTGGTCCGTGCCAGCTCCGACTCGATGATCGACTCGTGCCAGGGCATCGCCTTGAGGTCCATGTGCGCCGCGCTCTTGCCGAAGTGGCGAACGAGGCCCTCGGCGCGATGCAGGTGGCGGTTGAACACGACGATGCGCAGGAAGCCGGCCCGGATCAGGCCGTAGACCACGGCGCGCGCGCCGCCGCCCGCGCCGAGCACGACCGCCTGGCGCGGCATCTTCTGCCGCCCGACGAGCTTGTCCAGCGCCGCGGCGAAACCCGGCACGTCCGTGTTGTGGCCGACGAGCCGTCGGCCTTCGCGGGTCAGCGTGTTGACCGCGCCGGTGGCCTGCGCCTCCTCGGTCAACCGGTCGATGAGCGGCACCACTCGCTCCTTGTGTGGGATCGTGACGTTGACCCCGAGGAAGTCGTCGCCGCGCACCTCGGTGATGGCGTCGGGGAGGGCGATCGGCGCCTTGTCCCAGAGCTCGTACCGCGCATCGATGCCGACCGCGTCGAACGCGGCCTGCTGCATGGCTCCGGACAGGGAGTGGGCCACGGGATGGCCGATCAGGACGACGCGCTTGCTCATGATCGAATCCTTTCGAGGTCGGCGAAGAACGTGGGATAGGAGACCGAGACGCTCGCGGCATCCCCGATGGTCGTGCTTCCGCCGGCGACGAGGCCGGCGATGGCGAACGTGAGTGCGAGTCGGTGGTCGCCCAGGCTATCGACGGCGGCGCCGCGCAAGGGCGTCGGGCCGTCGATGACGATGTCGTCGCCCCGGGCCTCGATCCGGGCGCCGAGCGCCCGCAGGCCGTCGACGATCCCCGCGATTCGGTCCGATTCCTTGTGGCGCAGCTCGCCCGCACCGCGGATCACGGTCCGACCGCTCGCCTGTGTCGCCGCGAGGCAGAGGATCGGGATCTCGTCGATCGCGGCAGCCGTGTCCGCCGGGCTTAGCTCGATGCCGGCGAGCGCTGAAGAGCGGACGACGAGGTCGGCGATCGGCTCGCCCTCGGTGCCGGGGTCGCCGACCGGCGTCTCCTCGATCGACGCGCCCATGCGGCCAAGGATGTCGATCACGGCGCGGCGGGTCGGATTGACCCCGACATCGTGCAGTCGGAGCTCGGCGGCGGGATGGATCGAGCCGGCGACGAGCCAGAAGGCAGCCGCGGACGGATCGCCCGGCACCAGCTCGTCGCGCGCCTGGATCACTGCCCCTCCCTCGATCTCCACGACCGCTCCGCCGTTGTCGCCTTGGCCGGTTCGCACCGTCACGCCCCGCGCGCGAAGCATGCGCTCGGTGTGGTCGCGGGTCGCGACCGCCTCGCGCACCGTCGTCACGCCCTCCGCGCACAGGCCGGCGAGCAGGATTGCCGACTTGACCTGTGCCGATGGCACCGGCGTGGACCAGTCGATCGCCCGCAGCGGGCTCCGACCCGTGACGGTCAGGGGAGGGTGCGAATCGGCGTCGCTGCCCTCGACCGTCGCGCCCATCGAGCGCAGCGGCTCGATGATACGGGCCATCGGCCGGCCCCGAAGCGAGGCGTCGCCGTCGAGCGTGGCCTGGATCGGGTGGCCCGCGAGGATGCCGGCGAACAATCGCAGGCTCGTCCCCGAGTTGCCGCAGTCAAGGGCAGAGACGGGCTGGCGCGGCCCACCGCCACCTGCCGGGCGGACGACGTAGTCGACATTGCCGGCAGCCCCGGGCGCGCGCTCCACTTCGGCGCCAAGCGCCTCGATGATTCCCGCTGTCGAGCGCACGTCGGCGCCGTCGCCGGCCCCACGGATTCGCGATTCGCGGTCGGCGAGCAGGGCGAGCATGAGCGCCCGGTGGCTGATCGACTTGTCGCCGGGCAGCCGGAGCTCGCCGTCCAGGCGGGACGCCTGACGGACGGTCGTCTCGGAGCGGGCTGCGGCCGCGGTGCTCAATGCCGGGACAGCCCTTCGCCGTTGCCCGGCGCCGCGGACCCTGTTTTCGCGGGTCCCATCTCCACGTCGTCGTGCAGGTGGCGGACGTGCTCATGGACAGGCAGGAGGTCGCGCATGAGCGCGGCGAACGTCGGGAGGTCCAGCTGCTGCTCGGCGTCCGAGAGTGCGGAGTCCGGGTCTGGATGCACCTCGACCATCACGCCATCCGCGCCCACCGCGACGCCACCCAGCGCGAGCGGCCGAACGAGCCAGCGCTTCCCCGTGGCGTGGCTCGGGTCAACGATCACCGGCAGGTGCGACAGCTGGTGGAGCACCGGCACGGCGGCGAGATCCATCGTATTCCGCGTATACGTCTCGAACGTCCGGATGCCGCGTTCGCACAGGATCACGTTCGGGTTGCCGGCGGCCACGATGTACTCGGCGGCCATCAGGAACTCCTCGATGGTCGCCCCGAAGCCGCGCTTCAGCATCACGGGCCGCGCCACCCGTCCGACCGCGTTCAGCAGCGAGTAGTTCTGCATGTTCCGCGTGCCGATCTGGAGGATGTCCGCGTACTCCGCGACGATGTCGACCTGGTTCGGCTCCATGACCTCGGTGATGGTTGGCAGGCCGGTTCGGTCCCGCGCCTCCGAGAGGTACCGGAGCGCCTCGATGCCCAGACCCTGAAACGCGTACGGCGAGGTCCGCGGCTTGAACGCACCGCCGCGCAGGATCGTCGCCCCGGCAGCGGCCACGGCATCCGCGGTTTCCATCAACTGGTCGCGGCTCTCGACGGAGCAGGGTCCGGCCATGACCGTCAGGCCGCCGTCACCGATGACCGCATCCAGCACGTGGATGACCGTGTCCTCGGGATGGAACTCGCGAGACGTGAGCTTGAACGGCCGCTGGATCGGCGTGACGCGCTCCACGCCGGCCAGGACGCCGAACTGCGCCATCAGGGCGTCGCGACGCTTGGCCACCTCCCCGACCACCGCCAGGACCGTCCCGTTCGCGCCCGCGTGCTCGTACGGCGTGAGGCCCTCCGCGAGGATGCGGCTCTTCACGCCGAGAACCTCGGCTTCCGTGGCGCCCTGGCGCATGACAACGAACATCAAGAACCTCGAACCAGAAACAAAAAAGCAGAGGTCCTGCGCCTCTGCCATCGCCCGACACTCCCTGAGGACCCGGTCATACCGGGTTCAAGTCATGCCGGGCTGCGGTACCAAAAATAGGTGGTCATCTGCGTGGCCGGACGGTAGTGCACGAGTGGGGGAGTGTCAATCGAGCCGGGTGCCGGTCTGCGCCGGCCCGTGCTCGCAAACTCCCCAGCTGCGTCGCGCTCGCAGCGCCCGTGCGGCGTCGCCATCCCGCGCCTTCCGTCCCAAGCCATACGTCCCAGTCCACGTCGCTTCGCACGCGAGTCACTCGTCGGGCGAATCTGCACCCGATCGGCCATTTCCCTCACGCGCCGACTCCTCCGGCGATGCATGGCTCCGTAGCGGCGCAAATGACGGCTCAATGGTCTTGCACGGCACCGGCCCCGGGCCATGCGTCGGGTTCGTTCGATGAGTGACTCGCCGTCGGAGCACTCTCGGACAAGCGACAGGTAAGAACGCTGGCGGATCATCAAGGAATGGCAGGGAGCGAGAGCGCGGCGGCGATCGGTGCGAGGCGCAGCCGCGTGCTTCGCCACAGGATCGCCGAGGAGCTCTCGACTGCCAGGCGTTCATCCGGCTTGAGCGTCCGCGAGGTCGCTCGATTCGTTGGCGTCAGCGCAGCAAGGATCGAGCGTGCAGAGCACGGAGATCCGGCCACGCTCACGATCGATCTCGCCGCGCGAATTGCTTCGGTCGTTGGTCTCCTGCTCGCGGCGTCGCTCCACCCGAACGGCGATCCCGTTCGTGATCGAGCCCACCTCGCGCTGCTCGAGCGGTTCCGGCTTCGCCTTCATCGCGGCCTTGTCTGGCGAACGGAGGTGCCGATGCCGATCGCCGGCGACCTGCGCGGCGCGGACGGCGTAGCCCAGGGCGCATTCGGCACGATCCTCGTGGAAGCCGAAACGCGGGTGACCGACATCCAGGCGGTGGAGCGCAAGACGGCGTTGAAGCAGCGTGATCTGGGCGCGGATCGGTTGATCCTGTTGATCGCCGATACCCCGAACAATCGGCGCGTAGTTGACCTGCACCCGGAGCTTCGGGAGCGGTTCCCGGTCCCAGCTCGACGGTGCCTTGCGGCGCTGCGGCGCGGGGAGGATCCGGGTGGGAACTCCCTGGTGATCCTCTGAAGGCGGAATGGCCCGCACCCCTGTGCTAGCCTGACGCGCGCCTCGTCCGGAGAGGTCGCATAGAGGCCTAGTGCGGCGGTTTGCTAAACCGCTATGGGGGAAACTCCATCGGGGGTTCG
>JANLSG010000332.1:0-8184 GCA_031362295.1 Chloroflexota bacterium
GGTCGCTCGGGTCGCTCAGGCGGATGCCGCCCGGCGCGTCCGTGCCATCGACCGGACCGCTGCGCTGCTGGACGACGTGGCTCAGCTCGTGGGCGATGGTCCGCTGCCCGGTCGGCGACGAAGCGTCGAAATGCCCACTCCGGAACACTACGTCGCTGCCGACCGTGTACGCATTCGCCCCGACCGCCGCCGCGGACTCGGATGCCTTCGCGTCCGTGTGGACGCGCACGTCACCGAAATCCTGCCCGAAGCGCGATTCCATGCTGGACCGCGTCGACTCGTCCAGCGGCGAGCCGCCACCCTTGCCGATCACGTCGTGGACGGGCGACGACCCCTCCTGCTCCTGCGCCTGCTCGCCCGCGAGCATCTGCAACACGCCCTGGTTGCCGGCGGTGCGTTGCAGGTGGAGCAGGGATGCGGTGTCGTGCATGCCCAGGGGTCGCGAGGCGGCGCCCGCTTCGTTCGACGGAGACGCTGCCTCCGGTGCGGCACGTCGCTGGGCAAGTTCAGGCTCGAGCTCGAACATCACGTCCTCCTTCGCTGCGAACGAGCATCGGGCACGCGCCCGGTGTCGGCAAGGTCTCGTGGCCCCTCCCGGACCATTTCTGCCCAATCGGGAAACCACGCCGGTCAGTCATCGCCGAGGACCGGCACGTACAGCCGCCCGGCGCGGGTCTCGCCACCCTGGCGGATCGGGATGTCGACCCAGACCTGGAACATGTCGCCGCGCGCGAGCTCCAATGCGTGATCGAAGGGGAGCACGGCGCTCCAGCCCTTGCCGGCGGTGGCCCACGCAGGACTCGGAATGAGCCGTTCGCCGTTGTCTCCAGGGCTACCGGTAGGCCGGCCGTTCCACCGGCCCAGCAGCATGCCCTCGTCCGCCACGCGGATGACCCGGACGGCGAGCGAGCCCATGTCGACGTCGATGCTCGCGACCCCGGCGTGGACGAGCCGCGCTGTCCGCGCGTCCGCGACCAATTCGACCGCGGCCTCGGGACGCGACACGACCTCGTCCTCGAACAGCTTCCGAACACGTTCCACGAGTGCTCGCCACGGCTTCGGCGGCACCTCGTTCGAGCCGAGCCGGAGCGTCCGTCCGCCGACCGAGAGCACCTCGGTGGCGCCGTGACGCGGGGTTGGCAGGGTCAGGTCGGCCGCGTCTTCTAGTGCTTCAACAGCCGCGTCCAGGCGCTTCTGCACGTTGGCCGGGAGCCGGCCCCCGAACGACCCGATTCGCGGCCCCCCGATCGTCCGTCGAGCGGTGAATGAACCATCCTCGGCCAGCGTCATCGCCTCGTCGTCGGGCGGTGCGGAGCCGCCGCGGCGCTCGAACGAGAGCCACGCCCGTCCACGGCTCATCGCGGCACGACTCGCCAGCTACCGGGCTTGTTCGCCTGGACGATCTCCAGGAAGTGGCGGACGTGCCGATCCGCGACCGGGTGGTTGTGAGCCGCTGGCCCGGACGACTCGGTGACCTCCTCCATGGTGCCCATGATGCCCCGGCTGCTGTAGAGGAAGGGCGCCAGGACCTTCCATTCGTCGGGCGCGTCGTCGAAGCTGCCGGGGATTCGGGCGGCGAGATCGTTGCCCATCGTTCCGCTGGGGTCCTTGACCACGTGGTCGCCCACGCTCTTGTTCCAATCCTCGCGGAGCAGCTTGCCCGCGTACTTCTTCTCGTAGGCCAGCGCGATCCGCTGTGCGAACGCACCTTGCTTGAGGTCGTACTTGTCCACGACCTTGGCGGCGCGCTTGCCACGGGTCGCCGACGAGCCGCTGACGGCTTTCCGCATCTCGACGGCGATGACCTCCGGGTCGACCGGGTCGCCCTTCTTGTTCTTCGGGGCTTGGATCTCACCGACCGCCGCCTGCTCTCCGGTGACCTTGGTGTATGTCTCGGGGGCCTTGTTGTACTCGTCCTGGAGACCGATCAGGTGCCCGAACTCGTGCGGCGCCAGGCCCGGGTCCAGGTCGCCCGTGTGGAAGTTCTTGGCGTCGGAGCGTGGGATCTTCGCCGCGTTCTTCGGGGTCTTGTGGACCTTGATCGAGGCGTCCACCGGCGAATCCGACCCGACGACGAAGTCGAGCAGCAGGTCCTTCGGCGGCTTCGACTTGTCGACGAACTTGAATGCGTTCCAGATCTTCGTGATGTCGTTCCGCCACTGGGCGACCATCGGATGCTTGGAATGGCCGGTGAACTTGATGTTGACGGTGATCCGCAGGCGATCCGGCAGGAGCCGCCATGTGAACCGGGTGTCGGATCCCGTGATCGTCCCCTCGGCGCGCTGATCCCAGCGGTACGACTCTCGCCCCACCGTCACGGCGCCGGCGAGGGCGTCGAGCGCGGCCCAGGTCGCCTTGCCCACGACGCCGTTCGCCTTCAGCGGCGGGGTCTGCTTCTTCTGGAACTCGACGACCCCGATCTTCGTGGTCTTGTCGAACTTGCCGTGCGTCGACAGCCAGATGCTGATGAGCTCGTGCGGGACAGTATTGAGCTTCTGCTGCAGCTCCTCCACCGCCGGGCCCCTGGATCCGAGCTTGATCGTCGGGTGGGTCGTTCCCTCCTCCGCCCTCCCGCGCGCCTCGCCCTTGTCGGGCCCCACCGTGGTTCGAATCCCCTGACGCGTGACCCGGGGGGCTGCGATCTCCAGATACCACCACGTCCGCTTGTCGGCGACGCCGTTGGAGGGCAGCGGAGGCGTCGAGGCTGCCTGGAATGCCTTGACCTTCGCCTCGGTATCGGCGTCGAACATGCTGCTGATCCGGAGCGGCTTGGTGCCGGGCACCGCCGAGTTGAGCCCCTGCTGGAGCTGCCCGATCTCCTCCGTCGGACCGTCACCGACCTTGACCACGGGCCTGGTGGAAGACGCCCACGGCGCCGCCACTGGCGCGTTCTTTCCCTTCCGCTGCACGTCGAGGCTGCGTCGAACCAGCGCGGTGACCGCCGAGTTGCCAGCCGAGCGCTGGAGCCCCAACACGAAGAGCGGAGACGCAGCCTGTCCCCCGACGGAGCGCGGATCGACGGCGATGTCGGCGCCCCGGGCGCCGTTCGGGCGCGTCCGCTCGGCAGTGGCCGAGCCCGCGGGTGACGCGGCGACCCTGGCGGCACCCGACCCGCTGCCCATCGGGCTAGCCGCCCGCGCGGGTGAGGTTGAGGTACTGCCCGAACTCGGCCTCCACCGTGAGGCGCCCGAGCTTCTGATATTCACGCTCCGTAGCGCGGATCAGATCGCCCATCGAGACCGATCGGTCGCCGGCCGCCGCCAGGTACGCGGCGGCGACGCAGATGTTGCGAATGTCGCCGCCCGACAGCTTGAAGCGCCGCGCCAGGAAGTCGAGATCGATGTCGTCCGTCTTCGGGACGGCAGCGGGCAGGTTGCGCTCCCAGAGCAGGAGCCGGTGCTCGTGTTCCGGCAAGGCGAAGTCGACGATCGCGTCCAGGCGGCGGATGAACGCCTCGTCGACGTTCGCGCGCAGGTTGGTGGTGAGAATCGCCAGGCCGTCGAACGATTCCATCCGCTGGAGCAGGTAGGCGACCTCCACGTTCGCGTATCGATCGCGCGCATCCTTCACCTCGCTCCGCTTGCCGAACAGGGCGTCCGCCTCGTCGAACAGCAGGACGCCGTTGACGCGGTCCGCCTCGGTGAAGATCCGGTCGAGGTTCTTCTCGGTCTCGCCGATGTACTTGTCGACGACCGTCGACAGGTCGATCACGTACAGGTCGAAGCCGAGGTCGCCCGCGAGCACCTCCGCGGACATCGTCTTGCCCGTGCCCGAATCGCCTGCGAAGAGGGCGGTGATCCCGAGGCGCCGGCTGTTGCCGCCGCCCATCCCCCACTCGCCGATGACCTTGTCTCGGTGGCGCGCGCGGGCGGTCAGCTCGTGGATCTGTGCTTCCGATTCCTCGGGCAGGACGAGGTCCTTCCAGCTCGCGACGGGCTCGATGCGCCGCGCCAGCCGCTCCAGGCCGGCCGCGTTCTGGGCGCGCGCGCCGCTGGAGATGTCCGCCACCGTCATCGGCCTCGAGGCGGCGACGGTGACGCGTCGCGCCGCCTCGGCCGCGCGCACGATCTGGTCCGGCGTGAGCCGGAACGCGAGCGTGACGACGGCCGGGTCGAAGCCGACGGGTCGCTCGCCGTTGAGCGAGCCCAGCCACAGCTCGTGCCGCTGGGCGATCGACGCCACGGGACCCTCGAGGAGGAGCGCAGACTCGCGCGCCCATGTCGGGTCCCAGGGCCGGTTGCCGATGAGCACGACCGGCGCGCGACACTCGGCGAACGCACGCACGGCCCCCGCGCCGCGCTCGGACAGCGTCTCGATGGGGCCGGCCACGATGCCCGCGCCCCGGAGCCCCGCCTCCCGCGAGGTCGCCGCGGCCACGTCGCGCGGGTTGTCGTTGGGCCCGAGGCGCGCGAGATCCAGCTGGAGGACGGGACGGCCGATGGATCCAAGCGCCGCGGCGGCGAGGGATCGTCCCGACGAGCCGGGTCGCTCGTGCACGTAGATCAGCGGGATCCCGGCATCGATGGCGCGCGCGAGGACCTCCACGTCGCCGATGGGCGCGGGCACGGATTCGATGAGCAGGTCCACGATCGTCGCGTCCGGCTTGTCGTCGCCGAGGAGATGCGCGGTGACGCGATCTGCGACGCGCAGCGAGCGCGTGAGGAACGGCCGGTCCCCATCCTCGACGAGGATGATCCCGCCGGCGATGAGCGGCCCGTGCGGCCCGAGCCGCACGCGTTCCAGGCCGCTCGCGACGCCCGAGCCGGCACCAGCCAGCTCCAGGGCGAGTCCCGCGCTTGCCCGTCGGCGCGACACGTCGTCGTGGAGGTAGCCGTACAGCCGCTCGAAGCGCGGATCGAGATCCGGCGCGAGGGCGATGAGCAGGAGCTCCACGTCGTCCGCGTCCAGCTGGAACGCTCTCGCGAGGCGGCGCAGCCGAATGTCGTGGCCGGCGGCTTCGGCCTGGTCCGCCGCGCGATCAAGGGTGGACAGCGCGTCCACCGCGGCGCTGGTCCACGCCTGCTCCACGAGCCCGGCGCCGGAGCCGGCAAGCAGCCCATCGACCTGGGCGTCGGAGATGTACAGGCCCCGGAAGCGGTCGCCCGGGTCCGGATCGTCGACGCGCCGCCGGTCAACCGCGGCGCGCACCCTGGCCTCGACGATCGCCAGGCGCCCGAACAGGTAGCTCAGCGACGGGTCGGCAACCCGCTCGCCCGGGGCGGGCGGAGCCCCCTCCGCGGCCGGCGGAGCCTCGGCCGGCGCGCGGGTCATCGCGTTCGCAGGCCGCGCACCCGGATCGCCATGCCAGGCACGGGCTTCCTGCCGGCCGCGCCGGCCGGAACGAGCTCCACGGGCTGGCCGTCGTCGTCCACGTCCCCGCTGGCGCCTGGCACCACGCGCTTCGAGACGATCTCCTCCGCGCCGCCGGCGGTGAGCCCCAGCGACGGCCCGGCGAGCACTAGCGGTCCGATTGGCGCGTTCCGATTGACCATGATCGGCGCGGTGATGACAACGTCCAGCGACGGCTTCAGCTCGCCGCCCAGCGCGGACCACACATCCGCGAGCGACCTGTCCTGCGACGGCGGCTGGCCTACGTCGATGTAGACGGGCAGGTCCGGCTCGGCGAGGGTGCCCTCAAGCTGGTCCGGCTTGATCATCGGGTTGCGGATGAACGCCGACAGCAGCGCGGACAGCAGGCGATGCTCGTCCTCCGGCCGCTGGGTCCAGGCGGTGACGAGGTACGACAGCTTGAACCGGCGCGGCGGCAACTGGCGGGCGTTGACCTTGCCGTTTGCGTCGCGCTGGTCCTCCCAGGCGGGCACCCGTCGCGCGATGTCCTCGCGGATGTCGTACAGGTACAGGTCCACCGCGGGCCCGTTCCTGCGCGCGACCCAGTCCTTCGTCGGCGCGTCGAACACCAGCTCGACCGACGAGCCGTTCAGGGCATCGCGCCTCACGAGCTTCTCGAGGAGCTCATCGACTTCATGGATCATCCGAAGGATCGTCGGGGCGGACGCCCTCGCGCGTAGAGCCGCTCCGGGGCATCGTTCAGGGCAGGCCTGTCGCCCCTTCGGGCAACCCGACTCGCCCCACCGCGTGTCCACTTGGGCCTTGTTGCCCCCCTCGCGCGCTGCCAGCGTCGCCATGTCCGGTAATCCCGCACCGAAGGGGCCAACGAATGCCGCAATACCTGTCGCCCGGCGTGTATGTCGAGGAAGTCGAGGCCGGTTCCCGTCCGATCGAGGGCGTGGGCACGGCCGTCGCCGCGTTCGTGGGCCTTGCCGCTCGCGGCCCGGCGAACACGCCGACCCTCGTCACCAACTGGAGCCAGTTCACCTCCACGTTCGGCGAGTTCATGGAGAACTCGTACCTGGCGCACGCGGTGTACGGCTACTTCCTGAACGGTGGTGGCGTGTGCTACGTCGTGCGCGTCGGCGCGGACGGCGCGATGCCGGCCGCCCAGGCGCAGCTCGGCAGCGCGAAGGACAAGGCGTCGCCGTCCTACCGCGCCACGGCCCTCGAGGCCGGGCCGGGGGGCAACGACATCACGATCGATATCCAGCCCTCATCGGAGACCTCCGAGAGCAGCTTCAAGCTCGTCGTCAACCAGGGCGGCAAGCCCATCGAGGTGTTCGACAACGTCACCTCCGCGAAGGGCAAGAACAACGTCGTGACCCAGGTCAAATCGCAGTCGAAGGTCATCCGCCTCGAAGAGGTCGGGACCGCGAGCGCGGTCGAGCGCGTGCCTGCGATGGGCTCCATGACCCTCTCCGGCGGCGGCTCCAGCGCGCCTGTGCGCGTCACACCCAACGACTACGTCGGCAACTCGGCCGATCGGACCGGCTTCGCCGGCCTCGAGGCGGTCGACGAGGTGACGATGCTCAGCGTGCCGGACCTGATGGCCGTGTACCAGCAGGGCGTCATCGATCTCGAAGGCGTCCAGGCCGTCCAGCTGGCGATGATCGCCCACGCGGAGCTGATGGGTGACCGCGTCGCGATCCTCGATGCGCCGCCGGCGCTCAACGCCCAGCAGATCAAGGAGTGGCGGGTCGACAAGGCCGGCTACGACTCCAAGTACGCGACGCTCTACTGGCCGTGGGTCAAGGTCTTCGACCCGCTCTCCGGCCAGGGCATCCACGTCCCGCCGAGCGGCCACGTGGCCGGCGTGTGGGCGCGCAGCGACGATACCCGCGGCGTCCACAAGGCGCCCGGGAACGAGATCGTCCGCGGCGCGATCTCGCTGGAGCTCAACCTCACCAAGGGCGAGCACGACCAGCTGAACCCCGTCGGGATCAACTGCATCCGCGCGTTCCCGGGCCGCGGCATCCGCGTCTGGGGCGCCCGGACCATCTCCAGCGATCCAGCTTGGCGCTACCTCAACGTCCGGCGGCTCTTCAACTTCGTGGAGGAGTCGATCTTCGAGGGCACCCAGTGGGTGGTCTTCGAGCCGAACGACCAGCGCCTGTGGGGCCGGGTCAAGCGGACGATCAACTCGTTCCTGCTCCGGGTCTGGCGCGACGGCGCGCTCTTCGGCGCGACGCCCGACCAGGCGTTCTTCGTCAAGTGCGACGAGGAGAACAACCCGCCAGAGGTCCGCGATGCCGGCCAACTCATCGTCGACATCGGCATCGCGCCGGTGAAGCCGGCCGAGTTCGTCGTCTTCCGGATCGCCCAGTTCTCCGGCGGCGCGGACCTGTCCGAGTAAGCCGTCGGAGTAGCCCGCACCCACTGACCCGTCAGACGCGAAAGGGAGCACCACATGCCAACGACCGATCCCCTGCTGCAAGGCAACGTGCTGCTGGACATCGACACGGTCGGCGTCGTCGCCAACTTCACGTCGGTATCCGGGGTCTCGAGCGAGGTCGAGATCGTCGACAACCCGTACGTCAACGAGAAGGGCAAGATCACGATCGCCAAGCTGCCCGGCAAGCCGAAGACGCCCACGATCACCCTCAAGCGCGGCCTCACGGGCGCGACGGAGATCTGGGAGTGGCACGCCAAGGTGATGGCCGGCCAGGCCGACCGTCGCGACGGCTCGGTGATCCTCATGAACACCATGGGCGAAGAGGTCCTTCGCTACAACTTCACCAACGCCATGGTCAGCAAGATCAGCCTGTCCGAGGGCGGCGCGACCGCCAGCGGCGTGCAGATCGAGGAAGCGACGCTCGCCTGCGAGACGCTGAT
>JANLSG010000337.1:0-14647 GCA_031362295.1 Chloroflexota bacterium
GAGATCACATCAAGGGACCTCCTGCCAGGGCCGGTCGCTTCGGGCGCTTCTGTACCCGGTCGCGACGGCGTTCCTGCGCCGTCCCCGGGAAGGCTCGGCGGGACGTGACCGGCATCCCGGTGTCGGTACTCTCGTCGGGCCTGCAGAAGTTCTGCGCGCCACCGGCAGCGCTGGCAACCCCCACGACCCACCGCGCCGGGCAGTAGCCTGTGCGCGTGAACCCGGGGGCACCCATCTCACCCGCCGAGCAGCCCGCGCGCCTGGACGCGCTGGAGGCCGCCGTGCGCGCCCGGACGGGGGTCGTCCCGGAGCTGGGGATCGTGCTGGGCTCGGGGCTCGGTGGCCTCGCCGATGAGCTCGAGGACGCGGTTGCGATTCCGTTTGCCGACTTACCCGGTTGGCCGGCGGCGACGGCGCCCGGCCACGTCGGCCGGCTGCTGCTCGGTACGCTCGCCGGCCGCCCGGTTGTCATGCTCCAGGGCCGCTTCCATCTCTACGAGGGCAACGCTCCGGGCCTCGTGATCCAGCCGGTGCTGCTCTTCCGGCGCCTTGGCGCCCGGGTGGTGATCCTCACCAACGCAGCCGGTGGCCTCGACCCGTCGTTCGGGCCGGGCACGCTCATGGTCATCAGCGACCACATCAACCTGACCGGCCTGAACCCGCTCATCGGTCCGAATGCCGACTCGAGCGGCCTGCGTTTTCCGGACCTCACCGATGCGTGGAGCCAGCGCCTTCGAACACGGCTGCACGCGGCCGGGACGGCCGAAGGCGTCGAGCTGGCCGATGGCGTCTACGTCGGCCTCACCGGCCCCAACTACGAGACGCCGGCGGAGGTGCGCCTGTTCGCATCGATGGGCGGCCACGCTGTCGGCATGTCGACGGTGATGGAGTGCATCGCCGCACGATGGGCTGGTCTCGAGGTGTGCGGGATCTCGCTCGTGACGAACGCCGGCGCCGGCTACACCGGCTTGCCGCTCACCCACGAGGAGGTCTTGGCCGCAGGCGCGGAGGCGGGACCGCGCTTCTCCAGCGTGATCCGGCGGTTCGTCGCCCAGCTATGAGGCGGCGGCTGGGACGAGTCGGCGTCCTGCTCTTCGTGATCGGCATCGGCCTCACGCTCGTCGTGCTGGCAGGCCGGCTGGGCGATCCCTATCCCTTCCACGGCGGGCCCGCCGCCGCCGGCCAGTACAACGTCGCCGCCGTCGGCCAGCCGGTACCGGCAGTCGTCGCCTTCTTCGAGGTGCGACCCGGCGACCGGATCGAGCTGCTCGGTGCAGAGGCGCTTGGGGTGGAGCACGGCGCCACCGTGGAGTTCTTCTTCTCCCCGCCCGTCCTCCTCGCTGACGGCTCGCAATCGATCGGCGACAAGCTGGAGCCGCTCGCCGGGGCCATCGCGCAGCCCGCCTCCGCATCACCCGGCCCGGCGAACAATGTCGGGATCGTGGCACGCCTTACCGCGTCAAAGCCTGGGCGCTACGTGCTCATGGGCGTTCGCCTGCGCTACCGGATCAACGGCGGCAGCGAACAGACCAGGGAAGGCATCGACGTCATCTTCACGCTCTGCGCGGACGATCCTGCACCGGCAGATTGCCCGTTCGATGAATCCGGCGAGACGGCTACGTGACGTTCAGCTCGCGGCCGGCTGCTTTCGCAGCCTTCGCCTTCTCGGCCCAGGCTGCGAGGACCTGGTCCTTGTGCGGGCGAATCGGGCAGTGGCCGTCGCGATTGTTCATCTCGTCGCAGTAGCCCAGCGGCACGCACTTCGGCGCCAGGAACGAGCCCAGGAATGGCGAGACCTGGAAGATCTCGTGGCGGATCAGCTGGAAGAGCCGGCGGATCTCCCACTGCGCCATCGTGCACAGGCGCAGCCCGGACATGTGGATCAGGGCGCGGAGGTTGACCGTCATCACGAGGTTGGTGCGCGTGGCGTTCGGGAAGACGAACCGGGCGTCCTCGCCTGGGATGCCCGCGCCGACGAGGTCGCCGTACAGCGACATGGAGCCCTGGATCTGCTCCTCGTACTGCGCCCGGATGTCCGGATCCGCCTCGGCGATCGTCTGCGGCAGCATCGTGGCCGCCTTCTTGAATGTCACGTAGCGCTGGCTCTGCTGGTCGAAGGCCACGCCCGCGCGATGCCGGACGAGCTGGTGCGACAGCGTCCGCGAGACGCCACTGATCCCGAAGGTGAAGACGACGTGCTCGATGGTGGAGCCGTGGCCCGATTCGATGACGTTCGAGATCAGCCGCTGCATCTTGGCGATCTCGATCTCGCCGGTCGCGGCCTTGGTGAAGATGTCCTCCGGCGTGAGCTCCGAGTAGCACGTCCGGCAGGCCGTGTAGATCAGCGGGACGTAGTACTGCTCGACGATCTCGCGGTTGGGGAAGAGCAACGTCGCCTTCAGGCCAAGCTCCGCGCGACCCGGGTTCTTCGGGATGCCGGTTTTCTCTCCGGTCCGCTCCGCGGGGGCCGCCTGCAGGGTCATGGTCGGAGTCTAGTCGCCGTCATGCCGCAGCGCGTAGGCAATGAGGTCGTCGAACGTCATGGCGGCGCCCTCTGCAGCGAGGCGGGCGAGCTCGTCGCCCGTGAACACCTTGCGAACATGCGGTCGCGCGTCGAGCTCCACGGCCTCGTCGACCATGGACGCGAGCTGTGCGCCAGTCGTCTTCGCCAGCGCCCGCGCCGCGCCCCACAGCCGCGCGGCTCGCTCGGCGTGGCCCTCTGCCAGCTCCAGCGAGGAGAGGTCGTCGAGGATCAACGTGATCCCTGCCGCGTCGCTCGCGTCGTTGAAGATCTGCAAAGCAGTGGTCAGGTCGCGGCGGGCGTCGTTGAGCTGGCCGAGGCGGACGTAGGCGCCACCGACCATGTGCAATGTCCAGGCTTCCATCGTTCGGTCGCCGACCTTGCGGAACTTCTCGAGCGCAAGCAACGCCAGATCCTTTGCGGCGGGGTCGAACTCGTTCGAGAAGTAGCGACTGTTGAGGATTCCCCACAGGACATTCGCCTCGCCGCGGTCGTCGCCGAGCTCGCGGTAGATCGCTCGCGCTTCGGCGAGCAGCGCGTTGAGCGTCGCCTGCGGGGCCTGGTCCCCGAAGAAGTCGGCGCCGACTACCTCGGGAACCGTGAACGTGAAGGAATAGTTGTACAGCGCGTTCGCGAGCTGCGATCGGTCGGCAGTGCGACGCCAGATCTCGACCGCCTCGCGGTAGGCGGGGCCCATCCCCTCGATGTCGCCCTGCCACCAGCACACGCCGCCGAGCGCCTCCATCAGGCGGGCGCGCAGCACGGGGAGCTCGTGGGTCCAGGGCTCCGCGGCAAGGGCATCGAGCCGGCGGCGGGCCTCTGACAGGTGTCCGCGCTTTTGCCAGAAACGCCACGTGTGGAACGCCAGCCCGAGGGCGACCTCAGAGTCGTGGCGCGCCGCCGCCCGATCCAGGGCGACGCGAATGTTGTCGTGGTTGTGCTCGAAGCGCTCCAGCCAGATCCGCTGCTCCGTTCCGCTCAGCTCCCCGGCCCCGCGCTTCGCGAATGCCAGGCACCACGCACCATGGCGTTGCTCCAGGTCGGCGCGCTGGCCGCGGGTCTCGAGCATCTCGATCGCGAACTCGCGGATCGTCTCGAGCATCTCGAACCCCGGGGCGGCCTCGTCGTCGATCGTGCGGATGAGGCTCTGGTTCGCGAGTGAGAACAGGCCATCGAGGACGTCCTGGCCCAGCTCCGAAGCCGGACCGCAGACCGCCTCGGCGGCGTCGAGCGCGATGTGCCCGGCGAAGACCGATAATCGGTCCAGCAGCAATTGGCACGACTCGTCGAGGATGTCGTAGCTCCAGGCGATCGCGCCACGCAACGTCTGCTGGCGCTCGGGCAGATCGCGCGAGCCGGCCGCGAGGACCGCCAGCTGGTGCTCCAGCCGCGCCAGGATTGCGTCCGGCGCGAGGAGCTTCACGCGCGCCGCGGCGAGCTCGATCGCGAGCGGCATGCCGTGCAGCCGGGCGCAGATCGCGGCGACCGCGGGCGCATTCTCGTTGGTGACCTCGAACCCGGGTTTCACTGCGCTCGCCCGGGCGATGAACAGGCTGACCGCCTCGTACGTCGAGAGCGATGCTGCCGTGACCGCTCGTTCGCCCTCCGGCAGGTTCGCCCGCTCCAGGGCGGTGAGCTGGGTGAGGTCCGGCGGAGTGGGCAGGCCGGGAACCGGGTATTCCTGCTCGCCGGACACGTGGAGCGGCGCCCGCGACGTCGCCAGCACCTTGAGGCCAGCGGCGTTGCGCAGCAGGTCGGCGATGATCGGGCCGGCGTCGAGCACCTGCTCGAAGTTGTCGAGCACGAGCAGGACGCGCTTGCCCTCCAGCCACTCGACGAGCACCTCCGCCGTGGTCCGCCGCGCCGGCTCGGCGATCCCGATCGCGGCGGCGAGGCGTGATGGGACCAGGGTGGGGTCGCGAACCGTCTCGAGGGCCACGAAGAAGATGCCGTCCGGAAAGTCCTCCGCGGCATTCGCGGCGACCTGGAGCGAGAGTCGCGTCTTGCCGGTCCCGCCGGGACCGGTCATGGTCACGAGCCGGTTCGCGGCGAGGAGCGCCCCCGCCTCGCCGAGCTCCCGCTCGCGTCCGACGAACGACGTTAGCTGCGTTGGCAGGTTGTTTGGTCGAACGTCGAGGGAGCGGAGCGGCGGGAACTCGAGGCGCAGCCCGTCGGCGACGACCTGGTGGAGCGGCTGCGGCTCGCGCAGGTCCTTGAGGCGGTGGTTGCCGAGTCCGCGCAGCGAGATCTCGGGGCCGAGATCCGGCGCGACGAGGCTCCGAACCGCGTCGGACACCACGATCTGGCCGCCGTGCGCGGCAGCGGCGATGCGGGCCGCTCGATTGATATCGATGCCGACCAGGCCGGCGGCCGAGGCGGTCGCCTCGCCGGCGTGCAGCCCCATCCGTACCCGCACCTCGACGCCATCGGGCCACGCCTCGTCGCCGAGCGCCCGCTGTCCCTCGATCGCGGCGAGCAGCGCCTCGCGCGCACCGTCGAAGACCACGAAGAACGAGTCGCCCTCGGTGTTCTCCTCGCGACCGCGATGGCTCACAAAGGCCGCGCGCAGGATCGCCGCCTGGCGCTCGAGCACGGCGGTGTAGGCCGCGCTCCCGAGCTCGTCGAGGAGCCGCGTCGAGCCCTCGATGTCGGAAAACAGGAACGTCAGCGTGCCGGTAGGCACCAGGCCGGCCTCAGTGCCGCGACGATTCGGTGGCGTCGCGCAACCGCGACGCGACCCCTCGCAGAATGGTCAGGGTGAGGGTCGGCTGCTCGAGGAGCACCTTCTCGAAGTCCCACGATGCCAGCGCCAGGCATGTCGTCGGCGCGTCGGCGAGGACCGAGGCGTTGCGCGGCATCCGGTCCAGCACGGACAGCTCGCCGAAGAATTCCCCGGGACCGAGGCGGGCGATGACCTCGCCGTCGCGGACGACCCGAACCATGCCGGCGATGACGACGAAGAAGCCGGTCCCGATCTCGCCCTGGCGAGCGATCACGTGGCCCGTCGGGAAGTCCACGGGCGTCGCGACCTCAGCGAGGTGCGCCACTCCGGCCTGGTCGATGCCCTTGAACAGCGGGCAGCCTGCCAGCAGTTCCGCGCGCCGGTCGTGGGTCAGCGTCATCGATCCTCCAACGGTTTGGGCACGTCGATGCTGCCCCCGCGCCCGCCTTGCGTCAACTCATCGGCAGATTGCCGCGAGTGGGAGCACAATCGGGACCTGACCAATCGACCGCGCGCCAACGCTCGCGGACCTGGAGGGCTCGATGGCGACCCGTGACGAGATCGCCGACGCGATCGCCGGGATGGCGCTCTTCGCGGACTTGGCGCGACCCCAGCTGCTGGGCGTGGCGAGCCGGTTCGAGGAGGCCTTCTTTCCCAAGGACGCCCGCGTCCTGCGCCAGGGCCTGACCGGCTCGGGGTTCTACGTGATCCTCGATGGCGAGGCTGACGTGATCGCCGACGGCGCGAAGCGCGCCACGCTGGCGCGCGGTGAGTTTTTCGGCGAGGTCAGCGTCCTTCTCGGCGAGCCGCCAATCGCGGACGTCGTGGCGACGCGACCCCTGCGCTGCATTGTCCTTGGCGGCCCGGACGTCGAGAGCTTCCTGGTGGACCACCCGCGGGTCATGTTCCGGATGCTCCAGGCCCAGGCACGCCGGCTCCGGGCCACGAACCAGCGCCTCGCGGCCGAGTGACCGCGACGTGACCGTCGAGTGACCGTGGCCGAGGAATCAGCCCGCCCGTTCCCGCCGGGCGAGTACCCGATCGTCGTCGTCGGCTCGGGTCCGGGCGCGCTCCAGACCGCGTACTTCCTGGACCGGCTCGGGATCGAGCACGCCGTCATCTCCGCCGACGAGGGCCCCGGCGGCATGTTCCGGCGCTGGCCGTTCTTCCAGCGCCTGCTCTCCTGGACGAAGCCATACGCCCCCGCGGAGCGCACCTCGCGCGCATTCGAGCGCTGGGACTGGAACAGCCTGCTCGCCCGTGAGCCGGAGCTGCGCGGCCTTGCCGCGGAGTTCATGGACGGCTCGTCCGACTTTCCGTCGCGGCCGGAGATGGAGGCGAACCTCACCGCATTTGCCGAGCGCGCCGGTCTCAAGGTTCGGTACGGCTGTCGCTGGGAGTCGACGCGACGCGAGGAGACAAGCGCCGGCGACCGGTTCGTGCTGACCACGTCGGACGGGGAGTACCGCAGCCCCTACGCGATCTTCGCCGTGGGCGTCGCGGAGCCGTGGAATCCCCCGACGCCGGGCATCGAGCTCGCTGTCCACTACGCCGATACCCGCGCAGCCCAGACGTATGCCGGCAAACGCCTGTTCGTCATCGGCAAGCAGAACTCGGGCTTCGAGCTCGCGACGGGCCTCCTCCAGTGGGCGAGCCGGATCTCGCTTGCGTCCCCGAAGCCGGCCAAGACCTCGATCGAGACGCGCTCGCTCGTCGGCGTGCGCGCTCGCTACGTGCAGCCGTTCGAGGATTCGATCCTGGGCGGCGGCGTGGACATCCTTGCCGCGAGCATCAAGGGCATCAGCCGCGCGGGGTCGGGGGCGCTGCTCGTGGACCTCGAGCGCAGCGACAACGCGATGCCGATGAGCGTCGAGGCGGACGAGGTGATCTCGGCGACCGGGTTTGTCTGCCCGCTGCTCGACCTGCCGAAACTCGGCGTGGCCACGTTCGGCCAGTCTCAGCTCCCCGCCCAGACGGACTTCTGGGAGAGTGCGAGCGTGCCCGGGATCTTCTTCGCGGGGACCATCGGCCAGGGCGCCGCGGGGCTGAAGAAGCACGGCATCCCGGCGAACTCCGGCGCCGTGCAGGGTTCCCGGTACAACGCCCGCTTGCTCGTCCGCGAGATCGCGGACCGGCATTTCGGGATCAGGCTGGAGCGCCCGTCCATCGACGTCGGCGACCTGCGCGACCACCTGCTCGCTGAGGCCACACACGCGCCCGAGCTGTGGCACCAGAAGGCGTACCTCGCCAGCGTCGTCAGCCTGGACCCCGACGATGGCGTGCGCGACGAGGGCATCCTGCCGCTGACCAACTTCCTCGACGCCGGCGGGCCGGATGCCGTGGCGATGACCGTCGAGTCGGACGGGGCCACGATCTACCCCGTCATCTACGTTCGCCGCGGCGGCAAGACGGAGGAGCACGCGCTCGAGCCTGACCCGCTCCACGACTTCCAGAGCCTCGCCTACCGGCGAGCCCTCGGCACGATCCTGGACCGGCTCACCGCGGGCGCGTCAGCCGCCTGAGCGAGGGTTCCGCGCCGGCACGTCGAG
This sequence comes from Chloroflexota bacterium, assembly GCA_031362295.1. Lineage (GTDB taxonomy): Bacteria > Chloroflexota > Limnocylindria > Limnocylindrales > CSP1-4 > UBA5189. The sequence goes on from JANLSG010000337.1 coordinate 7,793, forward strand.
CAGCGCCCTAGTCGTCGTCCTCGGTGTCGTAGACCGCCTCGTCGAACTCGTCATCGCCCTCGTCGGTCTCCTCGTCCTCCTCCTCGTCGGGCGGGTTGAGGAAGCGGTAGACGCCCCAGCCGAGGATCGAGCCGATGAACGGTCCCGTCAGGTACACCCACAGCGAGGCATACGTCCCGGACACGACCGCGGGGGCCAGAGAGCGGGTGGGATTCACCGACGCGCCGCTGATGAAGATGCCAACGAAGTGGATCGCAACCAGGGTAAGCGGGATCACGATGATCGCCTGCCCAGGAGACTTCCGCGTCACCGTGAGGATCACGGCGATGAAGAGCGCCGTAAGGACTGCCTCGACGGCGAGTGCGTGCAGCTCAACAGCGAACGGCGTTTCCGCTGTGGGGCCAGGCTGGTTGACGGTGGCGCCGACGACCTCGATCGACGTGATCACCATCGTCAGCAGGGACGCGGCGAACGCCCCGATCAGCTGCGCGACCGCATAGCCGAGGGCGTTCTTCCAGTCGAGGCGGCGATCGAGGAGCGCCGCGAGCGTGACGGCCGGGTTGAAATGACCGCCGGACGCAGGACCCGCGATCGCGATCGCGGCCATCAGCCCGAGACCAAAGGCGAACGGCACGATGAGGAGCACGTAGATCGGGCCGCCCTGGCCCTGCGTCGCAATGACGTACGTCGCGACGCCGAGCGAGCCGAAGAAGACCAGGGTGAAGGTGCCCACCACCTCGGCGACCAGGGCGCGGATGTTCATCGATCCCTCCTCAGTGAGCTCGGCGCGTCGAGGATAGCCCGCGAATCGGTGCCGGTGACGGCGCCGCGGATCAGCAGCGCGTCGCGCCACGTTCGACACAGCACCTCGACGAGCTCGAGTCGATCGACGGCCTGGTCGACGGTCGCGCCAACCGCGACCGCCCCGTGTCGCTCCAGGAGCACCGCCCCGGGGAGTGGCTCCGGTCCCTGGGCGAACGCCGCTGCGATGGCACTCGCGAGCGCCGAGCTTCCCGGCATCCCGAACGGGACGTAGAGCAGTCGGGGGAGCAGGAGCGCCGTCTCCGGGAGGGCTGACGGATCGGGAATCTCGCCGGCGAGGGTGAGGGCCATCGATGCGGGCAGGTGGGCGTGGACCACCGCGACGACGTCGGCGCGGGCCTCGTACACGGCGCGATGGATGGCTACATCCGAGCTGGGTTTGGGTCCCGTCGCCGCGTCCCCGCCCGCGCCTGCCGCCACGATCACGAGGTCGCCCGCGGCGAGCTCATCCTTCCGGCGTCCGGACGGCGTGATGAGGATCGTCCCGTCGCCAAGGCGAACGCTCACGTTGCCCTCGCCCGCGGAGATCAGCCCTCGTGCGCCGAGCCGCCGGCCGGCTGCCACGATCAGCTCGCGCAGACGCAGCTCGTCCGAGGGCTGGGCAGGGGAGCGGGGCGGCATCTCCGCCATCGTACCGACCATCGCATCCGCTCGCGTATGCCGGCAGGCGCGAGCGTGTCAGGCGGCGACTGGGAGTTCGATGCTCAGGGGTGCGGGGTCAACCAGGCGCAGGACCACGTTGCACGTCTCGCACTCGACGAAGTCCGTCAGCTCGGCGAGGTACGTCGCGGTTCCGCAGCACGGCATCTCGATCTCGATCATGGCCCGAAAGTTGCACTGACGCCGTGCCACCTTGTCTGTCACGATGCGGCGCATGCCCCGCGTTTCACTCGACATGCCCGCGATCGAGGTCACCGATCTCCGCAAGCGCTACGGCCAGGTGGATGCCCTGGCCGGGCTCACGATGACCGTGGGCAGGGGCGAGGTCTTCGGCTTCCTTGGTCCCAACGGCGCGGGCAAGACGACCACCGTCAAGCTCCTGCTCGGCCTCGCCCGCCCGACGTCGGGCACGGGCAAAGTCCTCGGCGCGCCGATGGGCGACCTCGCGACGCGAAGAAAGATCGGCTACCTGCCGGAGCTGTTCCGCTACCAGCAGTGGCTGAAGGCGCGCGAAGTCCTCACGCTGCACGGCGAGCTGATCGGGCTACCGCGCGCGCGTCGCGGCGCCGCTGCCGATGAAGCCCTCAAGATCGTCGGACTCGCCGATCGTGCCAACGACGTCGTGGGCAAGTTCAGCAAGGGCATGCAGCAGCGCCTCGGCCTCGGCGCGGCACTGCTCGGCGAGCCGGCCCTGATCGTCCTCGACGAGCCGACGTCCGCCCTCGATCCGGTCGGCCGCGTCGACGTTCGGGGCATCGTCCGCGCTGCGGCCGATCGCGGCGCCGCGGTGTTCCTGAACAGCCACCTGCTGAGCGAGGTGGAGCAGGTCTGCGATCGCGTCGCGATCATCGATCACGGTCGAGTGGTGGCCAGTGGGGAGCTGGACGACGTCCTCGGCCAGGCCGAGACGAAGGTCCGGGTCGACGGCATCAGCCCCAGTGACCTGCCGGCCTTCGAGCGATTCGGGACGCCGACGATCGAGGGCGACACGCTCGCGATCCGGCCGATGGACGCCGCCCAGGTCCCCGACCTCGTCGCGATCCTGGTCGGCATGGGCGCCAAGGTCTACGAGGTTCGCGCGGGTCGCAGCTCGCTGGAGCATCGCTTCCTCGATCTCGTGGCGCGCGACCGGCCGCCGGCCGGCACCCCAAGCGCGGAGCGGCTCCGATGAGGCAGTTGCTCCGATGATCGCGATCGCCAAGCTCACGATCGGCGAGGCCGCCCGTCGGCGCGTCCTGTGGGTCCTCGTGATCCTCGCCCTCGTGGCCGTTGGCCTGAGCGCGTGGGGGGTTTGGGCGCTCGTCGACGCGGCGCGCGCCGACCCGAACATCGGCGACTACATCCCGCTGCTCGTGTCGCAGATCCTGATCCTCATCGCCTTCATGTTCGGGTTTGTGCTCGTCATGACAGCGGCGTTCTTCGGCGCTCCTGCCATCGCAGCCGAGCTCGAATCGGGCATCGCCCAGGCGATGCTCGCCAGGCCGCTTCGCCGGGCGTCGTACCTGCTCGGCCGCTGGCTCGGCCTGGCCGTGGTGATCGTTGCCTACGCGGTCTTTTCCGGATTGCTGGCGATCGGTGCGGTCGGGCTCGTTTCGGGCTACGTGCCGCCGAACCCGATCCTGCCCGTGGCGTTCCTCGCCGGCCAGGCGCTGATCCTGCTCTCGCTGACGGTGCTCCTGTCCACGCGCCTGTCGCCGATTGCCGGCGGCGCCATCGCGGTCGTGGCATTCGGACTCGCATGGGTCGCCGGCGTCCTCGGCAAGATCGGGCTGGCAATCGGGTCGACGACGCTCGTGTCGATCAGCGACGCCGTTCGATACATCCTGCCCACCGACGCGTTCTGGCAGGGTGTCGTCTACGGCCTGGAGCCCTCGATCGTGATCAACTCGGTCGGCGATGAGGTCCTCGCTCGCTCGTCGCCGTTCTTCGCCTCCTCGCCGCCGTCGGCCGCGATCCTCGCCTGGTCGGTGATCTGGACCGTCCTGGTCCTCGCGCTCGCGGTGAACCAGCTCCGGCGCCGCGAGCTGTAGGTGCGCATCTTCCTGGGGCACGGCGCGAGCGGAAACGCTGCGACCATGGCGCCGTTCGTGAACGGCCTTCGCAAGCGCGGCATCAACGCAGACGCGGTGGACCTGCCGGTTCGGAAGGCAGAGGACGCAGTCCCGGTCTGGCGCGCATCCGTGCCCGACGGGCCCGACACCGTGGTGGGCGGGCAGTCCTACGGCGGCCGCGTGTCGACGCTCGCCGCCGCGCAGGGCGCCGGCTACGCCGGCATCGTCCTCTTCTGCTTCCCGCTGCATCCACCGGGGCGTCCCGAGAACGCGGCGGCTCGATCGGCGCACTTCCCGTTGATCGATTGCCCGGTCCTGCTGCTCTCGGGCGAGGCGGATCCGTTCGCCCAGCTGGAGCTGCTCCGGAGGGCCGTCGCGACCCTTCCCCACGCCGAGCTCGTGACCTACCCGCGACTGGGCCACACGATGAAGCCGGTCCTCGACGACGCCCTCGATCGCGTCGCCGCGTTCGTGGCGGGGCTGCCGGCTCGGTGAGGCGCCGCGGGCCGAAGCCCGCTACTCGACCGTGAGCACCTTGTAGCTGACCGATCCGCGCGGCGTGCGGACCTGGACCTCCGCGCCGGCGATGGCGCCCAGGAGCGCGGCGCCGACCGGGGAGACCATGCTCAGCCGACCTGCGGCGGGATCCGCCTCGGCGCTGCCGACGATCGTGTAGCGCACCTCGTCGCCGCCGACCTCGACGGTGACCGTCGAGCCGATGATCACCTTGCCGGTCGCCGCTTCTTCGATGACCACGGCGCGCCGTAGCCGGTCCTCAAGCGCCATGACCCGACCCTCGAGGAACGACTGTTCCTCCCGGGCTGCGTGGTACTCCGCGTTTTCCTTCAGGTCGCCGTGCTCGCGCGCGGACTTGATCCGGGCAACGACCTCGCGGCGCTTGACGCGCGTGAGCTCGTCCAGCTCGGCGGACATCCGATCGACCGCCCCCTGCGACATCTGCATCGGCTCCGGCGCGATGCCGGTCGGGGCCTTGCGGCGTGGTCCGCTCGCGGATCGCGCAACCGTGGGGGCGCGCTGGGGTGCCGGATGGGGCGAAGAGGCTCGCGCACGGGCGGCGGGTGCCAGCACGGGGGCGCGGCGCGTCGTACCGGTGCCGCGTTCCTCCGGGCGGGCGCCCTCGGCGTCGCCGGCTGCCACGTTCACCACGTGTCGTTCCGGCGCCGGCGCCTGCGGCGGGGCCGGCTGGATGACGCCGGTCAGGCCGTGGACCTGCCGCTCGCCGGTTGGGCGGCGGGTGTTCGCCCACGGCAGCGCAAGGGCTGCCGTCGGACGGGTTGCGGGTGCCTTCTGTGCGGCACCGAAAGCATCGAGCAGCGCGTCCAAAGACTCCTCGGGGGCCGACGTCTCGGCCCACCAGATCCGGAGGCCGAGTCGCTCGATCCCCCGGAACAGGTGCAGCCACTGGCCCTCGGCGTGCGGCTGTCGATCGCCCGGCACGTGCGCGAGCAGCGCCGCGACCCGTCCGCCGATGGAGCGGTCGGTCGCGCCCGCGTACAGGACCGTCGCCTCCGGCCACCAGAGCGACGCGAGGCGTGCCTGGACGGCCTTGGAGTTGGTGTGCTCGCCGTCCATCCGGAATGCCGGCAGGCCTTCGATCCACTTGCCGACGCGGGTCATCTCGATCGGCGCCGTGGGCAGCGGTGAGCCGAGTTCAACGACGTACAGGCCACCCTTGCGCGCCGGCACGGGGACGCCCCAGCGCACGGGCCCATCGGCGAGGAGGCCGATCGAACGGATCAGGTCGGCCGCGCCGAGTTGGGCTGCGATCACCGAGGGACGGTACCACCGGGCCCCGAAGTCGGTACCCGAGGGTCATGCGCCACCCGGCCCGGGTGCGCAATGCTGGACGGACGCTTCGGGGGAATGCGTTGTTCGAGGTCGAGGTCTTCACGCCGACCGGGGTCCTGGCGGGCACGACCGCCACGGTGCCCCTGACCAACGACGGCCCGGACCTCGTGGAACCGCTCACCATCGACGACGCCCGCTGGTATCCCATCGACGGCGGCCGGCCCTCGCACCGCGGCGAGACCAGCGTCGGCCCGGACGACATCCTCCTGATCGTTACCCCCGAGCCGGAGCTCAAGGTGCACATGGCCTGGTACTCCGTCGCCCTCGACGTTGGCCCATACCGGATCACCGGCCGCCTCGCCACGCACCCGGGCTTCGATCCGGCCCGCGCCCTCGCCCGGCCCGGCAGCACGTTCATCCCCCTGAGCGACGCAACCGTGGAGCTCGTGGGCCGCGACGAGGCGGGCATCGCCACGCGGCAGTACCTCCACGTCAACCGCTACGCCGTCGACAAGGTGACCTCCAGCCTGATGCTGGGCCACTTCTTCCCCGGCGCCCGCCTCGTCGCCCAGGGCTCGCTCACCGTCGCGTAGGTGCGCGCCGCCAGGCCGGCCCGGCTCGAGCGCCGGCTCGGGTGCGGTCCTGATCGTTGCGATGTTCGTGGCCGCATACCAACAAGACGAGGTTGCCGGACGGCGAGCCATTTCGGGGCGCCTGGGGGTCGGATTCAGGGCGGGACCTCGTCGATCGTGTCCGCCGGCACGATCAAAGTGCCCACCCGCTGGTGGCCCGTCGGTAACGGCATGTGTCACCTCGTCGAGTTGGTACGTGGCTGCGTACATCCGGCGGAGGCCTGGCCTGCGCGACGTTCGCGTCGCTTGCGAACCCAAGAGGATCGGCTGCAACAACGAATAGAAACTGCACATTGACAAAGTGAAAGGACGTATGCGAGAGTAGCGGCACGCAAGGAAGGAACCGAACCGCATGCCGCACGACGTCATCTCCACCTGTCCCGTCTGCTCCAGCGAGCTGGCCGTGACGCGGCTCCACTGCCGCGCGTGCGGCACGACCCTCGAGGGCGAGTTCAGCGTCGGGCGGTTCGGGCGGCTCACGCGGGAGCAGCTGCTCCTGCTGGAGAGCTTCCTCCGCTCCCGCGGGAACCTCCGCGACATGGAGCGCGAGCTGAGCATCTCCTACCCGACCGTTCGCTCCCGCGTCGAGGCGCTCGTTCGCGCACTCGGCTTCGGGCCCCGCGCGGACAGCGACGAGGCAGCCGATGACGCGGCCGCCGCAGCCGCCGCGACCACCAGCAACGCCGATGTCGCGGCCACACGCCAGGCGATCCTCGAGCGCCTGGGGCGCCACGAGATGACCGCCGACGAAGCGGCCGCCGCTATCCGAAACCTCGGAAGGACCGACCGATGACCCAGACCAACCAGCACGTCGGGAGCCTGGAGCACGTGATCGGCACGCGCGGTCGGTTCACCCTCCGCCAGGCATCCGGCGAGATCAC
>JANLSG010000017.1:0-7129 GCA_031362295.1 Chloroflexota bacterium
GGCGGTCCGAAGGCGAGATTCGCCGCTCCCAGAACGGCATCGTCCTCCCGGTCGAGCGCGCCACCGGCGGGCGCGAACTCCTCGAGGATCTCGCCGAGTGCCTCGATCCGCATCCCGCGAGCGAACACGTCGTCGAGCGTCGTGATCGGCAGGCGGAAGAGGGTCGAGTTGTGGGCCCGCCGCGGGTCCGCGGCCACCAGTCGGCGACGGGCGGGCTCGAGGTCGAGCCATCGGTCGCCGGGACCAAGCGCAATGGAAAGCCGCCACGGCGAGCCGGCCGCCCCGGATCGTTCGCGAACATGAGCGACGCGCATGGGTCGGAGTCTAGGCATCCGTGGTGGAGACTGGCGCGCCTCGGGAAACGGTGTGTCAGGATGCGGGGAACTGCAGGACTGAGGTGGGGCATGCGCCTTCAGCGACGGAGCTTTTCCGAGCCGGCAGACACGCGCACCTTCCCGAACGGCAAGGTCGAGGTCATCGAGCTCGACGACCACGTCATCGGCCGGATGACCTACGAGCCCGGCTGGCGCTGGTCCACTGACGTGAAGCCGCTTGCGGGCACCGACTGGTGCCAGTACCACCATGTCGGGGTGGTGCTCTCTGGCCGGCTGCGCATGGAGATGTCGGACGGCACGGAGCTCGAGATCAGGCCTGGCGATGTCTTCGAGATCCCGCCCGGACACGACGCCTGGGTCGTCGGGGATGAGCCCTGGGTCTGCGTCGATTTTGAGGCAATGCGCACCTATGGCCGGACCCAGGCGGCCACCCAGCGCACACTCGCGGCGATCCTGCTCACCGATATCGTGGATTCGACCCGGCGTGCAGCACAGGTGGGCGCGCAGACGTGGCGTGACATCGTCGGCGAGCACAACCGGAAGGCGACGTCGGCCATCGACCGGCATCGCGGGCGTCTGGTCAAGACGACCGGCGACGGGGTCCTGGCCCAGTTCGATAGCCCCGAGCGGGCCGTGCGCGCCGCCGCTGCCATTCGGACGGTTGCCAAGGAACTCGGCCTGGATATCCGCGCCGGCGTCCATAGCGGCGAGGTCGAAGTCACGGCAGACGACCTTCGTGGCATCGCCGTGCACACCACGGCGCGCATCATGGCGATCGCGGAGGCCGGGGAAGTCCTCGTGTCCGCCACCGTCATGGATCTCGTGGACGGGTCGGGCCTGAAGTTCGATGACGCCGGCACGCACGAGTTGAAAGGCCTGGCCGGGCGACGCCAGCTCTTCCGTCTGAGAGAGATTTCCGGCTAGCCCGGAAATGGCCGCCGGCGTATCGCCGTCAGAACGGCCGGAACATCATCAGCCAGAGGATCACCAGGAACCCGCCGCCGCCCAGGAGCAGAAGCGTCTCCGGTGCCCGGGACACGAGGAGCGTCTCAAGATCGGCATCGGACGCCGGCACGGGATCGGGATCCGCCGGCTTCAGGGCGCGCGTTCGCTGGCCGAGGGCGATCCGGATGCCAGTGAGGTACTTGCCCCCGACCGGCGTCATCAGGCCCGCGATCACGACGAACAGGACGAGCGCGATCCAGATCCACCATTTGCCAAACGACCCGAGCACGATCCCCGCGAGGATCCCCGACAGGAACAGCACCAGCAGGCCGATCCCAGCAACCCCGAGCGACCAGCCCGACAGGTCGAGCAGCGCGCCGAGCCGGGCCCGATCGCGCTCTTTTCGAACCTGGAACACGACGAACATCGATACGCCGTGTCCGGCCACGAACATGAACGTCCCGGCGACGTGCAAGAAGACGATCCACCCGATGTAGGGCGTCAGGTCCACGGTCGAGTTCCCTCCCTCTCCTTCGTCTCGCCTACGCGGCGAGCGTTGTCCGTCCGCGCCAGACCGCGCGGGCATACAGGAAGCCCAGGCCAAACATGAGCAGCGCGTTCACCGGGTGCAGGGCCGCCACGGCCGGTAGTCCCGGATCCATGTACGGCAGCGAGGACTGGATCACGTACAGCACCAGCAGGCCGAGGGCCTGGCTGATCCGCCGACGACCCACCCGCGCGAGGATCGCCGTCACGAGCAGGACCAGGCTCACCAGCCCGATGAGATAGCCGAAGTCCCGATGGGTTGCGAACGATCCGTTCCCACCAAGCTGCGGGATCGACGTGCCGGCCAGGAATACCTGGACGACGATTGCCGCGACATAGACCCACGCCGTCGCGGCGTGGACCTGGCGCATGACGCTCACGGGCTCCCTCCTTCTTCACTCGCGGGGCCGGCACGCCGCCGGACCGCCTCGACCGCCAGCTCCCCCAGCAGTGAGCGGGCCCGCCCCGTGTCGAGGCCTGCCCGCTCGTACGCCCAGATGAAGGTCCCGACCGTCGCCGGGTGCACGAAGCTCAAAAGGATCGCGTTGGCTTCCGGATTCGCCGCGAGCTCCGGCCCCAGCGCGGCAGCCTGGAACTGCCCGAGCGACTCCCAGTACTCCGCCTCCCGGCGCTGGTACTCCGCGCCGCCCTGCTCGCTCTCGAAAATCGGCCACAGGTGACGGGTCCGAACGAAGAAATCGATCAGCGCTTCCATGAAGGCACGGATCCGTTCGTCGAGGCCGTGGGCACCCTCCAGCACCCCCGCGTTTGGGTACTCGAGCTGCTCGACCACCATGTCGATGACCGATCCAAACAGGCCGTCGCCGGAGCCGAAGTGGTGGACGATCGTGCCGCGCGACACGTCGGCTCGCTCTGCGACCGCTTTCAGGGTCGTCCCCTTGACGCCTCGTTCCGCGTAGAGCTCCAGCGCGACCTCGAGGATCCGCGATCGAGTATCGGCCGCGGAATCTGCCCGTAGCCCCTGCTTGTAGGTGCGTGGGGCCACCGGGTCAGGGCGTCCAACTGGAGTTCATTGACTGCATTGCACAGTCAATATCATCAAAGGCTGCGCCAGTCAAGGGATGTCCCGCAGTTACCGCGCGGGGCCGGCACGCGGGCGGCGGATTAGTGGACGCCGGCCTCGTCGAGCGCGCGGACCTTTGCTGCCAGGCCTTCGAGGATGCACATCCGCACGGACGGATGCTGGTCCATCAGTGAGTGGAACTCCCGGTGCGCGGCGTAAAGCAGGATCGACGGCTCGATGGCCGTGACCGTCGCGGTGCGCGGCCCTTCCGCCAGGAGCGAGATCTCACCCAGCGCCGAGCCCGGACCGCGCTCCGCGATTACCTTCCCATTTCGTTCCACGGACACGCGGCCCTTGGCGATCACGAACATTTCGTTGCCGGTCTGGCCCTCGCGCATGAGGACCTTGCCCGCGGGCACCTCGACCTCCTCCATCAGCTGCGCGACCTGTTCCAGCTCGCGCCGACCCATGCCCGTAAACAGGGATACCGACTTGATCAGGTCCACCTTGGCGTCGGACACGACTCGGACCTCCAGCACCCGCTCGATAGTTGTGGGACGGCGAGCATACGCCGACAAGGCTGGCCACCTCCACGGGAAAATTCCAACGCTTCGGGCGCGGCATCTACCAATATCACCGGACGACGTCCCCACTGGACGTCAGGGATGGGTGCGAGAGTGGATCGAGAGCTCGTCGAGTCCGCGCGGGATGGCGACCAGTCGGCATTCGTCGACCTGGTGCGTGCCCGTGGGGATCGATGGTTCGCGATCGCTCATCGGATTCTTCGGGAAGTCGATCGGGCCGAGGATGCCCTGCAGGACGCGCTGGTGATCGCCGGGCGTGACCTGCCGGACCTCCGCGATCCGGACCGATTCGACGCCTGGATCCATCGCATTCTCACGAACGTCTGCATCGCCCACGCCAGTCGTGAGCGGCGCCGGCTCGCCCACATTCGGGTGCTCACGATCGACCCGCCGCGGTCGTCCGATGACTACCTCACCGTCGCCGATCGTGACCAGCTGGATCGTGCCTTCCGACGGCTCATCCCCGAGGAGCGCGCGATCCTCGTCCTTCGCCACTACATCGGATACGAACCCTCCGAGATCGCCGAAGTGCTCGGCCAGCCGGCGGGAACCGTCCGATCTCGACTCCACCATGCAACCCGCGCCATGCGCGCTGCCATCGACGCAGACGAACGCACGACCGCTGTCGGAGGACCCTCGGCATGAACGATCGCTCCGACATCGACCGCGTGCTCGGCCACTGGTTCGAGGACGGCCCCATCGCGATGCCTGACCGCGTCGTGGACGTCGTCGCCCACCGGATCAGCCTGCGTCCCCAGCGGCGCTCGCGGCGCCTCCTTTGGAGGTTCCCAATGAGCCCAGCACTGAAGTACGGCCTCGCGGCCGCCGCTGTCCTCGTCGTGGCCGTCGTCGGCTACAACCTGCTCCCGAGGGGCCCGAACGTCGGCGGACCGCCTGCGACCATGACGCCTGCCCCGACCGCGACGTCGCCGGCTCCGACCGCATCACCCGTGCCTGGTTTCATCGATGCCAGCCGCTTCGGCGTACCGCTCACGCTGACGCTCTCCGGCGGCTGGAGCTATCTCCTCGTCGAGCCCAACAACCTCGAGCTTCTGCACGGGGACACCGATCTCGGGTTCCACCCCCTCAACAAGGTCACGCTGCCCGGGGCGACCACCACGGATCCGTGGATCCCGGTGCCGGCGGACTTCATCGCCTGGGTCCAGGAACGCCCGGAGTTCACGGATTTCCAGACTCCCCGACCCGTCACCGTTGGCGGCCGGCCCGGCACCGAGATCGATGCCGTATTCGTCTGGGATACCGGAATGACGAAGCGCGACTTCCTCAGGTACACGTCCGGGGCGTGGCTGTATGACCAGGGCAACGTGGGTCACCGGATCCGCTTCATCATCGTCCCGGGAACGGCCGGTGATGGCTTCATGATCGTGGTGAACATCGCGGGTGCGGACTTCGACGCCGCCACGGCGGAACTCGATGCGGTCCTTGCGACCGTGCAGTTCCTCCCGCCGACGCCATCGCCGTCGAGCTGAAGCTCGCCACGCGGTAGCTCTCAGGGATCGCCGTCGGCCTTCGGCCGGCGGCGGTTCGCTGTCCCTGACGCCGCGCAGCCCGTTTGGACATGCAGGCACCTGAATCAAGGAATCTTTCAACGCAGAGGCGGCACCATCCGCCTGAATCACTGGACGACGTCCCCAACGGACGTCAGCAGCGAGACCGACGGTGGATCGAGAGCTCGTCGTCGCAGCACAGCGTGGCGATCAGGTCGCCTTCATGGACCTGGTCCGCGCGCGCGTCGACCGACTGTTCGCGATCGCCCGACGGATCCTCCGTGACGTCGACCGGGCCGAGGATGCCCTGCAGGATGCGCTGGTGATCGCCTGGCGTGACCTGCCGGACCTCCGCGATCCGGACCGGTTCGACTTCTGGATCCAGCGCGTGCTCGCGAACATGTGCATCGAGCACGCCCGTCGGGACCGGCGCCGGTATACCAAGCTCGAGGTGTTCAACCTCAACGACCACGTGGCGCGCGATGAGCTCGCTGGCGTGGTCGACCGTGACGTCGTGGATCGCGCCTTCCGCCGGCTAAGGCCAGAGGAGCGGGCGATCCTCGTCCTTCGCCACTACCTCGGATACGAGCCTGCCGACATCGCCGAAGCGCTCGGCGTCTCGGGCGGCACGATCCGATCCCGACTCCATCACGCCCATCGCGCCATGCGCGCCGCAATCGACGCTGACGCACGCGCCGCCGTCGGAGGGTCATCCGCATGAACCGATCACCCGACGTCGAGCTCGTCCTTCGCGACTACTTTGCCGAGGATGGCTTGACCGCACCCGACTACGTCCTCGACGTGGTCGAGCAGCGGATCGGCCGCCAGCCTCGGCGGCGCGCCTGGCGCCTCTCCTGGAGGCTCCATCCGATGAATCGCTCTTTGACCTACGCCGCAGCTGCTGCCGCGGTCCTCGTCGTCGCCGTCGTCGGCTACAACCTGCTCCCACGCGGCTCGTCCAACGTCGGCCCAGGAGCGAGCCCCACGGTGGCCGCGACGTCGGCTCCCACGGCAGCTGCGACAGCCCCAGCAATCACATGCGCCGAGGCAGGCGCCGTGTGCGCGGGGCCACTGACCGCGGGCGCGAACTCGTCGCTCAACTTCCAGCCCACGCTGACGTTCACCGTCCCCGACGGCTGGACCAACCCACTCGACACCAACCGCAAGTACACGCTCCACTACAACTTCACGCGCGGCCACTTCCTGCAGCTCATCACACAGATCGCCATCCCCGAACAGACGACCGACTGCAGCAGAGCGTCGAAGCCGGGCGCCGGGAACACTGTGGCCGACTGGGTTGGGTTCCTTACCACCCATCCCGGCCTCGTGACGACGACGCCCACCGCGATCACGATCGGTGGCTACGCGGGCATGCAGCTCGATCTGCATGTCGCCAGCACCTGGACGGCAAGGTGTCCAAACAGCCTCGGCCCGGCTGTCGTCCTGATGGTCCCCGCCGCGGCCGACAACAAGGGCTCCTCGTGGATCGACGATCAGCAGACCACGATGCGGATCCTCGATGTCGCGGGTGAGACCGTGATCATCTACATGGAGAGTTCGTCAAACCCAGCGGACCTCGCCGCGCTGAATGCGTCCTTCAAGCCGATCTTTGACACGTTCCGGTTCTCCCCCGCGAACTGACCCCCGAGGTGCCAGCCGCACCATGTCGCACCACCGCCGTCGGCCTTCGGCCGGCGGCGGTTTCCGTTCGCTTTCGAGCGGCTAGAGGTTGCCTCGGCGCGCTTGTTCGATCTCGATGGCCTCGAAGAGCGCCTTGAAGTTGCCGACACCGAAGCCGCGTGAGCCGTGGCGCTCGATGATCTCGAAGAAGAACGTCGGGCGGTCCTGGATCGGGCGGGTGAAGATCTGGAGGAGGTAGCCCTCCTCGTCGCGGTCGGCCTCGATGCCGAGCTCCTCGAGGGTCACCATCGGTACGCCAACATCGCCGACGCGGTCGGCGAGGGTCTCGTAGTAGGCGTGGGGCATGCCCAGGAACTCGATGCCGTTCTCGCGCAGCTGGCGGACCGTGGCGACGATGTCCTCGGTCCGGAGCGCGATGTGCTGCGTTCCCGAGTCCAGGTAGTAGTCCAGGAACTCCTGGATCTGGCTCTTCTTCTTGGCCGGCGCCGGCTCGTTGATCGGGAACTTGACGCGGCCGTTGCCGTTGGTCATGACCTTGGACATGAG
>JANLSG010000045.1:0-16390 GCA_031362295.1 Chloroflexota bacterium
CCCCCCCCTCCCCCCGGCCCCGCTTCCCTGTATCCCCGACACCTGTGAGGATTCGACCGATGACCGCACGCTTCGCAACCATCACCTGCCTTGCTGTCGCCCTCGCTGCAGCGGCCTGCAACGCCACCGGCGCACCGCCGCTGCCCACGGCAACCCCGGTGCCGATCCCGAGCAAGGCCACTCCAGCAACCCCGGCACCGGTCGTCGTGACGCCGGACGATCTGCGGGGAAGCTGGACCGCCAATGTTCAGGGCACGACGGCCTCCTCCGGGCTTTGGACCCTCGAGATTTCCTCGGCGGACCTGATGCTGCAGAACCCGGTGGGTGGCGACCTCTTCTCACTGGGACCGACGCTCGTCTCCGAGACGTCATTGGTGCTGGCTGCGGACGCCGAATGCCCCGACCAGGCCACCGTGACGCCGGGGACCTACACCCTGGCGCTGACCGGCGATTCGCTTCGAATCACGCTGGTCAGCGACAGCTGCGGTGATCGGAGCGGCGTCCTGGTCGCGGGGCCGTGGACGAGGAAGCCCTGATCGGCTAGCTACCTTCCGGGGCGGCTGGGCGGGCAAGTCCCCGGACGATGACCCAGCCGATGAATGCGCCCACGGCGCTGAACACGAACGACAGCAGCGAGCCGTAGGTTCCGGGCGCCGCGATTTCGATGATCGGGATCCAGATGCCGACGAGGACGGCCAGCGCGGCGACCCGCACGAAGCGTCCAGAACCCTCGATCAGCACGGCGACCAACGCCGCGATTGCGAGCCCGGCCGCGGTGACGCCGGTCGCGTCGTAGCCCGGCTGGCTGTCGAGGTAAGCGAGCGCGATACCCGCGACCACGGCGACGACGATCGACAGGACAGGTCCGACGAAGACCCGATTGCCGGCCATCGGCCCAGCCGTCAGGCGCGCTTGCGGGGCATGTCGAGGAAGGGCATCGGGACGACGGTTGCGCCGACGCGGCCGCGGTGGCCCTCGACCGTCCATTCGACCGCGAGCTTTGAACCGATCGCCTCGTGGGCGGGCGATACGGACGCCAGGCCGATGGCCTGCTTCAGGATCGGGCTCCAGCCGTGGCTCGTGAGCTTGCCGATCTGCCGATCACCGCGCGACGCGAAGACCGGCACGACGGATCGATCGATCGACGCGGAGATCGCGGGCGGCAGGCCGCGCGCAGAGAAGGACCGCTCGATGTCGTTCCAGTCCAGCTGCACGCCGACCAGGCGTCGCTTCGGTCCGCCCGTGGACTGCTCTCGCTGAAGTGCCAGGCGGCCGACGAAGTCCGCGGTCTTGTCCAGCGCCACGAGCTTGCCCATGCCCAGCTCGAAGGGGGAGTAGTTCTGCTCCGGGTTCAGCGCGTGTCGCGCCGACGTGTAGTCCACCTCGAGGAGCACGAGGCCGGCCTCCAGGCGCACGACGTCGAGCGCGAGCATGCCCGCGGGCCTGATGCCGTACGCGCGACCCGCCTGCATGAGCGCATCCCACGCCGCGGCCGCGCGCTCCACCGGGATCCACACCTCGTAGCCGAGATCACCCGTGTAGCCGGTCCGCGAGACCCCGACATCGATGCCTGCGCGGCGCTTGCCGCCGCCGAGGAGCCGCGACGATTGTCGGCGGAAGTAGCGCAGCTCACCGAATGGCTGCTCGGTCGCCTCCTCGAGGACGGCCCGCGCGAACGGGCCCTGGAGCGCGACGGCGGCCATCGACTCCGTGACGTCCTCGATCGCGACCTGGAGCCCGCGCGCGTTGAGCGTCAGCCAGCGGTACTGCGGGTCGGCGGCGGTCCAGAAGAACTCATCCTCGGCGACGCGATGGACCGTGCCGTCATCGATGACCATGCCGTGCTCGTCGCACCAGGGCGTGTAGTAGACCTGCCCAACGGCCATCCTGGAGGCGTCGCGGGTGATGACCCGGTCGACGAGCGAGAGCGCGTCGCGCCCGGTCAGCTTGTACTTGTAAAGCGGCGAGACGTCGATGAGCGCCGCCGCCTCGCGGATCGCGTTGTACTCGATGTCGTGCGCGTCGGCGTATGCGGACGATGCCCAGTAGCCGGACCACTCGCGCCACTGCTGCTTGACGTTGAGTGGCGCGGTCCGCTCGTGGAATGGGCTGCCGATGCTCATGGCGGGAGCCTAGCGGTTCGGCCCGCTACTCCGCAGCCTCGCTGCCGCCCTCGGATCCCAGCCCGGCACGCAGGCCCCACGCCAGGTAGACGATCGCCAGCACGCTGCACGCCCGCGCCGCGACGGCGACCAGGAAGTACCACGCAGATCCGGGCGCGAACCCAAATCCGCCTATTCGTAGGCGAGGACCGGCACTCCCTGGATCTCGAAGTCGCGCGGATTCCGCGTCACGACCGTCGCCCCAAGCGACCAGGCCACGCCCGCGATGATCGCGTCGCCAAGGCGGCGAGGGCTCGTGTGCCCCAGCGTGCGTCGCGATGCACCGGCCCAGCGCGCCGCATCGGGGGTTGTTGCTACGTATTCAAGCGGCAGCAACAACGCGTCGATCATTGCAATCTCTTCGTCGGGACCCTTCGAGAGCGATTCCGTCACGACGGCGTCGCAGACGTAGAGGTCATTTGCCTCGCTGAACAGGCTCCGTACGAGCTCGACTGCGCTTGGCTTGCCCCGCACGTGGTCGAGAAGCAGCGTCGTGTCGAGCAGATAGCGCACCAGACTCATCCTCCTCGTACGGCCCCCAGATGCGACGCTCCCGCGCCGAATCATCGCGCAACTCCCGAAGCGTCTCGAGCACTTCTGCATCCGTGCGGCCCCAGGTCGTCGAGCCTTTGAGGGCGCCGGCGTACTTCTCCCAGACCAAGCGCGCGTTGTCTCGACGAACCTGTTTGGCCACGACGTCCGCGATATATGCGCTGCGGCCGCGCGGCCCGGCGACCGAGTCGACGAGCGCGAGCGTCTCCTCGGGGATCGTGATGTTCGTTCGGACGAGTGCCATCGATGTGCGACCTCGTGTGTCGAGTATTGAACACACGATAGCACACGACGATAGACCCGGGACGAGGGGCGACCTCGTCCGCTAGAGTCCGAGGCGCTCCCGGAAGATCCCACGGCGGAGGAACGCGTGCCCCAGCGCTACGACGCGATCGTGATCGGCGGCGGCCACAACGGCCTGATCAGTGCCGCCTATCTCGCGCGCGCAGGCTTGAAGACGGTCGTGCTGGAGAAGCGCCACGTACTGGGCGGCGCGGCCGTGACCGAGGAGCTCTTCCCGGGCTACCGGTTCTCGGTCTTCTCATACGTCGTTTCGCTGCTCCGGCCGGAGATCATCCGCGAGCTGGACCTGCCGCACCACGGGCTCGACATCCTGCCCCTGGACGGCACGTTCACGCCGGTTCCGCAGGGCATGGGCCGACCCGCGCCGAAGGATGGCAACGGCAACAAGATCGGGACGGGGGACTACCTGTGGCGCGTCAACGACCACGGCCGGACGGTCCGCGAGCTCCGGCGCTGGTCGAAGATGGACGCCGAGGCGTACGAGGAATACGGGCCGCTCATGGTGGACATGGCCCGGTTCATCAAGCCGATCCTGGCGATCGTCCCGCCGGACCCGGCGTCGATCGACCCGCGGCCGCTCCTCCCGCTCACCGGCCTGCTGCGGAGCTTCCAGAAGCTGACCGAGCGTCAGCAGGCAGTGTTCGTCCAGCTCATGACGATGTCCGCCTATGACTTCCTGAGCCAGTGGTTCGAGACGGACCCGCTCAAGGCGACGATGGCGGCGTCCGGGATCATCGGGACGTACCAGGGCGTGAAGTCGCCGGGCACCGCGTACGTCCTGCTCCACCACTACATGGGCGAGATCGATGGCGCATTCCGCGCCTGGGGCATCCCGAAGGGCGGCACGGGCGGCATCTCCAACGCAATCGCGAGTGCAGCGCGCGCCAAGGGCGTGGAGATCCGCACGGAAGCGCCGGTCGCCAAGATCCGCACCCGGGGCGGGCGGGCGACGGGCGTCGTCCTCGAATCCGGCGAGGAGCTGGAAGCCGACTCGGTGCTGTCGTCGGTGGACGTGCGCCGCACCTTCATCGACCTGATGGAGCCCGGCGCGATCGACAGCGATTTCGAGGCCGAGGTTCGCCGCTTCAAGTTCCGCGGCTCGTCGGGCAAGGTGAACATGGCGCTCGACTCGCTGCCCAACTTCACCGCGCTGCCCGGCGAGGGCGAGCACCTCCGCGGCGCGATCTCGATCTCCCCGTCGATCGATGCGATGGAGCGCGCCTACGACGACGCGAAGTACGGCCAGTTCAGCAAGAAGCCGTACATCGACATCATCATCCCCACGTTGGTCGACCCGTCGATGGCCCCGCCCGGCAAGCACATCATGAGCTGCTTCGTGCAGTACGCCCCGTACAACCTGGACCCGGCCCTGGGCGGCTGGGATAACCAGCGCGAGGCGTTCGGCGACGCGGTCGTCGCGCGGATTGCGGAGTTCGCGCCGGACCTGCCGTCCAAGATCCTGTTCCGGAACGTCCAGACGCCCCTCGACATCGAGCGCACGACAGGGCTGACCGAGGGCAACATCTTCCAGGGCGAGCTCTCGCTGGAGCAGCTGTTCTTCAGCCGGCCCGTTCCGGGCTGGGCGCGCTTCCGAACCCCGGTGAAGGACCTGTGGCTGTGCGGCTCGTCCACGCACCCGGGTGGCGGGATCATGGGCGCGAACGGGCGCATCGCAGCGATGGAGCTGCTGCGCTCCAAGCGGAAGCGGCCATGAGCGACCTGCGCTCGTCAGTTCGCTGGGACGTCGTCGTGGTCGGGGCCGGCCACAACTCGCTGGTGACCGCCGCGTACCTCGCGAAGGCCGGCCTGAACACGCTCGTCCTCGAGCGCCGGGAGCGGGTCGGTGGCGCGGCGGACACGACGGAGCTCGCGAAGGGCATCCGCGTCCCGACCTTGGCGCACACCGTGGGCCGGCTTCGTGCCTCGGTCCAGCGCGATCTCGATCTCGCCTCCCATGGGCTTGTGCTCGTCGCGCCCGACGTCCGCGTCTTCGCTCCCTCGCCCGACGGGACGGCGATCTCCCTGTGGTCGGACGTCAAGAAGACCGCCGCCGGCTTGCGCTCGCGTTCGGAAGCGGATGCGGATGCATACGCCGGCTTCGACACGCGCGTACGCGCACTCGGGCGGTTCCTCGACGAGCTCGGACGGGCGGCGCCGCCGGACATCAAGTCGCCGCGCCTCGCCGACGCGGTCTCGGCGCTCAAGCTCGGACGCAGCTTCAAGGGCCTCGGGCGCGAGGGCTCGCGGACGGTGCTGCGCGTCCTGCCGATGGCCGTGGCGGACCTGGTCGCCGAATCGTTCGAGACCGATGCGCTGCGGGCCGCGCTTGCGTGGCGAGGCGTTCGCTTCGGCGCCGTGGGGCCGTGGTCGGCCGGCACGGCCGCGATGCTCCTCACAGACGGAGCCGGCAACGACGGCGGCGCCGCGGGTGAGACGGTGTTCGCGAAGGGTGGCCCGGGCGCGCTTGCCGAGGCGCTCGCGGCGGCGGCGAGACATGCCGGCGCGGTGGTCCAGACCGGCGTCGAGGTGGTTCGGATCACCTCACGCGACGGCCGTGCGACCGGAGTCGTGCTTGCCGATGGCGAGGAGATCACGGCCGGCAGCATCGTCTCCGGCGTCGATCCCAAGCGCACCATCGTCGACCTCCTGGACCCGGTTGCGGTTGGGCCGTCGCTCGGCTGGCGCGCCGGCAACATCCGCCAGCCCGGCGTGGTGGCCAAGGTCAACCTCGCGCTGAAGGGGCTGCCGGTCTTCCCCGCCGCCGCCGGGAACGAGGCGCTCCTGCGCGGCCGGATCGTCGTGGCCCCGGGCATTGATGCGATGGAGCGTGCCTTCGACGCCACCAAGTACGGCCGCTGGGGCGAATCGCTGATCCTCGAGGCGACCATCCCATCGCTCGCCGACCCGTCGCTGGTCGAGGGCGCGAAGGCCGGCACGCACGTGATGAGCGTCATCGCCCAGTACGCCCCGTATGCGCTGCGTGGCCACGGGCCCACCGAGGGCGACCCGGTCGCGACGTGGGAGATTGCGCGCGAGAACTTCGGGGAGTCGGTGATCAAGGCGCTGGAGGCCGTCGCGCCCGGGATCGGCAAGCTCGTGACCCATCGCCAGGTGCTCACGCCGGTCGACCTGGAGCAGCAGTACGGGCTCACGGGTGGGCACCCGCTCCACGCCGAGCAGGGTCTCGATCAGTTCTTTGTCTGGCGACCGCTGCTCGGCCACGCTCGCTACCGAATCGCGCTGGAGCGGCTGTACCTGTGCGGCTCCGGCGCCCACCCTGGCGGCGGCATCACCGGCGGTCCCGGCCAGAACGCCGCCCGCGAGATCCTCGGTGACCTCCGTGGCCGGCGAGCGTAGCGAGGTCGCACCCGAACCCAGGACTGCCCCAGCCCCGCTGCCCGCCGACCTCGTGGTCGACGCCTCCGACCACGACGCGGTGTGGGCATCCCGCGTCGCCGCCGCAGGGATCCTCGGCTTCAGCCTTGCCTGGGTCGTGATCGCCTTCCTCGCGGAGCAGGGCCTGTACGGCGATCCGCGACGCGTGCTCGGCGTCGATCTCCTCCGGACGTATGCCGGGAACGTCCTCGATGGCCTGGTTCCGTACCGGGACTTTCCGTTCGAGTACCCGCCGCTCGCCATCGTGCCGATCCTCGCGCCGCTCCTGCTGGTCGGCCGGGACCTTGCCGAGCCGGGGTATCGGCTGGCGTTCGGCGTGGTCGCCGCGGCCATCGGGATGCTGACGACGGTCTTCGTGATGCGTGCCGCCGTCGCCCTCGACCTGCGTCGGCGGGACATGCTCGCCGCGGCGGTCGTGGTCGCGATCTCGCCGATCCTGATGGGCCCGCTGATGCTGTCGCGGTTCGATCTGTGGCCGGCGCTGTTCGCGGCCGCCGCGATCTGGCTGTTCGTCACGGATCGCCACCGCTTGGCTGCAGTCGCCATTGGCCTCGGCGTGCTGGCGAAGGTGTACCCGGTCGTGCTCGCACCCTTCTTCCTCGTGCACCTCTGGCGCAGCAGGGGTCGACGGGACGCGGTCATCTTCAGCGCGATCCTTGGCCTGACGGTCGCGATCGGCGCGGCGCCGTTCTTCCTCATCGCTCCGGACGGGGTGATCGAAGCCGTCCGGCGAGCGGTGGCGCGGCCCCTCCAGATCGAGACGCTCGGCGGCGCGCTCCTCCTCCTCGCGAGCCCGGAAGGCGCCACGAGGATGATTCACACCTACGACTCGTACAACCTCGCCGGTCCGCTTGCGGCACGGGTCGCGACCGCCCAGACGGTCGTCCTCGGTGGCGTCCTGCTCGCGACCCTCCTCCTGTTCATCCGCGGCAGGCCCACGCTGTGGCGGCTGATGCTCGCCTCCGGCGCCGCGCTGTGCGCCTGGGTGGCGTTCGGGAAGGTCCTGTCGCCGCAGTACCTGATCTGGCTCATCGCGCCGGTGGTGCTGATTCGCGGTCGCGGGTGGTCGCCGCACCTGCTCGCGCTCGGAGCGGCCGTCCTGCTCACCGGCCTGTTCTACCCCACGTTCTATCCGAACTACGTCTGGCGACGGGAGCTCTTCTGGGTCGTCGTCGTCCTCGGCCGAAACCTGGTCCTCGTCGCGCTCAGCCTGTACCTGGTTGGCCGGCTGGTCCCGCGCGGCGATGAGCCGGCGGCCGCTCGCACGCCTGCCTAGCTGATTGCCGGCGGCTCGGGCGCGTCCTCGCGCTCGACGTCCAGGTCCGTATGCGGATCCGGCTCGCGCGGTTGGCGGATGGAGCGGCCCTGGCGTTGCGCGGCGCGGGCGGCGGCGCGTTCCGCCACAGGCCCAGAGCCCTTCCCGCGATTGAGCACGTGGAGGATCAGCGCGGAGAGGACGGCAGCGATCGGGATCCCGAAGACCGCGCCGGCGATGCCCGCGATCTTGAGCCCCACCAGCACGGAGCCAAGGACGACGATCGGGTGGATGCGCAGTGAGGTCGCCATGATCCGGGGCTGGAGCACGTTCATGACCAGGAGCCAGCCGACGGCCACGACGATTCCGACACCCACCACCGCGTCGGGCTTGAGCAGGATCGCGGCCAGAACCGGCGGGACCCAGGCCACGAACGGCCCGAAGAACGGGATCATCATCAGGAGCCCGGCGGTGAATGTGGTGACCGGGATGTAGTCGAGCCCGAAGACGATGCTGCCGGCAAGGCAGATCGCGCCGAACACGAGACCCGTGATCACCTGGCCGCGAATGAACCCACCGAAGGACCGGCCCACGGCCTCCTCGAGGATCTGCGCCTCCGCCTTGTAGCCGCTCGGGACGAGCCAGAACCCGAAGGCGATCAGCCGCTCCCGGTCCGCGACCATGTACAGCGAGAAGACGACGACCAGGAGCAGGTTCCCGATCGCGCCGATGCTCGCAACGGCGATCTGCTGGAGCGGGGCAGCGAGCTGGACGGCGTACTGGCTGATGTTGTCGAGCAGGAACGTTGTCTGCGCGAGCAGGTCGACCTGGGCGATGCCGAAGGAATTGATTCGCTCCTGCCAGGGGGCGATGATCGACGGCAGGTTCGCGCGGAGCTCGGGCAGGTTGGTGATGAAGTCGCCGATCGAGTTGACGACCGCTGCCGCGACCACGATCGACACGACGACGAGCCCACCGAAGAGCACGAAGTAGACCGTGAAGATCGCCCCCGCGCGGCTCATGAACGGGATGACGGTCACCCGATTGATGACCGGCCCGAGCATGAACGCGAACAGCCAGGCCAGAAAGAAGACCATGATCAGGTCGCCGAAGATCGTGAAGATCAGACTGACGAACCCGAGGACAATGAACCCGAGGGTGATCGCGCCGAGCACGAGGATCGCGTCGAACCAGCGGCGCTCGCGAGGGGTCAAGGTGAAGCCCATCGCCTAGCGCAGCCCCATCTTCTCGCGGACCTCGGCCATCGTCTCGGCGGCCAGCGGGGCCAGGCGGGCCGCACCCGCCGCGAGGATCTCGTCGATCTTGGCGGGCTTGGCCATGAGCTCCAGGTAGCGCTCGCGGGCGGGGGCGTAGTGGGCGACGATCCGGTCGGCCAGCACGCGCTTCATGTCGACGCAGCCAGTGCGGGCCGTGCGCTCGCCGTCCCACAGCTCCTCGTAATCGTCGCCGAAGAAGCGCTGGAGCTGGCACACGTTGCAGACCTCGGGCCGGCCAGGATCGGTTCGCTTGATGCGTTGCGTGTCGGTGACCATCGATGTCACCTCCTCGCGGAGGACCTGCGGCGGCGCGAGGATGTCGATCGTGTTCCCGACGGACTTGCTCATCTTCCGCACGCCGTCCGTGCCGATGACCGTGGGTGCCTCGGTGAACACAGCCTGCGGCTCGGGGAACGTGGAGCCGTAGCGGTGGTTGAAGGCGCGCACGATCTCCCGGGAAAGCTCCAGGTGGGCGGCCTGGTCCTTGCCGACCGGCACGAGGGTCGCCTTGTACATCACGATGTCCGCGGCCTGCAGGACGGGGTAGGTGAGCAGCCCGTGGTTGACGTCATCGGGCTGGGTCTCGCGCTTCTCCTTGTATGTCGGCGTGCGCTCCAGCCAGCTGACCGGCGTCACGGTGGCGAACAGCCAGGCCAGCTCGGGATGCTCGGGGCGGTGACTCTGGACGAAGAGGGTGCACTTCTCGGGATCGAGCCCGAGCGCAAGGAGGGACGCCGCCATATCCCGGGTCCGCTCTCGAAGGATCGCCGGGTCGTGCGTCGACGTCAGCGCGTGGTAGTCGACGATGCAGTAGATGGCGTCGTACTCGTCCTGGAGCCGGACGTAGTTGCGGATCGCGCCGAGGTCGTTGCCGAGGTGGGCAACGCCCGATGGCTGGATCCCGCTGAACGTGCGCAGCGCGGTCGCGATCGTCATCGCGGCGAGTGTAGTCGAGCGTCGTGCGCCGACCGACCAGTACGATGCGTCGATGTCCGAGTCTGATCGACCGCTGCGCGTCGCCGTGCTGGGTGCCGGCACGGTCGGGCGCGAGGTCATCGCGGGGCTCCGGGGCGGGCAGGGCGCGGGCGCATATGAGCTCGTGGGCGTCGCCGCGCGCGACCTCGGGAAGGCCGAGGCGGGGGGGATCCCGCCGGAGCTGCTGACCGACGCCCCGGCGCACCTCGTTGCCGGCGACACCGACGTGATCGTGGAGCTCATGGGCGGCGAGGAGCCGGCACGGACCCTGATCGCGGCTGCGCTGACCGCTGGCAAGGCGGTCGTTACGGCCAACAAGTACGTCGTTGCCCGGCATGGAGCGGAACTGGAAGCGATCGCGCGCCCGACGCGCGCGCCATTCCGCTTCGAGGCGGCCGTCATGGGCGGCACGCCGATCCTGCGCCTGCTCGCCGAGGACCTCGCAGGTTCGCGGGTCACGGCGTTCCGCGGCATCGTGAATGGCACCACCAACTACATCCTCAGCGAGATGTCCGCCAACTGCTCCAGCTACGCGTCGGCACTTGCCGCCGCGCAGGCAGCGGGCTATGCCGAGGCGGACCCGACCGCCGACGTGGAGGGAGGCGACGCGGCGGACAAGTTGGTGATCCTCGCTCGGCTGGCGTTCGGGGAGTGGCTCGATCGCGCTGCGGTCACCACCGGGACGCCGGGCCGTCTGGGAATCACCGGCGTGACGCCGGACGACCTGGCAGCGGCATCCGCGCGCGGCGAGGTCATCAAGCTGCTCGCGAATGCGTCGCGCCGCGAGGCGGATAGCCCCATCGTGGCGGCAGTGGGCGTGCTCGCCGTCCCCGCCGCGTCCGCGCTCGGGTCGACCGGTGGCGTGCGCAACCGGCTCGAGATCCAGACAGACCGGCTCGGCTGGATCGGGATCGAAGGGCCTGGCGCCGGCGGTGCGGCCACCGCCGCGGCGGTGTTCGCGGATCTCGCAGCCGTGGCTGCGGGCAACGGCAGCACGTGGGGCGCCCTGCCGCCGGCGACGGGTTGGCCGCGGTGAGTGCGGCGCGACCGCGTCTGGTCGAGAGATATCGGCAGTTCCTGCCGGTCACCGACGCGACGCCCGGGCTGACGCTCGGCGAGGGATTCACGCCGCTCGTGGCCGCGCCGCGGCTCGGCGCCCGGATCGGCGTCCCGAACCTGCACCTCAAGCTGGAGGGCATGAACCCGACGGGTTCGTTCAAGGATCGGGGCATGGTCGTCGCGGTGTCGAAGGCGATCGAGGGCGGGGCGACATCGATCATTTGCGCGTCGACGGGCAACACGTCCGCGAGTGCCGCAGCGTACGGCGCGGCTGCCGGCATCGAGGTCGCGGTGGTCCTGCCGAAGGGCGCGATCGCGCTCGGCAAGCTGCTCCAGGCGTTGATCGCAGGCGGGCGGGTCGTCGCAATCGATGGCAACTTCGACGACGCGCTGCGGGTCGTGCGGTCGATGACCGCCGAGCCGGGCTCGCGCGCGACGCTCGTCAACTCGGTCAACCCGCATCGGATCGCCGGCCAGAAGACGGCGGCGTTCGAGATCTGCGATGACCTCGGCCGCGCGCCGGACGTGCTCGCGATCCCCGTCGGGAATGCGGGCAACATCACCGCCTACTGGGCCGGCTTCACCGACTACGCGATGGCGGGCATCGTGGAAACGCGGCCGCGGATGCACGGCTTCCAGGCTGCCGGCGCCGCGCCGATCGTCGAGGGGCACCCGATCGACGATCCCCAGACCGTCGCGACGGCGATCAGAATCGGCAATCCCGCCACGTGGGCGGGCGCCGTCACGGCCCGCGACGAATCGCGCGGGAGCATCGACTCGGTCGCCGACGACGAGATCCTGACCGCGTATCGCTCGCTCGCCGAGCTGGAGGGCGTGTTCTGCGAGCCATCCTCGGCGGCGAGTGTTGCGGGCGTGGCGAAGGCCGCCGCCTCCGGCGCGATTCACGCGGACGAGCTGGTCGTCGCGGTCCTGACCGGCAACGGGCTCAAGGATCCTGAAATGGCGGAGCGGACGGTCGAGGGACGGATCGTCGAGTCCGATGCGACCGATGCCGGCGTGCGCAAGGCGCTCGGCTGGTGAGCGAGCCATGAGCGGCTCGGGTTCGGCGGTGATCGACGCCGCGGTCCTCGTTGGTTCCCGGGTTTCCGTCGAGGCGCCCGCGACCATCGCCAACCTCGGCGCGGGCTACGACACGCTCGGGCTGGCGGTCGACCTCGCGCTGCGGGTGACGATCGAGGCGCGGTCGGCAGCCGCGGACGTCCCCGATGTCGAGCTGGCGATCGATGGCGAAGGCGTCGGCGAGCTGGTGGCAGATCGCCACAACCGGCTCATCGTCGCGCTGGAGTCCGGGCTCGCCGAGTTGGGCGTGGATGGCCTCGACCGGCTGGCGTGGCGCGTCCAGATGACCAACCCCATCCCGCTGGAACGCGGGCTCGGGTCCAGCGCGGCAGCCACCGTGGCAGGCCTCATCGCAGCCGGCGCCCTCGCCGGTCGCGAACTGGATCGATCGACCGTTCTCCGGGTCGCGACGAGGATCGAGGGTCACCCGGACAACGTCGCGCCGGCGCTGCTTGGCGGGCTCACTGCGAGCCTGGCGCTCGAGGATCGGGTCGAGTCCGTCCGCCTCGACCCGCCGGCCGACGTCGCGATCCTTGCCTGGATCCCTGATCGCCGCCTCAAGACCAGCGAGATGCGCCGCGTGCTGCCGGATTCGGTGCCGCGCGCCGATGCCATCTCGAATCTCGCTCGGGTCGCCGTGGGCATGGCGGGTCTCGCCTCCGGCCGGAGCGACGTCCTCGCGCTCCTGACCGAAGACCGCCTGCACGAGCCCTATCGCGCCGCCGCGTACCCGGAGCTGCCGCACCTGATCGCCGCCGCCCGTTCCGCCGGCGCCATCGGCGCCTGCCTCGCCGGTTCCGGCTCCACCGTGATCGCTTTCGTCCCCTCTGCCTCTGGCGCAATCGCCGAGGCAGTCGGAGCGGCCTTCACGACAACGGCGACCTACCTCAACCTCCCCGGCCGCCTTGAGCGCCTCGCGCTGCGATCTCGCGGCGCGCTCGTGACATCACGCTGAGCGAGCGAGCGAGGCGGCGGGCTTATGCAGATGCGAATGCGAATCGGGCTGATCGTGCGTGACGGGTTGTCGAAATCGGCGAATCCGGCAAACCGGCAAGCACGGTCGGGGCGATTCGTATGCACATCCGAATATGGTGGGCTCGCTCGCGGCGGCGCGACGCCGCGTGACATTGGCGAACGCTGAGTGACTCAGGAGCACGTATTTGGCCAAACAGCCGAAGGTTCAGGACGAGGCGCTCCGCGAGCTGTCTGAGATGTTCTTTGCAGATCTCGACAACCCAACTCCCGGATCGGACCTGCTCGATCCCGAGCAGCTCGATTACAGCCTCGCTAGCCTCGCCCACGTCGACGACTTCCTGGACGTGGTTCGCAAACGGGATTTAGTAGAACGCGACTCGGCGGTCGTCGTGCTGCGCGCCGGGGCCTATGTCGGTGAGGTCATCCGGCGCGATGCGTCCGCGCCGACGCACCATTGGCTCGACTACGACGCAGCCGTCAAGGTCGACCCGCGAATCCGAGCACTTGGCGCGAAGGATCTCGGTCTGGCAGCCGTGCTGTGGGACGGCGACGAAGGCTTCCTGTTCCCGCTCGCGAAGGTTGGGAAGTTCCTCATGAACGGGCGCGAGGACAGCACGCGGTTCTTTGCCGCCGCAAGCCTCGCTTTCAATCGCTCGACGAGCGTCGAGTCGGAGCCAGGTGCGACGCCCCTCGCTCAGAGCTCGTTAGAGTCGCCCCCGGATGTCGGTGCATCGTCGCCCTTGTTGCCGTTGCTGATTCTGGGCGGGCCGCTTCTGCTCGCCGTCATCATTGCGCTGGTGGCATGGCTGGCAACGCAGCCGGGCATGTGACATACACCGACACTGAGTGACCTTGTTGTCGACACACGTGCCCGCATCTACCCGTCCTGCGATCGTGCCCAGAAGTCGTCCCCTAATCGCTTTCGTCTTCACCTTTGTCGCCGCCCTCTGGGTCGCTGGGTGCGCATTGACAACCGCGGACGATCCTGCTGGCCGCGAACAGGTGGTCGCCCTGGTGCAGTCAGGGCAGCTGGTTCCGGGCGACCAACGACTCGCGACCCTGCCAGCCGATCTCGCGCATACCTCCGCTGATGGCGAAGTTGTCGTAGTCAAGCGCGGCGAGGATCTTACGGTCGTCTTTTTCGACTTCCGCGGCATCAATCACTACACGGGTTGGGTCTATTCCTCGAACGGGAAGCTCGACGTCGACCCGCTCGGCAATCGGAACTGGACCGCCGAGACGATCGGGCCCAACTGGTTTCGTGTCGATGCCAGCTAGGCGACAGGCCTCGCGCGACATTCAGCGACGCTGACTGATGCACTGCGCAAACGCGTTACGAGCGGTCCTCGGATTCGCTGGCATGGTAATGATCTTGGCCGCGTGCTCCGCCTTCGCAAATGCGACACCCTCTCAGCTGGGCGGAATTGTGCGGGTGTGGGTGAACCGAACTGAAACGCCTATTGAGGAGCAGGAGGCGGTCATTCCCGCCTGTTCGACTTTGCCTATGGCACAGGCAGACATCGATCGCGGCTTGGAGCTCCGCCGGCTCGGGCACCAACCCGCCCCGCCGCCGGGCTCCGTCGACCTGACAACAACGGGCGTCTCGCCCGACCCATCGAATCCGAAGCCGATCTTCATCATGGTCCTTGCAGACGGCGAAACAAAGTACTTTTTCGGCAGCATGGATGGGATCGAACTGCCGGCGTGCTCGGGTCGGGCCGCCCTGCCGAAGTGAACGCCGGGGCCTCACATGACACTGCGCGACGCTGATTGACTGATGAACTCGTTACGCGGCCGACGCCTCGTCCGTCCTTAGGCTGCGGTGACCGCTTGAGTATTCGTCCTCGTGTTCTGACTCTGGGGCTACTGGTGGTCGGTATCCTGCAGGGCGTTGCTGGGTGCTCGCTAGGGCAAAGCTGGGCACTGGCCGTTTGGAACGATGCGGGGAAGTCCGTCGTGGTTCGTGTATCAAGCGGATCGGATCGTTCTGCGTGGCTCGCAGGAGTAGACGAGGCATTTCGCATCATGGACGCGCCACGGCCTGTATCCGGGACAATGGAACTCCTTGATCCGAACACCTGCGAAGTCCTCGACCGCAAGGAAATTCCGAACGTCCCGACTATCGTTTCCCCGACGGTCGATGAGTCTCGCTCCGCCGGAGTCTCCATGGTCTTGATGTTGAATGAGCGCCTCGACGAGAAGGATCTAAGGCCGCCCAATTTCGCAGGGTGCATTGAATAGGCCGGCTCGACTCTGGGAGCGCGTGACATTGCCCGACGCTGACTGATCGATGCAGAACGTCATCGGCGAAACGTTGGCGGCAATCGCCACTGATCCAACAGTCGAAGGGCCGCTGCGACTGCGCTCGCATGTCGGCGACCCAGCCTCGGAGGAGGAGATCGCCACGGCCTGGGCTGACCTGCCGGTGCTGCCAGCTACACGGGAGCTCTGGCGCACGACGCGTGCCGCCGAGCTATTCCAAGATGTCGACTACGGCCAATGGGGCCTCCGAATTCTCGATCCGTCCGCGAGCCGGGAGCGCACGGACGTGGAGCGCCATGGACGACCCGCAGACTTCAAAGATGGCGATGTCGTCCTGGGCGAATTTCTCGGCGACCTAGAGTTGCTCGTGGTCGATGCGATGGGTTCTGTTCGTGTCGCGCTGCCGCTCGACCCCCGCACCAACTGGTATGTCGCCGCGGCTGACTTGGCGGGTTTCCTGACCCGGTACCGCGAGGCTCACGGCGCGAAGTTCTGGGAGGCGCCGGAACGCATGACCTTCACCGACGCTGACTGACCTCGATCGATGACGCTACAACCGAGTCTCTCGGCACGTCGGACGGCTCCAATGAGGCACTGGGTACTCCGTTTGGCGGTGGGTAGCGCGGCCGTGTGCCTGGGTACGTGGCTCGCCCTTCTGACGGCAGGCAACACGGGGCTCCAGTGGTCGATCACCAAGGGCGCGCCGACGCTGTTCGAGCAGCCGCTTGTGGTGGCGCTGGTCGCGGCGACGGGATTCGTGATCGCTTACGTTTGCGCGAACCGACTCGACCTCGCGCCATGGCCGCTCTTCGTTGGGGTCCTCGTGGGCGACGCTATCGCAGGACTGGTGCTAGCGCCAATAGCCATCGGAGAGCTCGAACCCATCCACGCGCCGCTGGTGTTCGCGGCTGTTTCAGCCCTCGGCGTTCAGCCCGCCGCGGCACTGGCGGGGGCGGCCATTGCCCGCCTGCGCTCACGTGACATTGGACGACGCTGAGTGAGGCGAAATCGTGACCCTCGACGACCCGGACTCCGTTGCCTATCTCGAACGGGCCCGCGAACGGATGCGCCGCGCGCGGCGGCGTCAGACTGCC
>JANLSG010000046.1:0-2815 GCA_031362295.1 Chloroflexota bacterium
CGAAGATGCTCTGGCTCGAGACGCCGTCCAACCCCCTGCTCCGCATCATCGACCTCGAGGCCGCGTCGAAGATCGGCAGGAAGCACAACGCGATCGTCGTCGTCGACAACACCTTCGCGTCGCCCTACCTCCAGGCGCCCCTCAAGCTCGGCGCCGACATCGTCATGCACTCGACGACGAAGTACCTGAACGGGCACTCCGACGTGCTGGGCGGCGTTGCGATCACGAACGATCCCGTCCTGGCCGAGCAGCTGAAGTTCTTCCAGAACGCCGTCGGCGCCGTCCCCGCCCCGATGGACTGCTTCCTCAACCTGCGCGGCATCAAGACCCTGCCCGTCCGCATGGACCGGCACTGCGCCAACGCGCGCCAGATCGCCGAGTACTTCTCCAAGCACCCGAAAATCGCCAAGGTCTACTTCCCCGGCCTCCCCGCGCACCCCGGCCACGAGATCGCCAAGCGCCAGATGCGCGACTTCGGCGCCATGGTCTCGATCGAGCTGAAGGCCGACATCGAGGAGACGAAGAAGTTCACGTCGAACATCGAGCTGTGGACCCTGGCCGAGAGCCTGGGCGGCGTGAAGTCGCTCCTCTGCCAGCCCGCGACGATGACCCACGCGTCGGTGGATCCGGCGATGCGCCGGCAGGTCGGCATCTCCGACGGCCTCATCCGCCTCTCGGTCGGCCTCGAGGATCCGCGCGACCTGATCAAGGACCTCGAGCAGGCGCTCGCGAAGGTCCGGACCGCGGTCGCCGTCGGCTAGGCCCACTACCGGTAGGTTAAGCACAGGCTGACTTCCATTTCTTCCTGTAACTCGACATTTTCACGCAGACCTCACGCGGATTCGTGCGCTCACGCTCCGGTACCAGGCGCGATGCAATGGAGTGAAGGAGTTGGGCGTAGAGGGCGGGGAGATGGACGGTAGCCGCAGCCGCCATCACCGCCGCAGCTTCGCGTATTCGGTCGAGCGTGTCGACGAAGCTGATGCGAAGCGGCGGGACGTCGTGCTTGATGCCGGCTTCGGCAATGAGGGTGCGGATGACGTTGTAGGCGACGACGGTGCCATAAGCCTCCTGCAAGACGCGCCGAGGATCTTGAGAGCGAAACAGAACGGGATGATTGACGGTGGAGAGATTCCCCTGGTGAGTCTTGAACTCGTCGAAGCTCGTTTCAATTTCCCAGCGCCGGGCATAATGATTGACCAGTTCCGTCGTCGGGTATGCCTTGGCGTCGGTCAGAGACGTGAAGTAGTGAAACCAGTGTCCCCGGATACGAACGGCGATCTCTCGGACTTCGATCGTGGCGGGCAGTTCTGGATGTTCAGCGCGCAAGCCCCGTGGAATCGTAGCGCGAGAGATCCATTCAGAGGGTCCCAAGGAGTAAAGGCGCTTGCGCTGGATCTTCCGTTTGACCCGGACCAGGAAGTGATCCTGGCGTTGCTGGATGCGCCATAGGAGCCACCATGCCAGGTAGGCGCGGTCCATGACCAGCAAGGCCCCCCGAGGGATCTCCTCCAGGATACGCATGGCCAGGGTGACCTCGCTTCTCCGATACGGAGCAAACCAGGCGCGCAGCACCAGACGCAGTTTTGCGGACACGATGAAGAGGGCCCGGACCTGAGGGAAGGCAGCCCGCCCCCCTCGGCAGACACCGGGCAGCCCAAAGCGACGACGGTTCTCCGGGGAGTCCGGCGCCTTGAACGTCGTTCCGTCGACCAGCAGAACCAGGAGCCCTCTCCAGCTCATCGTGTCGCGATACTTGATCAGGAGCCAGTCCTGAAACTGTCGCAGGAGCCAGCGCATGGCTCCGAACCCCAGTCGATCGCGCGCTTCGACCGTTGAGGAGGATTTCGGAATCTTTCCATCCCACAACGAGACGGTTCCCAGGGCATTCCCCAATCGACGCAGGACGTTGTGGATGGCAAGCGGCCGAAACAGGCCCATCGATACGACCAGCCACGCTACGAAGGGACCTGGCAGATCTCGATCCCGCTCCGTGGGACGCGTGGCTTTCGCCGCAGCACCGCTGAGCCACTCCGGCTTCAGGACGGTTGCGGCGACTTCCAAGGTGAAGGATGACGCGGATTGTTGAAGAGACTGGAGACTTTTGCCGATGAAAGACATAGACCCTCTCCTCCGAAAAGTGGCTTGCACTACTTTCATCGGCGGAATCTGTGAGGGTCTTTTTCTTTTTACACGCCTCTTAACCTACCGGTATTGGGCCTAGGCGATACGGCCGGTCTGCTCTGTGCCTCCGTGTCTCCGTGGCGTTACTTCCGCCGGTATTCGCCGCCGGTGCGCTCGGACAACAGCTGGAGCGATTTCGCGTCGCTGGAGAGGCTCACCGTGTGGATCACCGGGCGCAGGTAGCGGGCCCGGCGGGTGATCGCTCGCGCGAGCAGCTCGTCGTCGATGATCCGCCCCATCGTCGCCTGGCCGTCGGAGAGCACCACGATCGTGTCGACGCCGTCGTCGAGCAGGCGGCCGCTGTCGGGGTTCCCCACCGTCGTCAGCGCCTTCTCCAGCGCCCCGTAGAGGTCGGTCGCGGGCTCGAGCCCGGCGCGGTCGATGAACTCCGCCGCCTCCCGCCGCGACCTCTGATCCAGCGCCCGCGTCGTCTTCGAGAAGCACGACGTCGTGCCGCTGAAAAAGATGACGTTCACCAGCGATCCGTCGGGCATCGCGTCGAGCAGCGTCTTGAGCTCCTTCTTCGCGCCGTCGAAGCGCCCCTGCTCGCGCATGCTCTTGGAGCGGTCGATCACGAAGCAGACGCGCGACGAGTGCACCGGAATGTCGTAGAACGCGAAGGTTCGGCCCG
>JANLSG010000065.1:0-27806 GCA_031362295.1 Chloroflexota bacterium
CAACCAGAGCGTCCTGCTCGCGGGCGTGAACGACTGCATCCATATCCAACGGGCGCTCGTGCACCAGCTGGTCGAGAACCGGATCCGGCCGTACTACCTGTACCAGTGCGACCTGGTCGAGGGTTCCGGGCACTTCCGGACGCCCGTCGGCAAGGGCCTCGAGATCATGGAGGGCCTGCGCGGCCATACCTCGGGCTACGCGGTGCCCACGTTCGTGATCGATGCACCCGGTGGGGGCGGGAAGATCCCGGTGATGCCGAACTACCTGATCTCGTACTCGGACCACAAGGTCGTGCTCCGCAACTACGAGGGCTACATCACCACCTACGAGGAACCGGAGACCTACCAGCGCCACGACCAGGCGTCCTGCCGCTACTGCCAGCACGAGCGCCCCGAGCCGGGCCAGTCCGGCGTGCTTGGCCTGCTGGAGGGCGAGCGGATGTGGATCGAGCCAAAGGGCTTCGAGGACACGCACGCCCGCGGGAATACGAAAGCGCACCGGCTCCAGGATCCGTCCAAGTGGGTGCCCTTCGGTGTCGGGGCGATCGAGGGCACCGCCCGGACGCCGCTCCACGTGCTTGAGGGTGGGCCGGACGTGGACCTGCTCGACCCCGGCGTGCGGGCCGCCACGGACACCAATGCCGGCATCGTGGAGCTGAGCGACCTGGAACCGGAGGAGGTCCGGAACGGGTCGCGCCCCGCCTACGGCCCGGGCGAGGAGCCGCGGCCGCGCGATGGCGAGCCAACGGCGTCGGCGCACGGGGAGCTGCTCTAGGCTCGCAACGTGTCGCAACTTGGCGAGCTTCGAGCGCCGCCCGCGGGGATGCCGACCCCCGACATCGCGCCCCCGGTCCTCGCAGAATCCGGCGATCCGTTTTCGGCGCTCCGGGTGGTTGACCTCGTTGCGCGTCTGGAACGCGGCCGAGCGCTCGACCTCTCGGCCGTCGTCGATCGCCTGAACGCGACGCACCTTGACTGGCTGTTCGACGAGCGGGTCGTCGCCGACACGCTGCTCCAGCTGCAGGCCAATTGGATGGCGGACTACCGGAACACGACGGGCATCGTCCTCGACGAGGCGGGTGGCCGGGCGACCGTGACGATCGAGGACTCCAGCCGGGTCGATCCATGGATCGCCCGCCAGGCGCAGCGGGTCGCGGTGGACTGCCGCGAGGCGCTCCTCGAGTTCAGCCGGCGCGACCGGCGAGCCGGCGAGGGCTAGCTCCCGCCGCGACATTCGCGACGGCGGATTCCGCCGCAGCCCGAATCCCGAGCAGCGCGGACTTGGCCGCTGCCTCGCCGCCGGGCAGGTTCGCAACGAACGCCGCATTGGCGAGCTCGAACAACCGGTTCGCGCCGCGGTGCGCCTCGAGCCCCATGGCCGTGAGCACGACCCGGTAGGAGCGGCCGTCGGTCGGATGATCCGCGCGGCGCGCGTGGCCACGGCCCTCCAGCAGCCTGAGCTGGTCCATGAACGTGGTCAGTCGCATCCCGAGGCGCGCGGCCAGCCGGGTCGGCGTGGCCGCCTCCAGCTCGAATATGGCGCTGTACACCGCGTACTCGGCAGGGGTGAGCGGGCCGTCTCGCATCGCCGCCGTGAGCATGCCGCCCACCGCCTGGTTCAGTGCGAACACATCGAACAGCAGCGACGTTCCGAGCGCCCCGGCATGCGACTCGTTCACGGCGCGCTGGCCACGATCATGCCCAGCACGGGATCTCGCCCAGCCGCCCATTCCTCGCGCGTCAGCACGACCTCGAAGTCCGGCTGGATCGTCAGCCGCGTGTCGTTCGCGTCCACGCCGATTGCGACGTCGTCAGCGACGTTCACGACGATGCCCGAGAAGGGCAGCGTCAGCTCCGACGGGTCGCTCCAGATCGTCGGGCAGCCACCCATCGGCTCGCCGTAGATCTGCGCCTCGGTATCCCGCTGCAGGCGTGCGACGAGGAGGCTGCCGCCGGAGAAGGTGTTGCGACCCGTGAAGACGAACAGCCGATCGGCCTGGTTCACGGCGGGGTCCTTGAACGGTGCCTCGATCGGGTCGACGGCGCTCAGCTCGCCGCCGTAGTTGTGGCGAAGGTCCAGGACGACGCGCTCGACGTCCGGCTCGTGGAGCGCCTTCGTGAGGTCGGCGAACACGGTCGACGGCAGGTTGTCCGTCCGGTTGTTCTGGACGAACAGCGTCCCGTCCGCCAACGGCTCCCACCACAGCGCGTCGTCGATCCGGGACAGGTAGCGAACGTCCGGGTCGGCCGGGAGGTGGAGCCCGTACGGGCCGGCCCACGCGTTGTAGTCGGCCATCGGGATCGGGTCGACATCGACGGTGGTCGACTTGCCGTCCGGAGCGGTCAGCCCGAGCGTGACGGGCCCGGCATCCGCGAGCCCGAGGCCGCGAAGCACCTGCGGAATCAGCAGGAACCGCGGTGTCAGCAGGCGCACGGTCTGGTCGTTGTCGCGAGGGACGACCGGCGCAATCGCGGCAAGAACTTCGGCGATCGGGTGGCCATCGATGGTGTTGATCCGCGCGCCGGCCAGGAACTGGCCTGGCGACATCTCGTTGACCACCACAACCTCGTCTTCGACGGTGTCGGTGTCCTCGTTCGGGAACAGCCACAGTCGAAGCGGCAGGCTTTCGAGCGGGTACGTCCCGCTGCCCCAGATATAGGCGCCCGTGTGCGCATCGCAGCCTGCAGCGCTGACCATCGCGACGATTCGGAGGACGCCGACCATGAGCTGGTCATCGGTCGCGGTGTCGACGGTCGTCGCGAGGGCCGCGACGGCGGCATCGAGCTCCGCGCGGCTGGCGCCGTGCGTCAGGTTCGGGTGGATCGCGGCCATCCCGGGAATGAGCATTGCCAGGTCGGCACGCCAGCTCGCGTTGCGGTCCAGGCTGGGCTGCGAGGTCGCCACCGAGGCATTGCTGGGTGCCGGCGAGGGCGAGGCCGGAATCGTCGCCGCGGGTGAGGCCGATGGGGGCGTGGACGCACACGCCCCGGCAACGAGGACGACCACGACGAGGAGCGCGGACGCGAAGCGGGGAGCGGCGGTTCGGTGGACGTTCATCGTCAGATACTACGGGCTCGTAGTATCTCGTGGCAAGGGCGGCGGCCGGGGCACGGAAGCCGCCTCGATATGATCGGACCGATGCAGCGACCGGACATCCGCCACCCGCAGGCCCTCGCACCCGGCGTGCGATTGCTCGAGATGCCCGAGCTCGAGGCGCTCGCGCCCATGGACGTGGGCGAGCGCCTGGGCGACCTTCCGGGCGTCGCGCTGTTCGAAAGCGCCCGGCCTGGGCGGAATGCGCGCTGGAGCTACCTCACGGCCGACCCCGTCGCCGTGCTCGACACCCCGTCCGAGGGCGCCGATGCGTTCGCGAGCGCGCGGCGGCTCCTCGCGCGCCTCTCGTCGGACGTCGTGGCGGGGCCGGGGCTGCCGCCGTTCCTCGGCGGGCTCGCCGGCTTCCTGGGCTACGACCTCGGTCGCCGGTTCGAGCGGCTGCCGTCCATCGCGATCGCGGACCAGGAGCTGCCCGTGATGCGGCTCGCGCTGCACGACTGGGTGATCGCGTGGGATCGGCAAGAGGGTCGCGCGTGGCTCGGGGGCCGGGCGGTGGACGAGCGAATCGGCCGGCTGGATCGCCGGCTCGCCGACGTGCGCGAGCGACTCCTCGCGGCACGCTCGCCACGGGAGCGCGGTTCGAGCGACGTCGGGATCGAGCTGCGCTCCGGCCTGGACCGCACGGCGTACGAAGCGGGTGTCCGCTCGATCCGCCAGTCGATCGCCGATGGCGAGATCTACCAGGCGAATCTGACCCGCCGGCTCGCGGCGCCGTTCCGCGGCGATCCGTGGCCGCTCTATCGCCGGCTCCGGACCGGCGACCCGGCGCTGTTCGCGGCCTACCTCGACCTGGGCCCGAGCCCGCTGACCGGCGCCGCCCGAGCGATCGTGTCGGCATCGCCGGAGCCGTTCCTGTCCGTCACCGCCGGGGGCTGGGTGGAGACGAACCCGATCAAGGGCACGCGCCCGCGGGGCCGCGACCGCGACGACGACCGCCGCCTCGCGCGCGAGCTCCTCGCCTCTGCCAAGGACCGCGCGGAGAACGTGATGATCGTCGACGTCCTGCGCAATGACCTCGGGCGCGTGTGCCGTCCGGGCTCCGTCCGCGTTCCGCGCCTCTGCCGGCTGGAGCGAACCGCGGCGGTGCAGCACCTGGTCAGCACGGTGACCGGGCGACTGGCGGCCGGCCGGGACGCGTTCGACCTGCTGCGCGCGTCGTTCCCGGGCGGCTCCATCACGGGCGCGCCCAAAATCCGGGCGATGGAGATGCTGGAGCGACTGGAGCCGGTGCGGCGCGGGCCATACACGGGCATCGCCGGCTGGCTGGGGCCGGACGGCGCGATGGGCTCGAGCATCCTGATCCGCTCGTTCGTCGCCGATGGCGAGCGACTGACGCTCCATGTCGGCGGCGGGATCACCTGGCGCAGCGACCCGGCGGAGGAGTGGGAGGAGACCGTCGCGAAGGCGCGCGGCCCGCTCACCGCGATCGGCGCGCGAGAGATCGCGTGAGCGCATGAGCGACCTCGTCGGACGCCATATCTGGATCGATGGAGCGATCGAGCCGGCCGACGGTCGTCACCTGTCCGCGTTCGACCGCGGCTTCCAGCTGGGCGACGGCGTGTTCGAGACCCTTCGTGCGCGGGCGGGCCATCCGACGGAGCTCGACGAACACCTCGCCCGCCTGCAACGGTCCGCGGCCGGCCTGGACATCGCGCTCCCGCCGTCAGTCGGCGCCGACCTGCGCCGTGGGGTCGCGGAACTCCTCGCCGCCGAGGGCCTCGACGGTGCCGACGGGGACGCTTCCGTCCGGATCACGGTCTCGCGCGGCGTCGTCACGGCACGCGGACTGCTCCCCATGGGCACCAGCGAGGCGACGATCGTCATCCAGGCATGGCCCGTCGCCCCGGCGCCCGCCGGGCACCTGGAGCGCGGACTCCACCTCGTCTCGAGCTCCGTTCACCGCGATCCCGCGAGTCCCCTCGCGGCCCTGAAGACCACGAGCCGCGCCGACTACGTGTACGCGCGCCTCGAGGCTCGCCGTGCTGGGGCCGACGACGCCCTCTTCCTGACGATCGACGGCCGCATCTCCGAGGCGACCAGCGCGAACATCTTCCTGATCCGAAGGGCGACCGAAACGTGGGAGCTCGCAACACCCGCGCTCGACAGCGCGATCCTCCCCGGGACGACACGGTCGTGGATCCTGCGCTGGGGGCGCGCGGCGGGCCTCATGCCCGTGGAGGCATCGCTCCTGCCCGGCGACCTCGCCGGCGCCGACGAGGCCTTCCTCTGCTCCAGCGTCGCCGGCATCCTGCCGGTCACGAGGTTCAACGGGGCCTCGATCGGGTCCGGCGTGCCCGGCTCATGGACGGCGCGCGCGCGCGAGGCCCGCGAGGCATTCATCCGCGGTCCGGCGGAAGCCGGCCGATGACGCGCGACGAGCTCGTCAAGGACACGCGCCAGCTCATCGCGGAAGGCGAGCGGCTCGCCGCGAACCCGAGCCATGGTGCGCTGAAGGTCTGGCTCCAGCTCACCGACGACCTCCTCGGCCGAGCCTGGGGCTCGATGGACCGCTATCACCTCGCTTGGCTGTCGGTGGGCCGGCCCGGCGCGAGCATTCGCGGCCGCGCGATGACGCCCGACGAGGAGGCCGGCTACGTGCGCGAGGTGGCCACCGCGAAGACAGCGGTGCTCCGGATGAGCGTCGAGGCGCTCACCCGGCACGGCATGCCGTTCGTGGGCGAGACCCGGGATGGACCCGCCTAGATCGTGCGGACCAGGATGGCCCGATCCTCCCGGTCGAAATCGTAGCCGGGTTGAGCGGGCGTTCCATAGAGATTGTGGCTGCCCGGTCCCGCCTCCAGCTCGAAGCCGAGCGCGTGGTGGAACGCGATGGAGGCGCGATTCCCCGGCCACGTGATTGCCCGCACCTCGTGCCTGCCGGCACGCAGTGCGTCTTCGAAGAACCGCTCGTACAGCGCCCTCCCGACCCCGTGCTGCCGCAGGTTCGGGTTCGTCGCGATCAGCTGGCAGTACGCGACGTTCGCCTGATCGGGGGAGTGGAAGCCAATCAGGAAGCCCGCCAGCCGACCAGCCGCGGTCTCGGCGAGCCACGACGTGCTCGTGAAGTGCTGCAGCCAAAGTCGCGGCAGCAGGACGTCCATCTTCCGGCCGCCCCACCAGTCGTCGATCACCCGGACCATGCCCGGGTAGTCCGCCTCGGTCGGGCGACGAAACGTGACGCCGTCTGCCATCAGGACTGGACGGGGCCGGCGTTCGCACCCCACGCGGCCGCGAGCGCCGCGAGGACCGCCTCGGCGGGCACGAACGGCCCGAAGGTCTCGAGGAGATAGTCGACGAGCTGCAGCGTGCCGCCCTCGTTCCGGGCGACCAGCCACGTCGCGATGGCCGCCCCGACCACGGCGGCGATCGACACCGCGATCGCGAGCCAGGCGATCCGGCGGCGCGCGACCGGGCGAGCCTCGTTACGCGGCACGGCGGCGCGCGACAGGACGAGCCCGATGCCAGCGCCCGTCAACCCGGCGAGGAACAGCAGTCCCGCGGTGGAGGCGAGGATGGCGCCGACGACGAGCAACGCGGCGGCGCCTGCGATCGCAACGAGGCCGGCACGAGCGAGCGGGCCGGGGAGCGCGGAGCCGGTGGCACCCGCGGCCTGCTCGCCATCACCGCCGATCGCGCCCCTTGCGTCGCCATACCTGGCCGAAGGCGGGGTCGCCAGCCGGCGCGCGGAATTCCCTTCGGTCGGCGCTCCAGGAGGCGCCGCGGGGCGCGTCGCTCGATCGCCGGGTTCGATGCCTGCCATGGCAGCATCGTACCGGCGCTGGCCCGGGGCGCACGATAGACTCCGGCGCGTGAGCCACCCCAGCCTCGGTCTCCCACCACCCGACCTGTCGGCTGGCGATACCGCGGCCGCGGTCGCGCTCCGGAGTGGCGGCCCTCGCCTCCGTGCCCGCGCCCTCGCGGCCGCGCTGGACGTCGACCCGACCCTCGCCGACCGCCACGACGAGGTCGCACGCGCCTCGCTCCTCGCGGACCTCGACGCGTTCGTCGATCGGCTGATCGTTGCGGTCGCGAGCGATGACCCGCGCGCCATGGCGACCTTCGCCGACCTCGTCGCCGTTCGCTACCGCAAGCGCAAGATCTCGATGGACGACGTGGTCACGCTGTGCGAGGGCCTGCGGCGCGCGGCGGCGGCGGTGGTGCAGCCTGGTTCCGTGCCCGTCATCGACGCCGCCATCGACGCGGCGATCGAGGTGTTCCGCTGGCACCGCCGGCTCGCGGGCGACGCCCGCAAGCGCAACACGCTGCTCTCGTTCATCTACAAGGGCGCCTGACGTGACCATCAAGTGGGTCGTTTCCGACCCGCTCGTCATGAACGGCGAGCCGTTCTGCTACGGCACGCGGCTGACCGTGCGAAACATCCTCGAGCTCCGGAGCAGCGGCTACACGCTCGGGCGGATGCTCAAGGACCACCCGGAGCTCCGACGCATGGGCGTGGCCGCCGCGTACGAGTACGCCGCGCGGCACAAGGATCGCTACGCGGAGTTCTTCGAGCCGGACGGCTCGATCGCGGGACCGGGCTACACCGACGCGGAGGCCGACGGCCTCCCGAGCCAGTATCGCATCAAGGGCGTCGTGATCAAGTCCCAGGACGGGGCACCCGCCTAGCTCCTCCCGGGAACTGCATCGCGCCTTCACATTCGCTTCACGACCCGCGGCGACGCTGTGTCCATCAACCCTTCACCACAAGGAGATGGACCACCATGGGACGAGCGATCGTCACCTTCATCCTCAGCCTGATCTTCGTCGGCGTGCTCGTCGGCATCGGGGCGGAGATCTACCAGTCGGGCGTTGCCCAGGGCGTCATCGACGCCGGGCGCTTCCCTGCCGGGGCGCCGGTGCCGGTCGCCGGATATGGCTACAACGGCGGCCACGGCTTCAACTTCCTCGGGCTCCTGTTCCCGATCCTGTTCCTGTTCCTGATCTTCGGGCTCATCCGCGCGGCGTTCTCGCGCGGCCGGGGCTGGGGCCACGGCTACGGTCACGGCGACGGCTGGCGCGAAGGCCCGATGGCGGGCGGCCAGCGAGGTCCGGAGGGCTGGCGCGAGGAGCGCGACCGGCGCATGGCCGAGATGCACCGCCGCCTCCACGAGGCCGATGGCGGGACGGACCCGGCGTCGGGCGCCC
The DNA here is from genome assembly GCA_031362295.1 of Chloroflexota bacterium. Lineage (GTDB taxonomy): Bacteria > Chloroflexota > Limnocylindria > Limnocylindrales > CSP1-4 > UBA5189. Next base: position 8,261 of record JANLSG010000065.1, read on the forward strand.
CGAAGGGCACCTAGGCCCCCGCCGAATCCAGGTGCGCACGGGGCGGCTGCCGGCAACGGCAGCCGCTTCGGTGCCTCCGCGACTAGAGTGACCGCCCATGCAGACCGTGCTCGTCGTCGATGACGAACCGAAGATCGCCCAGCTGGCGCGCGACTACCTGGAGCACGCCGGCTTCTCGGTGCTCACCGCCGGCGACGGCCCATCCGCGGTCCATGCGGCCCGGACGCGGCATCCGGACCTGGTGATCCTGGACCTCGGCCTGCCTGGCCTCGACGGCCTGGAGGTCCTGCGCACGATTCGAACAGCAGGCCCGACGCCGATCGTGGTCGTCACGGCGCGCGATACGGAGCTGGACAAGCTCCTCGGGCTGGAGCTCGGCGCGGACGACTACGTCACCAAGCCGTTCAGCCCGCGCGAGCTCGTCGCCCGCGTTCGCGCGGTCCTCCGCCGCTCCGAGCGAGCCACGGAGCCGCGCGACCGGATCGAGGTGGGCGACCTCGTCCTCGACATGCCGCGCCTGCGCGCCACGGTCCAGGGTCGCCACGTCGACCTCACGCCCACGGAGTTCTCGCTTCTCGCCACGATGGCGCGCGAGCCGGGCCGGGTGTTCACCCGCGCCCAGCTCCTGGACGCGGTGCACGGCGTGGCCTTCGAGGCATACGAGCGGGCGATCGATGCCCACGTGAAGAATCTCCGCCGCAAGCTGGAGCCCGAACCGAGCCGCCCGCGCTACGTGCTCACGGTCTACGGCGTGGGCTACCGGATCGCGGAGGCCGACTGATGCGCCCGCACAGCCGGCCGCCATGGTGGCCGGACGAGGAGGCGTGGCCGCCGTCGGACGAATCAACCGACTGGCCCGGGCCGGCGAGATGGCGCGCAGGCCGGCAACGAATGGCCTCGCGCGGCATGCGCAGCGGAGGCATGCGCCGCGGCTTTGGCTGCCTGATCACCCTCATGGCCACGCTGATCGTGTCGATCGGTGTGCTCGTGCTGTGGCTGCTCGGCGGGCTGCTGGGCTGGGTGACAGACCAGGGGCCCCTTGCCGACCTGGCGCGCCCGGCGGGCCTCGTCGTGCTCGTGGTGGGGGTGGTCGCGCTGATCGTCGGGATCCGCATCGCCCGCAGCGTCGGCCGGCCGCTGTCCGAGCTGGTGGATGCCGCGGGCCGGATCGAGGCCGCCGACTACTCGGTGCGCGTCTCCGAGCCAATGGGTGGTCGTGGCGAGCTGCGTGGCTTGACGCGGGCGTTCAACGACATGGCTGCACGCCTGGAAGCCGAAGATGCGACGCGCCGTCGCCTGCTCGCCGACGTGAGCCACGAGCTGCGGACTCCGCTTGCCGTGATCCAGGGCAACCTCGAGGCGCTGCTCGACGGCGTCTATCCGCCGGACGAGGCACACATCGGGCCGATCCTCGAGGAGACGCGCGTCCTCGAGCGGCTCGTCGATGACCTCCGCACGCTGAGCCTGGCGGAATCCGGCGCGCTGCCCCTCCATCGCGAGCCCACGGACCCGGCGGTCCTGCTGGAGGACGTGGCGGCCGCCCATCGGGCGCGCGCCGACGCGACGAAGGTCGCGATCACCGTTGCTGCCGGTCCGGGTTTGCCGCCAATCGACCTCGACCCGGTGCGGATGCGCCAGGTCGTGTCGAACCTCGTCGACAACGCGATCCGGGTGATGCCCGATGGCGGCGCGATCACGCTCGCGGCTGCGGCGGCCGATGGCCGGCTGTCGATCACCGTCTCCGATGACGGCCCGGGGATTCCGGCGGACCTGCTCCCGACCGTCTTCGAACGGTTCACCAAGTCGGCGACTTCGCGCGGGTCCGGCCTCGGGCTGTCGATCGCCCGGGCGATCGTGACCGCGCACGGCGGCACGATCGGCGCCACCTCGGATCCCGGCCAACGCGGGACGACGATAAGGATCTCGTTACCGGTCGGTTGACCGTTTCGCCCCCGCACCCAAGCGCGCATTCAAGCAGGTATGACTCCCAGGCAACAACTCCGACATTCGCTGGACGAAGGGGCGCAGAGCAGGTCGTTCCGCCGCCCGTCATGCCTGGGAGTCAACATATCCGCGCTTCGTGGGGCAGATCGGCCTGACGGGCCGTCTCCGGGCCAGAATCTTGACCGCCAGTCATCAACTGGACACGTTCGTGCCCGGTGTGACCGTTCGGGACCCGTAACCGCGGGAACGTTGACTGCCAGTCAACCATCACGAAGCCAGGCCCGCCGGCGTCTACGCGGCCCGAAGGCGCGGGGGAAGGGCAATTCGGCTAATCCCCAGCCCGTCGGTTGGGTATGGGGCGACCTTGGTGTAACCTGAGCGTGATGACCGACACCGCCGACCCGATCGCCATCGAGGCGAGCTCCGCGACGTCCGCCGCTCCCACCACCGACGCGGCCGCCCCGCCACTCTTCGATGCCGAGCGGCGCGCGACCGAGCTCGCGATCCTCGATGCCCTGCGGGCCGTGGTGGACCCCGAGATCGGCATGAACGTCGTGGAGCTGGCGTTGATCAAGCAGATCCTGCTCGGCCCCAACGAGACCGAGATCAAGATGATCCTGACCACGCCGTTCTGCCCGTACGCGGGATCGATGATCGCCCAGGTCCAGGAGCAGGCGGAGTCGGTCGTGGAGCACCCCGTGAAGGTCACGCTCCTCGCAGAACGTTGGGACCCGCGCGACGCCGGCTTGATGTGGTGACCGGCGCCGCCATCACCCGATGACTGCGTTGTCGCCTGTGCGCGCTCGCTCACGCACGTTTGAGTGCGCTCGCTCGCGTGCTCGGCTCTGCCTTGTCGTCGGGCGCCGCAGCGCCGGTTCGATTCGTTCAGGCGCATGAGCGCGCGCAGTCCGATTGACTCGGTTGTCGCCACGACCAAGGGCGATGACGGCACCACCGGTCTGCTGTACGGGGGCGCCCGGATCGGCAAGGACGACCCGCGGACCGAGGCCTACGGCACCATCGACGAGGCCATCGCGGCGCTTGGGCTCGCCCGTGCCAACCTGGGCATCAAGAAGCGCACCGGCACGCTCGGGCCTGCGATCGGCGGTCTCGCACCACTGATCCTGCGGATCCAGCGCGAGCTGTTCGTAGTCGGCGCGGAGCTCGCGACGAACCCCGACGCGTGGGATCGGCTGGAGGACGGCCGAACGCGCGTGTCCGAGGCGATGGTCCGCGACATCGAGCGCAACCTCGTGGAGCTCGAGGCCAACATCGAGATGCCACGTGAGTTCGTGGTGCCCGGCGAGACGCTCACCAGCGCCGCACTTGAGCTGGCCCGGACGATCCTGCGCCGCGCCGAGCGCCGCGCGGTCGCCCTGTCCCGCGAGGGGCTCGTCCCCGGGCCGCACCTCATCCCGTACTTGAACCGCCTCGCCGACTTCGTATGGGTCTTGGCGCGCGCGGCGGAACGTGCAGAATCTCGTGCAGCGACGCCGGCCCGCAAGCCGGCGCCGGCCACTCGAAGGGAGACATCGACGTGAGCTTCGGAACCAACCAGGGCCCGGGCGGGGTCGGGCAGCCCGACCAGGGCACCATGCGCATCAACGGCGTCGACGTCCGGACGGATGGCCGGACGCAGAGCGCCTTCCTGACCCAGGCCTTCTTCTGGATGTTCGCCGGCCTCCTGGTCACGGCCGGCGTCGCGGCGCTGGCCCAGTTCAACGAGGGCATGCTGCAGTTTGCCGCGCAGAACTTCCTCCTCGTGATCGTGGCCCAGTTCGCGCTCGTGCTGGTCATCCAGTTCGGCATCGCCCGCCTGAACGCGACAGCCGCGCTCGGGCTGTTCTTCGTCTATGCGGCGAGCCTGGGCATCACGATCGGCCTGATCGTTTCGATCTACCTGACCGAGTCCGTCGTGACGGCGTTCCTGTCGGCCTCGGCGATGTTCGGCGGCGCGGCCCTGTATGGCTACACGACGAAGCGTTCGCTCGCGGGCGTCGGCGCGTTCGCGTACATGGCGATCTTCGGGCTGATGGCCGCAATCCTGGTGAACTGGTTCATGGCCAGCTCCACGCTCGGATTCATCATCTCGATCGTCGGCGTGGGGCTGTTCACCGTGTTGACGGCGTGGGACGTCCAGCGGATCTCGAGTGGCCAGCTCGTCGAGCGGCTCGGATCAGTCGAGAAAGCGGCCGTGATCGGCGCGCTCCACCTCTACCTCGACTTCATCAACCTGTTCTTGTTCCTGCTCCGGCTCACCGGCGGGCGTCGCTGAACGACGCGCTTCTCGATGGTCGTCGAGCGGCGCTTGTCCAGGCGTCGGCTCACGAAGCCCCCGACGCGGACGGGATCCGCGGGATGGGCCCACGTGAAGCCCTGGCCCATGTCGCAGCCGAGCTCGCGCAGGCGGCGCGCCTGCTCCTCGGTCTCGATGCCCTCGGCCACGACCGTGATGCCCAGGCCGTGCGCCAGTGACACGACGGCGCGGACGATGCCCACGTTCGGATCCTGGACGTCGAGGTCGGTGACGAACGAGCGATCGATCTTGATCGTGTCCAGCGGCAGCTGGCGCAGGTACGCCAGCGAGGAATAGCCCGTCCCGAAGTCGTCGAGGACGATGCGCACGCCAAGCGAGCGCAGCTGCTGGAGGACGGCGAGGCTGGACTCCGAGCGGTCCATGACGCTGCTCTCGGTAATCTCCAGCTCCAATGCGCACGGCTCCAGGCCGGATGCGGCCAGCACCTGGCTGATGCCGTTGGCGAGGTCCGGATCGAGGAACTGGCGGGGCGACAGGTTCACGCTCATGGCCAGGTTTTCCTCTGGCCAGCGCGTCCGCCAAAGCTTCGCCTGCCGACAGGCCTTTTCGAGGATGACCCGCCCGATGGCGACGATCAGCTCGGACTCCTCGGCGAGGGCGATGAAGTCGACCGGCAGCACGAGGCCGCGTGACGGATGCTGCCAGCGCGCCAGCGCCTCGAAGCCGACCACGCGCGAGGTGCGCAGGTCCACGATCGGCTGGTAGAACACCGTCAGCTCGTCGCGCTCCAATGCGGTCCACAGCTCCGCCTCGACGTCCAGGCGCTCCAGGGCGTGCCGGCTGTTGAGCGGATCGAACATCGCGACCCGGTGGCTCGGGTTCCGCTTCGCGCCGACGAGCGCGATCTCAGCCTCCTGGAGCACGTCTCCGCCGCCGGTGCTGCCCGGGGCGCCAACCGCGATGCCCATGCTCGCGCTGATGAACCACGTCCGCCCGTCGAGGTCGAACGGCGGCTTGAGCTCGAGCTGGACGCGTTCCGCGAACGCAAGCGCCGCATCCGCGTCGCTGTCGGGGAGGAGCATCGCGAACGTGTCGCCACCGAATCTCGCCACCGTATCCCCTGGCCCGAGGACGGTGGAGAGTCGCTGGCCGACCTCGCGCAGCACGCGGTCGCCCGCCGCGTGCCCGAGGCTCTCGTTGACGATCTCGAACCGGTCCACGTCGAGCAGGAGGACCGCCACCGGATCGCGCGGACTGCCCGCGGGCGGCATCGACAGCGCGTCGACGACCCGCTGGATGAGCGTCTCGCGCGTCGGCAGGCCCGTGACCGGGTCGCGCGGCGAGAGCGCCTGCTCCTGGAGCCGCGCGTTCTCGAGGGCGATCGAGGCGAGCTGCGCGAACTTGGTCAGCGCGTCGACCTCCGGCTGGCGGAACACACGCTCGGTGGTCCCGGAGGCGAGACCGAGCACGCCGACCACTCGCCCGCCGACCGTCAGTGGAACGCCGACGCCCGCGCCGACTTTGCCGGCGAACTGCGTTGCGTGACCCTCGAACCCGTCGTAGTCGTCGATCACGAACGGTCGCCCGGTTCGGAACACCTGTCCGGCGATGCCCTGGTCGATCGGCAGCCGGAAGCCAAGGTAGGCATCCGCCATCTCGCCGATGCCGGCGCGAATGGTGATGTGGTCGTCGCCTGGCTCCCCGAGATAGACGAAGCCGGTGCGAACGCCGAGCAGGCGCGCTGCGCGATTCAGAATGGAGTCCAGGAGCTCCTCCGCGCCCAGGCCGTCGAGCAGGCCCATCGCAGTCTCGTCCAACGCAGCCACGAACTGGTCGCGCGAGTTGCGGAACGGCGCGCCCTTGGCGAGGAACAGCGCCTGGTCCGCGGTCTCGATCAGGCTGTCCTTGTCGCTCGCGTCCTCGGGGTGACCGGCGATGCCGACGCTGATCGTGACGTGCGGGCCGCCACTGTCGTCCGGGATCGCCTCGATGGACGAACGGATCCGGCGCGCGACCTCCTCAGCCGCCTGGCGCCCGACCTCGGGCAGGATCACCGCGAACTCGTCGCCGCCGTACCGGTAGGCACGGTCGCTCTGCCGGATGCACGACTCGATGGCGCGGCTCACGGCGACCAGCAGGTCGTCGCCGGAAGGGTGGCCGTTGCGGTCGTTGTAGCCCTTGAACCGGTCGAGATCCATCATCAACACGGATACGGGCCGCGCCGGGGTGCTGCTCAGGAGCGCCTGCAGCTCGCGCTGGAATGCGCCGTGGTTGCGCAGCCCGGTCAGCGCGTCGCGCTCGGCCTGGACCTTCACCTCGTCGTGGGCGTCCGCGTTCCGGAGCGCGATCGCGGCCTGCGCCGCGAACAGCTTCGTCAGCTCGAACTCGTTCTGGCTGTAGTGCGCCTCGGGGCCGCCCATTCGCCCGATGTTCAGCGTGCCCAGGACCTCACCATCGCCCATCAGCGGCACGATGACCATTGACTCGGCCTCGAAGGGTGTGCCGGGGATCTGGATGGAGCGTGGGTCGATATGGGCGTCGTTCGCCAGGACGGGCTCGCGGTTGTCGACCGCCCAGCCGGTGAGCCCGGTCCCCAGCGGCGCGTCGTAGCCGAGGATCAGCTCGGCGAAGCGATCACGGGCGATGACCGGCCGCCGCACGCCGTGCTCCCTGTCGATGCGGTAGATCGTCAGCGAGTCGTACGTCACCACCGTCTTGAGCGAGTCCGCGATCAGCTCGAGGACGCCCGTCGGATCGAGCGTTGACAGGAGCTGCTCGTTGACCGCCATCAGTCGACGGTGGCTGACGAGCTGGTGCTCCAGCTCCACCTGCTGGAGGCGGAGCTGCTCCAGTCGTTCGGCGTTGACCAGGGCCTGCGCCGCGGTGCCGGCGAAGATGCTCAGCGTCGTCTCGTCGTTCGCCCCGAACCGGTCGTTGCCGAGCCGAGACGCGACGATGATGCCGTGGACGTGGTCCTCGAACATCATCGGGACCAGCAGCATGGACTCCGGCCCGTTCGTGTCGCCCACGATCAGGCTGCGGACGTCCGTGTGGGCATCGCCGAGCAGGAGCGTCTCGCCGTGCTTGGCCACCCAGCCGGTCAGTCCCTCGCCGATGCGCACCCGGAGCGTCTCTGGGTCGGGATCGGTTCGGCCGAGGAAGACACCCTCGAAGGCAATCGGCTCGCACCAGCCGGATTCGTGGTCAACGCGATAGACGCGCAGGGTGTCGTAGGCGATGAGCGCGCGCGCCTCGGCCACGATCGTGTCGCCGATGCCGCGGACGTCCTGGACGCTGCTCAGCCGCGCCGACAGGTCCTGGATCGCCCGGAGTCGCGCCGCGAGGTCCTCGACCGACGCCATGAGCCGGGCGTTGCCGATGGCCGTGGCGATGGTGTCGCCGAAGCTGCCGGCGAGCGCCGTCTCCTCTGGGGTCCAGTCGTACGGTTCGTTGTGGTACAGCACGAGGAGTGCAACCGGCGCGCCGCGGAAGATCGCCGGGACGAAGCACAGCGACGCGATGCCGCTCGCGGCATACAGCTCGCGCATCTCCGGCGTGAGGTCGGGATCGGCGGCGTCGCGGAATACGATGACGCTCTCGGTACGCAGGGCCTCGAACCCGGCGAGCCTGGAATCGCCCGTCGCGACCCGGACGCGACGCTCGATGGCCTCCGGGAACTCACGGCTGGCGACCAGCTCCATCGGATGCTGCCTGGTGGCATGCCAGAGCCACAGGCCGGACCGATCGGCGTGGAAGAGCCGCTCCGAGTTGTCGAGCACTTCTTCGAGGACCGGCTGGAGCGCGTCGGCGCCGGACAGCTCCGATGCGAGACGGCGCAGCGCATCGGTGCCGGTAGGACCGACGGTGCGCAACTTGGCCGCGCCATTGGTGCCATTGCTGCCGTTCGATCCGTGGGCGTGGTGGACGCCGTTCGCGCCGTTCGCCGCCACGCGCCGGGTCCGGCCGTCCAGCAGCTGCTGGAGGTCGCCGCGTCGGAGGCGCACCTCGCGGCGGGCACCCTGCCGGAGGGATGGCAGATCGCCACGTGCGCACCACGCTCGAACCGTGTCGCGATGGACGCCGGCCATGCGGGCGGCTTCGGACAGCGTGATCAGCTCGGCGGCCGGACCGGGCCGCGCAGCGAGTGCCATGGGGCTTGGCGAAGCTCCCTTTGGCCCCGGAAATGCCGGTGCCGATGTCGTGCGGTGCGGGCTGTTACCCCGCGTGGGTGGAACCGTACGGTGCGGTCCGGTTCGGAACGATAGGAATGGAGTACGGGGTGGGTCCTGTCGCGCTCAGGCGGGGGCGAGCTCCGCGATGGAGCCCAGCACGACGTCTGCGAGCGGCTCCAGGTTCGCTCGATCGCCGACGCCGGTGAGCACGCCGATCGTTCGAGCAACGCCGGCTGCGGCACCCATCAGCAGGTCGGCGGGCGAATCGCCGACGACGGCGGTGCGCGCCGGCTGGATCCCGAGCAACGCGCACAGGTGCAGGACCGGATCGGGGGACGGCTTGGTGCGGATCCCGTCGTCGGCGCACGTGATGGCCGCGAACTCGGTGCTCACGCCGAGCGCCTCGAGCGTCCGCTCCGTCGGCCGGCGGTCGTCGCTCGTCGCCACCGCGAATGTCCCGACGCGGCCGCGCAACTGGCCGAGCAGCACCTTCAGGTCGGTCACGGGCTGCGCGAGGGCGACTGGATCCGGCGCGTGCCACGCGGCCTGGACGGCGGCGGCCGCAACCTCGGCGGTCGCGCCGGCTTCCTCGACGAAGCCTTCGACGACCTCCCTGATTCGCGACATCGGGGTCGCCGCGAGCAGCCCGTGGGCATGGACGAGACCAGTCGCACGGTCGACACCGAGCAGGGGATACAGGCCCTCGCGCAGCGACAGCTTCGCGGCTGCCTCGAGCCGCACCGCGAGCGCGTCCACCCACGCGCCCCACATCAAGTGAAACTCGATGAGGGTCCCGTCCTTGTCGAAAATCAGGAGATCGATCCCGTCGAGCGGGTCGATCACGGAGTTCATCTCGGCACCAGGCTCGCCCCGACTCACGCCTCGGCGATGAGCTCCTCGACGGACTGCACCGCCGCCTTCGCCTCGAGGACCAGCGGGCCCACCTGGGGGAAGCTGATCGTCGCCGTCTCGCCGAGTTGCGGCAGCGTGAGCGTGGGCTCGTTGAACTCGTCGAGGATGACGGTGGGGCCGGGTTCGGAGCCGCCGCTCGCGAGGCCGATCCGGATCCGAACGATCGAACCCAGGAAGCTCACGTCGATGACCTTGCCGGTGAGGCGGTTCTGCCCGCCCTCGCTGCCGAGGGAGACCATCTCCGGTCGCAGCGCCACGCTCACCTCGCGACCGAGGTTGCCCTCGAACGCCTTCTCGAGGCGGACCGGCTGGCCGGCGATCGTCAGCTCGCCCTTGCCCGCGTCGGTCACGAGGCCGGGCAGCACGTTGAGCGTGCCCACGAACGAGGCGACGAACGCCGTCGTGGGGAAGTTGTAGATCTCGAACGGCGTGCCGACCTGCTCCATCCGCCCCTCGCTCATGACGACGACCCTGTCGGAGAGCGAGAGCGCCTCCTCCTGGTCGTGGGTCACGTAGACCGTGGTGATCCCGAGCTGGCGCTGGATCGAGCGGATCTCGTGGCGGAGCGCGACGCGGATCTTTGCGTCGAGCGCCGAGAGCGGCTCGTCCAGGAGCAGGATCTCGGGCTCGAAGGCGAGGGCGCGGGCGAGCGCGACACGCTGCTGCTGGCCGCCCGACAGCTGGTATGGGAAGCGACTGCCCTTTTCCGGGAGGTTGACGATGTCGAGGAGCTCGTCGACCCGCTTCCGGATCTGATCCTTGGGCCGCTTCCGCACCTTCAGCCCGAAGCCGATGTTGTCGGCGACCGTCATGTTCGGGAACAGCGCGTAGGACTGGAACACCATGCCCACGTTCCGCTTGTTCGGCGAGCGGTAGGTGACGTCTTCCCCGTTGATCCGGATGGTGCCGGCTGTTGGCTGCTCGAAGCCCGCGATCATCCGCAACGTCGTCGTCTTGCCGCAGCCCGACGGTCCCAGGAAGGAAACGAACTCGCCCTTCTCAGCGGCAAGGTTGAAGCCCTCAACGGCGATGGTCTCGCCGAATCGCTTCTGGACGTCCGTCAGCTCGAGAAAGCTCATGCCGCTCTCATGCTCCTAGCGGGCCCCTGCTACCTGGATGCGCTGGCGAGACCCACGGCCGAGCACGGCGATCATGCCCATTGCCATCCAGGTGAGACCGAAGCTGATGATGGAGACGGCCGCCGGCTCGAATGCCTTGTCATGGCCGAGCAATGCGAGGTACGGACCAAACGCCGGACGGACGAGGAAGCTCGCAATCGTGTACTCGCCGATCACGATCGCGAAGGTGAGGAAGGCGCCACTCAGCAGCGCGACGCGGATATTCGGAAAGATCACCGTGATCAGGATCCGGGTCCAACCGGCGCCCATGCTCTGGGCCGCTTCCGTCAGGCTTCTCACGTTGATCGCCTGGAGGCCACTGTCCACCGCCCGGTACATATACGGGAAGGACAGCACGACGTAGGCCGCGACGACCAGGATGTTCAGGCCCAGGTCGCTGCCGGTCAGCGCGAGGGGTCCGACTGCGTACGCGCGAAGCAGCCCGAACACGAGGATCAGCGGCGGGATCACGAAGGGCAGCAAGGTCACGAACTCGACGACGGGTCGAAGCCGCGGCAACTTGAGGCGGACCCAATATGCCGTTGGGACGATGATGAGGAGGCTCACGAGAATCGTGATGATCCCGATGATCGCCGAGTAGAGGAGGCTTCCGGCGAACTGGGGGTCCTTGAAGAGCACGTTCGTGTAGGCAGCGAAGGGGACCCTCGTCCGAAGTGAGAACTCCAGCGTCGCGTACAGCGGTACGAGGAAGTACAGGACGCCGATGATGAAGACCACCCACGAAAGGACTCGGCTCACCTTCATCGCAGCCACCGTTCGGAGCGTCGTTGCAGGAGCGAGTAGCCGGTGATCGAGATACCCATGATCACCACCATGCCCATCGCCAGGGCGTACCCAAGATTGACGTTATGGAAGACGTCACCGCTGATCTGAGCCGTGATCAGGTTCGTGACGAGCGGCACGAGTCCGGCCGTCAGCTGGTAGGCCGTCGCCTGGGCGCCGAAAGAATTGCCGAACAGCAGAATCGTCGTGCCCATCAAGGTTGGCAGCAGAATCGGCAAGGCAATGTGCTGCCAGTACTGGCGCGAGCTCGCACCGAGGTTCTCGGACGCTTCCCGCCATTCGAGCTTGAGCCCGTCGATGGCCGGCGCGACGATCAAGATCATCAGCGGGAACTGGAAGTAGAGGTAGACCAGCTCGAGTCCCAGTTTCTGATAGATGCTGAACCCGATCTGCTTGCTGTACAGGTCGATGCCAAGGCCGTCGAGCAGCAGCTTCGTGACCAGGCCCTGAAGACCCAAAGTGAACGTGAACGCGAGCGCCAGCGGGATGCTCGCGAAGTTGGATGCGACCCCGGAAAACGTCATCAACAGGGACCGCAGGAACCTGGGCAGTCCGCCCAGGATCACCGCGTACGCCAGGAGAAACCCGAAGATCCCGCCTCCGATCGCCGTGACCAAGCTGATCTCGATGCTCGTCGAGTACGCGAGCACGATGTTCGGGTCGGTGAGATCGATGTAGTTCTGAAGCGTTGGCTGGTGCGTGACCGAGTCCTGGAAGCTGCCCACGACGAGGTAGCTCACGGGCAGGACGAGAAACAGCGCGGAGAACACGAAGAATGGCACGACGCCCAGGAGCGCCAGCCCACGAAATCGCCCGGGCCGCGCCGGTGGCGCGGCCCGGGCTGATCCTGACGCCGTGTCGACTGTCAACGCGGCGATGAGAACGTCATGGACGGGATGGTGGCTACGGAGCGAGAGTGGCGAGCGGGCCGACGCCCGTGACGCTCTTCCAGCTCCCGACGATGAGCGCCTTCGCTGCATCGCCCTGGGCGCCTGACGGGAAGACCGCACCAGCCACGTCCGGAAGCTTGCTCAGGACGTCGGCAGGAATTGCGTTCCGAGTCTTGAGGTCGACGAACCGTGCGGTGAGGCAGTAGCCGGGAGGGGTCAGCCACTTGATCTGGCCCTCATCCGAGAAGAGCAGGTCTTCCCAGAGCTTCGCAGCGTTCGGATGCGGGGCGACCTTGGCGATCGCTTGAACGTACTTGCCCGCGAAGCGGCCGGTCGCCGGGATGACGACCTCGATGTCCGCCGAGCCATCTGCCTTGGCCTTATCGCGGTCAGCGAGCGCGAGGTACGACCAGGTGATCACGATGGGCGTGTCGCCCTTGACGACCGAACCGAGCTTGGCGATCGTCGGCACGAAGTTGCCGGCGTCGTTGAGCTTCTTGAAGAAGTCGAGCCCGGGCTGCACATTGTCGAGCGAGCCGCCCGTCTGCGACAGGGCAGCAGCGTAAACCGACTGGATGGCTTGGCTGGACAAGGTCGGGTCACCGGCGAGGGCAACCTTCATCCCGGGCTTGAGGAGGTCGTTCCAGTCCTTCGGAACATCCTTCACGAAGGCCTTGTTGACCTCGAACGACAGGACGCCGTAGTAGTCGACCGCCCAGGCGCCGTCGGGATCCTTGTCAGCGGCATCGATGGTGTCCCACGTCGGGACCTTGTAGGGCAGAAACAGGTCCTTGTTGGCCGGCCCGAACGAGATACCGACGTCGACCACGTCCGGGGTGGTCTCAGCTCCGGTGCTGGTCTTGATGGCCTCGATCTCGGCGCCCGACCCGGCGTTCGGGGTAATGACCTTGATCGGGATACCGGTCTTGGCCGTGTACGCGTCGATAAGCGCCCCGTAGTTGCACCAGTCCCGAGGGACGGCGATCAATGTGAGCGCGCCTTCGGTCTTGGCGGCGGCGAGGCGGGTGGGATCCGGCGTCCAGCCACCGGCAGCCCCTGTGCCAACAGGCGCGTTGCTCGCAGTGCCCGTCTGGTTGCAGGCTGCGGCGACGAGAACGAGCGCTGCCCCGAGCAGCGCGAGCCGGGGCATGGTTCGGGTGGTCGTCAAGTGCTCCTCCACGTTCTGGCGCGCGCTGGATCGCGCGCGTCCACTCTGGACGATGGGCGCGGGCCGTCCGCCGGAAAGGTTGGCGGCGGAATGAGGCGGATCCTGAGGCGACCCTCATGATCCCGTGCCTCTGGTCCCAGAGCGCATCGTCGGGTGCCATCTTCGCCGCGCCGTTAACGGGATGCAAGCGTTTTTCGCACGCCGGGCCCGCCTATACTCCGCCCGCCATGGAGCCCGGCTCGCGCACGCTCGAAGATCCCCTTGCGGAGGCGCTCCGGATCGTCGCGGCCGCCGACGCCGAGGGCGTGCTGCTCCGGCTGATGGGCGGCATGGCGGTTCGCGCCCACGCCCCCGAGTGGACGCATCGCACGCGCCGGGTGGAGGTCGATCTCGACTTCGCGACGCGCTCGAAGGACCGCAAGGCGGTCTTCGCGCTCCTCGAGCGCGAGGGCTACACGCCGGACAAGCGCCACAACGCGCTCTTCGGCCAGCACCAGGGCTACTTCGTGGACGAGGCCCGCCGCCGCCCGGTGGACGTGCTCGTGGACAAGCTGGAGATGTGCCACCGCATCGAGTTCGCGGACCGGCTCGCGGCCTCGCGGCCCACGCTTCCCGTCGCCGACCTCCTCCTGTCCAAGCTGCAGATCGTCAAGATCAACCGCAAGGACGTCCTCGACGCGCTGGTCCTGTTGGCGGAGCACCCGTTCGCCCAGGACGACGGCGCCCAGGAATCAACGCACGGCGAGGGCGCGATCAGCCTGCCACGCATCTTCGCCCACACGTCGAACGACTGGGGCTGGTGGCGCACCGTGACCGGCAACCTCAAGGTCCTCCAGGAGTACCTGGACTCGGAGTTCACGATGGCCGATCTCGACGTCGGCGCGCGGCCGGTCCGGTACGAGATCCGCACTCAGGTCGCGGCGCTGCGGGAGGCGATCGAGGCGGCGCCGAAGTCCACCCGCTGGAAGCTCCGCTCCAAGGTCGGCGAGCGTCAGCAGTGGTACGTGGAACCAGAAGAGGTGGGCCACAACTGATGCGCATCTTCTTTGCCACCGACATCCACGGTTCCGAGGTGTGCTGGCGGAAGTTCCTGAACGCCGGTGCGTTCCACAAGGCGGACGTGCTCGTGATGGGCGGCGACATGACCGGCAAGGCCATGGTCCCGATCACCGGCGAGGGGGCCTCGTGGAAGGTCACCCTCCAGGAGCAGGAGCACGTGCTATCCGGGGAGGCCGAGGTGGCGGCGATGGAGAAGCGCATCTCCGATCGCGGCTACTACCCCATCCGCCTCTCGCCGGACGAGATGGTCGCGTGGCAGGCCGACGCCACCCTCGTGGACGCCCGGTTCAAGGCGGAGATGCTCGCTCAGGTGGGGCGCTGGATGGCCCTCGCCGACGAGCGCCTCGCGGGCAAGGGCATTCGCTGCATCGTTTCGCCGGCAAACGACGACATCTTCGAGATCGACCCGATCATCGCCGCCGCGAAGCTGGTGGACCTCGGCGAGAGCAACCTGATCGACCTCGACGGGTTCTCGCTCGTCTCCACCGGCTGGGCGAACCCCACGCCGTGGAACACCTTCCGCGAGCTGCCCGAGGACCAGCTCCGCGAGCGCATCGACGGGCTCGTGGCGAGCGTCCCGGACCGGTCCCGCGCCATCTTCAACTTCCATGCGCCGCCGTATGGCTCCAACCTCGACAACGCCCCCAAGATCGACGCCGACATGCGCTACGTCTCCGGCGGGCAGGCCCTGATCCCGGTCGGGTCACGCGCGATCCGCGACGCCATCGTCGAATACGCACCGGTCCTCTCGCTCCACGGCCATATTCACGAGGGGCGTGGCGCGGTCAAGCTCGGCCGAACGCTCGCGGTCAACCCCGGGAGCACCTACGAGGACGGCGTGCTCCAGGCTGCGATCGTGGACCTTGACCACAAGAAGGCCGAAGTGAAACGCTACCTGCTGATCAACGGCTGATTGCCGGCCTAGCCCAAACCACCCGGGAGGTTGTGTAGCGCCAGTTCGAACGCCCATCGCGCTTGGAGGAAGGGGAGGAGTCATGGCTTCGGAATCGAAAGCGGCACCCTCACTGTTCCTGCGGAACGCCACAGGCCTCGTGAAGGGCTGGTCCGGGTTCGACGCGTTCGCCTACTCGTTCATGTCGGTGAACCTGGTCTGCCTGGGGATGTTCTACAGCCTCGCGATCTTCGCCTACGTGCCCGAAGGCGGAGCGATCGCGTCCATCGTCATTACCGCGCTCGGCATGACCGCGATGGCCGTTGCCTATGCGGGCCTGATCGCCGTGATGCCGAGAGCTGGCGGTGACTACGTCTGGCAGACGCGAATCCTCGATGGCATTCCGGGTGCGGTGCTTGGCGCCGCCTTCGGGTTTATCGCGGTGTTCCTCGTCGGGACCGCCATGGCGCTCGGCGACGTGCCGACCTACGGCGGCGGCGTGCTCGGCGGCCTCGTCGGCGCGTTCCTGGGGATGAAGCGCGGCGGCCTGGGCTTCGTGCTCTCCGCGACCGGCTGGTGGTTCATCCTCGCCCTGTGGGCGCCGATCTACGGCTTCATCTTCAAGATCGAGATCGTGCAGCCGCTGGCGGCCGTCCTCGGCTGGAAGGCCGGCGTCGACTTCTTCGGCACCGCGGACGGCACGTTCGCGGTATCGATCTTCACGATCGTCGTCACGTCAGGCCTCGTCGCGCTGGGCATGGCCGGGTACGCCCGGATCCAGCGCTGGAGCCTGTACGTGGGTTTGGCCGCCCTGGCCCTGATGTTCGTCCTGATGCTGCTCTCCAGCCAGGAGGCCTTCAAGCTCGCGTACGACCGCGAGGCCCTGAGCCTCTTCGGCGTCTCGGGCGCGTACGACGCGACGATCGCTCAGGCGGCTTCCGACCCGGCGTCCGCGTACACCGGTTCGGAGCTCAACCCGGGTGGATTCGGCGAGGGCACGCTGCTCCTGGTCCCGTTCATGCTGTTCTTCCTGCTGTATCCCAACTGGGGCTCGACGCTGTACGGCGAGGTCCGTGGCGCCGGTGACTTCCGGAAGGTGCTCAACGGGATGCTCGGCGGCATCTGGGTCACGGTCGCGCTCGCGATCGTGTTCGTCTTCCTCGCCGCCAAGACGTTCGGCTGGACGTTCTTCAACGCCTCCAACGTGACCTACGTGAACTGGGCTTACCTGTACACGGATGCAGCGCCGGTGGTGCCCATCTGGGGCTACCCGCCGCTGCTCGCGTCGTACCTGATCGACAGTCACATCGTGCAGGCGATCATCCTGCTGGCGTTCGGCGCCTGGTGGCTGGGCTGGACCGGCACGCTGTTCCTGTCCTCCACCCGGATGATCTTCGCGGCCGCGTTCGACCGCGTCCTGCCCGAGTGGGCCGGCCGCGTCTCCGAGGGCCGGGGCGTGCCGTGGGCCGCACTCGCGCTGATCATGGTCCCGTCAGTCGTGCTCAGCTGGTTCTACGCCTACGACGCGAACTTCTATCCGCTCACCCTTGATGCAACGCTGGTGATCGCCGTCACCTTCTTCGGCAGCTCGATCGCCGCGACGATCCTGCCGTTCTGGAAGAAGGACATCTACGAGGCGTCACCGGTGGCGCGGTACAAGATCCTCGGGCTGCCGCTGATCAGTGTGGCCGGAGCGATCTCCACGCTCTTCCTCGGCTGGGTCATCTACCTGTGGCTGACCAATGCCCTGTATGGCATCGGCGTCGGCAACGTCAACTCGATCCTGTTCCTCGGTGCGCTGTACGGCGCGGCCGCCGTCCTGTACATCGTCGCGCGGCTCGTGCGGCGTGCGCAGGGTGTCGACCTCGACGCCATCCACGCGCAAATCCCGGCCGAGTAGCTCTCGGCAACGGGCGGGCCACCGGCCGGCCCTCCAATCGACGCTTCGAAGCGGGGCCCATCTCGGGCCCCGCTTCACTTACGCGGCGGGCAGTTCGACGATGAAGGTGGAGCCCCGGCCAGGCCCTTCGGATTCGGCCCGTACGCGGCCATCCATCGCCTCCGCCAGCGCCCGGACGATGGCCAGGCCGATCCCTGCCCCGCCGAGCGCCCGCGAGCGGGACGGATCGATGCGGTAGAACCGCTCGAACACCTGTGTTCGCTGCTCGTCGGTAAGGCCCGCTCCAGCGTCCCGTACCGATAGCCGCACGAATTGCCCGGCGTGGGTGGTGCCGACGACGACTTGCGAGCCTTCCGGTGCATAGCGAAGCGCGTTCGACAGGTAGTTGTCCACGATCTGGGCGACCCGGTCGCGATCCGCCAGCGCGTTCGGCACGTCGCCCGCCCGCTCGAGCGCCAGCTCGATGTTGCGTGCGGCTGCGGACGGCCCCGCGCGATCCACCGCGTCCTGGGCGATTTCGGCGAGGTTGACCGGCGCCAGGCGAAGGGGCAGGTCCCGCGCTTCGGCGCGCCACAGATCCTGCAGGTCGCCCACGAGCCTGGTGAGGCGCGCCGTTTCGCGCCGGAGGAGATCCCATGTGGCGGGCGCCGCCGCGGTGACGCCGTCCTGGAGCCCCTCGAGGTAGCCGTCCAGCGTGGTGAGCGGGGTGCGCAGCTCGTGGGCGATGTCCCCGACGAGCCGGAGACGCCGACGTTCGGTCGCCTCGAGCGAGGCCGCCATCCCGTTGAAGGACACGGCGAGGTCGCCGATCTCGCCCTCGCCGGCGACCGGCACGCGCTCGGCGTAGTGCCCGGCGGCGACGCGATGCGCGGCCGACGCGAGCCGCGTGACTGGGCCCGCGATGCGCGTGGAGATGGCGACTGCAACGACGACGGCCGCGACGACGGCGACGACGAGGGCGGCCAGGAGTGCCGTCCGGATCGCCTCGCCGTACGCCGCAAGCGTGGCGGCGTCCATCTGCTCGCCCGCCGCGTCGCCGGGGCGGTGGCCCATCGCCTCCGCGAAGTAGCCGGGACCAACGAGGTTCACGGCGATCAGGGCCGTCCCGAGCGCTACGCCCACGACCACGAGGTTGGCCAGCAGAAGCCGGGAGCGGAGCGACCGTGGCTGGCGCATCAGTGGTCGACGAGCTTGTAGCCCACTCCGCGCACGGTCTCGATGAACCCCTCGCCGAGCTTCCTTCGCACGTTCGCGATGTGGACGTCCACGAGGTGGTCGTCGTCGGCGAATGCGGGACCCCAGACGGTATGGAGCAGCTGCGCTCTCGAGAGCACGACGCCCGGGTCTCGAGCGAGCATCGCCAGGATGTCGAATTCCGTGGCCGTGAGGAGGACCGGTACAGCCCGGACGGTGACCGTTCGGCGAGCCGGGTCCACGACCAATGTGCCAACCTTGGTCGGGAGGTCTCGCTCGGATGACCTGGGGCGGCGCAGCAGCGCCTTGACCCGCGCGACGAGCTCCCTTGGACTGAAGGGCTTGACCAGGTAGTCATCTGCGCCGACGGACAGCCCGACGATCCGATCGACCTCGTCCGCTCGGGCGGTAAGCATCAGGACATAGGCGTCCGAGAACGCCCGGATCTGGCGCAGGACCTCGAAGCCATCCAGGCCCGGCAGCATCACATCGAGCACGATCAGGTCGGGCAGTTCCGAGCGAGCGAGCTCCAGGCCAGCCGGGCCGTCCATCGCGGTCGAGACGCCGTAGCCCTCGCGCTCGAGGTAGCCGCGGACCAGGTCGAGGATCGGCGTCTCGTCATCGACGAGCAGGATTCGAGCAGTCACGTCGCCGACGACAGTACGCAGGATTCACCACTCCGCAAGGGCCGATCGGCAGTACCACCTGGCACGGCGGCCGAACCCACTGGGAACGACCTGTTGACCAAACCTTGAGGCGACCCAGAGCCCGCTTCCATGGCTTCGGCACCGGTGGGGCGCCATGGTTGGCAGGAGCCCGACGAAGTCCGCCGGACCGCACGCAGGAGACCGACATGATGGGACCCTGGGGCTGGATCTGGATGGTTGTCTGGATCGTCGCCCTGTTCTTCATGGTCTGGCTGATCGTGCGAACCCCGTCCGCTCCGTCGGCCACCGAGGACGCCAACGCGATCCTCCGCGCCCGCTTTGCGCGCGGCGAGATCAGCCAGGAAGAGTTCGAGCGGGCCGAAGGCGCCCTCCGCCTCCATCACCAGGAGCTCATTCAATGACAGCACGACTTGTCGGCGGCATCGCCGCTGCAGCACTCGCCGTCGGCATCCTCGTCGGTGCCGCGGGCGCCGTCGTGGTCCGCGGCCCATCCACACCCGACCTCGCCGATCACATGGCACAGATGTCCGGAATGATGGCGATGATGGGCGGCAGCTCGATGATGGGC
>JANLSG010000094.1:0-23086 GCA_031362295.1 Chloroflexota bacterium
CGAGGGCGGAGAAGAAGTAGGTCCGGTTGTACAGCCCCGTGAGGGCGTCCACCGTCGACATGCGGATGGCCGCGTCCCGCGCCCGGCGCTGCTCCCGCCCGATCGAGGCGCCGATGTACGCGAGCAGGTACAGGCCCGTCAGGTTGACCAGCATCTGGACGAGCGGGCCGGTTTGCGGCGTCTGGCTGACGGCAAGACCGGCGGCGAGGTACGCCGCGGTGGCGAGGATCGCGAGGATCAGGGCGATCCGCGGCGCGACCAGCAGGGCCCCCGCGCCCACGATGAGCGGGAACGTGAACGTGAACGGGCTCTCGAACCCGCCGGTGAGGTAGACGAGGGCGCCGGCGAAGGCGAGGGCGAGCACGCCCTGCAGGGGTCCGCGCAGCCCGCGCAACGGTGTCCGCGGGATGACGTCCTGGAGGATGAGCAGGACCTCGCCGGTCACGGCGACGAGGATCACGATCGCGGCAAGGGACCCGGCCCACAGGCCGCTGGCGGCCGCGAAGACGGCCACGGCCATCAGGAAGGCCCAGCTGACGATCCGGATGATCCGATCTTCGAGCGTGGGATCGGCGACGGCCTGGCCGATCGGCGTGAGGGGCTCGGCACCGTCGTCCGTGTCGTCGGTCGTGCCCGCCGTCCGTACGACGAGCTCCCTGGCGATGGCCTTGGGGTCCAGCGTGCCCTCCGTCTTCAGGTCTTTCTGCGCATCGTTGCCGGCCATCCGCCGCCGCACGAACACGAAGGTCGGTGCGATGAGGAGGGCAATCGCCGTCACCGCGAGGATCGCAATGGCTGCGATCACGATCTCCGAGGTTGTCGGCATCAGCGTGTCCCGAACTGGTACGTCTGCTTGACGAGTCGCAGGTACGAGAACGTCTCGGTATCGCGCACGCCATCGATCCGCTGCAGGCGGTTCGCCAGGAAGTGCAGGAATCCCTCGTTGTCCTCGGCGACGGTTTCGATCAGGACGTCGAAACGGCCTGCCGTCACGACGACGTAATCGACCTCGGGCATGCTCGCGAGGGCCTCCGCCACCTCGAGCAGCTTGCCCGGCTCACAGCGAATCCCGATCAGGGCCTGCTGGAATCCGAGCGCTTCCGGGTCGGCCACGCCGACGATCTGCAGGATGCCACGCTCGACGAGCCGGTTGGTGCGGGCACGCACCGCTGCTTCAGAGACGCCCAGGTCCGCGGCGATCTGGGTGAACGGCCGGCGACCGTCCTGCTGGAGGTGCTCGATCACGCGCTTGTCCAGCGCAGAGAGCGCATCAGGGCGGCGATTCCGGCGCCCCACCTCGTCCGGATTCGAATCTCGCAATGCCAGACCTCGCTTCCGGCCGATCCTACACCGGCCCCCGGCTGGCGTCCCGGCCTACCCGCGATCCAGCTCCGCGAGCATCGGCGCGAGGGCTTGGACGGACTCGATGGTGATCGGGTCGACGACGAGCTGGACCTCCGCGAGGCCGAGGGCCGCATACTCCCGCAGCTTGTCCGCGATCGCGGTCAATGAGCCCTCGAAAGCAGGTGCCGCGACCTCGTTGGCGTCGTATTTCGTCAGGCGTCCGCTGCTCCCGGGCATTCCCACGAACACGGCGCTGGTCTTCTCCAGTGTGGCCGGGTCTCGGCCGACGGCGCGGCACGCAGCATCGACCTGGTGGAGGATCGGCTCGAGGCCCTCGGGCGTGTTGCCCGTCTGGCGGTACCAGACGTTCCATTGCTCGACGTACGGGAGGGTGATCTCCAGCATCCGTGGGCCGATGCTGCCGACCATCAGCGGTGGGCCGCCGGCTCGCGTCGGTGGCGGCAGCAGTTCCATGTTCCGCGCCTGGAAGAACTTGCCGTCGAAGTCAATCTGGCCCTCGCGCAGGAGCGTACGGATGATCGTGAACGCCTCCTCGAAGCGGGAGATCCGGTGGTCGAAGGGGAAGCCGAACGCCCGGAACTCCGTGTCGTTCCAGCCGGCGCCGAGCCCAAGGATGAGCCGGCCGCCGCTGATCTCGTCAACTGTCGCGGCCATTTTGGCCAGCATTGGCGGCGCATGGAACGCGGTCGCCGCGACGAGCGGGCCGAGCTTGATCCGGCTCGTCGCCTGGGCGATGGCCGCGAGCGACGTCCACACCTCCCACGGCCCGCGGGTGGAGCCGTCCTCGTAGCGGTACAGGAGGTGGTCGCCGAGCCAGATCGTGTCGAAGCCGACGTCTTCGGCGGCCCTGGCCATTGCGATGTACTCCGGCCAGCGGACCTCGCGCTCGACCTCGGGAAGCTGGATGCCGACGCGGATCGGTCTCACGGCGGGAAGCCTACGCGACCGTGGCCGAGGCTGCGGGGCCAGTTTCACCATCGAGCGTCGATGGGGCTCGAAGGGTATGGAACGCGAGATGATGGTCGGGGCGGTCGGATTCGAACCGACGGCCTCATGCTCCCAAAGCATGTGCGCTACCAGGCTGCGCTACGCCCCGACGCGTCGACTGGGAGACCCCTTGCGAGGCCGATGCGATGCCGACCGAGCCAAGGCTACACCGGTCGCCCATGCTGGGTCCCGGACGCGGGACCCGAACCCTGGGCGGGCGAACGTCGGTCTCGATACGCAGCGATCCTCGCGGCGAGTACGGGCCGAAGGCGTACGGCAAGGATCGCCATGACGAGCACGATGATCTGGGCATACACCGTCGAGATGACGAACTGAAGGATTGACAGCGTTCCCCCGAGGAGGGCGCCTGCGATGACCAGGCCGCGCAGGGAGCCCTGGCCGCCGAGGATGACCACCAGAAACGAGTTCACCAGGAACAGCAGGCCGAATTGTGGGTCGAGGGTGTTGATGGGGGCAAGGAGCGCGCCGGCGAGCCCTGCGATTGCCGATCCAAGGGCGAACAGCGCCGCACGCATCACGCCGACGTTGATCCCCATCGTCTCGGCTAGAGCGGGGTTGCGCACCGTGGCCCGGGCGTGAAGCCCAAAGTTGGTTCTCGCCAGGATCACCGAGACCACTGCAACGAGTCCCACGGTGGCGATCACCACGACCAGGCGCCACCAGGGAACGTTGAACCCGGCAACCACAATCGAGCCGCCGATGGCGTCCTGCACGGTCCTGGGGTTGGCGGAGTAGATCAGCTGCACGACCTGGCGGATGATGACCGCCAGCCCAAACGTTGCCAGCAGCGAATCTAGCGGCCGGTCGTAGAGGGAACGAAGGATCCCGCGCTCCATCAGGATCCCGACGGTCGCGGCCACTACCGGCGCCAGGAGGATGCCCAGCAGAACGTTGCCCGTTGCCTCCTGCACCTGGAAGGCGGTGTAGGCACCGATCAGCAGAAACTCGCCGTGCGCCAGATTCACCACGTTGAGCAGCCCGAAGGTGAAATGAAGCCCGAGGGAAATGAGAACGAAGACCCCGATGAGGACGACGACGTTGAACGAATCGGTCGGCAGGAAGCCAAGGGCGGCGACCGGGCTCACAGGGCCAGCCTGCGCTCAAGCACGCCATCGTCGTGGAGGCGCCTGATGTCCCCGGACTCGACGATGGTGCCGTGCTCGAGCACGTACGCATGCGAGCCGAGAGCGAGAGCCATGTCGATGTTCTGCTCGACCAGCAGCACGGCTGCAAATTTGGTCAGCATCCGAATCGCGGGCAGCAGCTGTTCCACGATGATCGGAGCTACGCCTTCGGTCGGCTCGTCCATCAGCACGAGCTTTGGGTGGACGATCAGCGCTTGAGCGATGCCAAGCATCTTCCGCTCGCCACCGGAGAGGGTCTGCGCCTCCTGGTCCATCCGGTCTCCCAGGATCGGGAAAAGCTCTCCGGCCGCCGCCAACCCCGCATCGCCCCCGCGCCTGCCAAAGGCGATCAGGAGGTGCTCTCTGACGGTCAGGCCGGGAAACACCGAATCTTCCTGCGGCACCCAGACCATGCCTGCGCTGTTGATGCGATGGCCCTTCCAATGGGTGACGTCTCGCCCGTCGAGCTGGACCCTTCCGGTCTTCGACAGGACCCCCATGAGGGCCTTCAGCAGCGTCGTCTTGCCTGCGCCGTTGCGGCCCATCAGGCACGCCACCTGGCCCGGCGACACCTCGAAGGACACGTCCCGCAACACGATGGACGGCCCGTACCCTGCGTGCAGGCCGCTGACAGCGAGCACGGCGGTCAATGGCGTCTCCCGAGATAGGAAGCCTGCACCTCTGGGTTGGCCTGGACTTCATCGATCGTGCCGTCGGCCAGCACCGCACCGCGGTGCATCACCGTCACGCGGTCGCTCACGAGACGGATGAACTCGATATTGTGCTCGACCACGATCATCGCCTCGGCCGCGCCGGCGGCCTGCAGCTCACGGAGCAGCGAGGCCGTATTGCGACTCTCGGCTCGGGTCATTCCGGAGGTCGGCTCGTCGAGGAGAAGCAGCTTCGGCTTGGTGAGCAGGACCATTCCGATCTCCAGCCACCGCTTTTGGCCGTGACTGAGATGGCGCGCTCGTCGAGATCGAACGTCCGCGAGCTTGACGAGCTCCAGCACTCGTTCCACCTCACCTCGATCGACGGACCGCTCCGTTCCCGCCACCTTGGGAAGCACTCCAAGCAGCAGGTTCTCCTCGATGGTGAGGTCGTCGAAGATGCTGGTTACCTGGAACACCAGTCCCATCCCCAGTCGGGCACGCTCGCGCGCACGCAGGTGCGTCACATCCGTGTTGCCGAAGCGGATGGCGCCTTGGTCGGCCTTCAGGCGACCGTAGATGAGGTGGAGGAGGGTGCTCTTCCCGGCTCCGTTCGCGCCGATCAGACCGCGCAGCTCACCGCCGTTCAGCTCCAGCGAGACGTCGTGGACGGCGACAAAGCCACGGAAGCTCTTGGTAAGGCCGTGGATGGTGAGGACGCTCACGTCCCCCGCTCCCGGTTGAGGAACCCGAAGATGCCGGACGGCAGGATGAGGATGACCCCGACCAGGATGACCCCGACGACGACCAACCAGGTGTCGAGCAGGGAGCCCGAGAGCGTGGCCGTGAGGTAGGGCAGCAGGATTGCTCCAACGATCGGGCCAAGCAAGGTGCCCCGGCCCCCGAGCACGACCCACAGCAACACCAGCGTCGACGCGCCGACGCCGACGGAGGTCGGCGACACGATGCCCTCGTGTACGTAGAAGACGGCCCCTGCGAGAGCGGCGATTGCGGCGGAAAGGACGAATGCGCGCCGCTTGATCGCGGGCACGTCATAGCCGAGGAGGTCAATCCGGTCCTCGTTCTCTCGGATGCCGCGCAGGATGAGGCCGGAGCGGGACCGCAGGAACCGTTGTACGCCGACGTACGTGGCGAGCAGGAGGAGGCCTGCGAGAGCGTAGAAACCGTAGCCCTGTTGGAGGGAGATGACGCCCGGGACGCCGAGGCTCGAGGTCATCAGGATCCCGTTCTGGCCACCTGTCAGGGATCCACCCGCCTTCGTGAAGCGCTCAGCCACCACCGCCAACGCCAAGGTCACCACCGCGAACTCGACGCCGCGCAAAGCGCCTCGACCCGAGAACACGAAGTAGGACAGGGCGAGCGCGAACAGGGCTGCCGCTGCCACTGCGGCAACGAGGGCCGCCCAGAGCGGCAGCGGCAGGAACCCGGCATCGTGCGTGGTCAACACGCCGACGATGTAGCCGCCGCCGCCAAAGAACGCCGCGTGCCCGAAGCTGAACATGCCGCCGTAACCCCAGATGAGATCGACGGACACAGCGAACGTTGCGAACAGGAAGTACCGGCCCATCCGATCGATGAGGAACGTGTCGCTGCTCACGAATGGGAAGGCAATCAATGCCAGCAGCAGGAACGCCTCAACACCACGACGGCTACGGTGCGTAGCTGCGAAACCGGCGGGTCCCAGGAGCGGGACCCGCCAGCGCCCCCTCCTCGACCCTGTCACGCGCCCATGACGGGTCGAGAAGGTCCAATCGTATCCACCTGGTTGCCCCCTACAGGCTGCAAGCTTCCTCGGGATCCATGTTGGGGAAGCTGTCGACGAGGACGTACTTCCCGCCCTGGGCCTGCACCAGGTTGATCGTCTGCTGCAGGTAGTGGGATGGCGTGATCTTCACCGAACCCGTCGGGCCTTCGAAGGACAGGCCGGGGAGTGCCGCGGCCACGGCCTTCGGGTCGGTCGAACCCGCCTTCTCGACTGCCGCCTTGTAGAGATACACGGCGTCGTACGCACCAACCCCTTCCCCCCCGGACGGGATCTGGCCCGCGCCGAAGCTAGCCGAGTACGCATCCAGGAAGGGCTTGACCCCGGCCGCGTCCGCCGCCGTGAAGAACGGCAGCGCCGTGTAGGAACCTTCGGCCAGTGCGGCAATGCCGGCGTAGTCGGGGTCACCCAGGAAGATGGTGCCGACACCGACCGTATCCAGGAGACCGGCGTCGTCAAGCGCTTTGAGCGCGGCACCCCATACCGCGGGATAGAGCGAGAAGATGTAGTCGGGCTGCTTCTCGCGCACCGTCTTGACGAGCTCGCTGAAGTCATCTGCGATGAGCGGCAGATAGAGTTCGGAGACCACTGTGCCCCCGCCGGCTGCGATGATCGGCTTGGCGATCTCGAAGCTGCGGCGCGGCCACACGTAGTCGGCTCCAAACAACATCGCCTTGGGTCCGTACTTCTGTTGCAGCACCGGGATCAGGGGCCGGATCTGCTGTGCCGGCACGGCACCGAACGAGAAGTACAGGTCGTTGCACTTCCCACCCTCAAACGTCTCGGTGTAGAAGAGCAGCTTCCCGGCGTCCGTGACGACGGTCTTGTACGCGGCATCGTTGGCATCTGAGCCGATCGGACCCATCACCAGGTCCACCTTGTCGCTCTGGATCAGCTTCTTGGCCTTGTCTACCGTGGCGCTCACGTCGGTCTGTGTGTCCTCGACAATGGCCGTAATCTGCCGGCCGGCAATACCGCCCTTGGCGTTGATCTCCTTGATCGCCAGCTGGGCGCTGTTTGCCAAGCTGGTGCCGTATGTCGTGAAGGGCCCCGTCAGGTCGGCGAGGATCCCGATCCTGATCGGTTCAGCGGAGCCGGACGGCGAGCTATTCGGCGCGCCCGTCGAACTGGTCGGCGTGCCCGTCGAACTGTTCGGCGTGCCCGTCGCGCACGCGGCGAGGAGCAATGCAAGCGCGCTCGCCATGCCGCCGCGGCGGGCACCCCGAAAAACAGCGCGCCTCGTCTGACGGCGGTCGCCTGGACCGTTCAAGATCCCCTGATCGTTCACTTCCATCCCTCCATTCCTGGGCCGCACCCGACGTTGCGGGCAGCGCCGCCCCGCGTATCTTGACCGAGCGATCGGTCGAATGAACCCTTCCGGCGTACCGCGAGGGTCCGGAACCTCTTTGGGGCGGTTCACCGGGGGCCGGCCCGCTCGAAGGCCGTCAACACCTCCTCGAGACTCGAGACCGTGCCGAAGTGCGTGTCGATGTCGTACAGGCTGGATTCCTGCTCGCGCTCGCTGGTCGCCGCGACGCAATCCTCCACGACGATCACGTCGTAGCCCCGGAAGAAGGCGTCGTGCGCGGTGGAGCGCACGCAGATGTTGGTGACAACGCCGGTCAGGATCACGTGCGCGACCCCGAGCTCCCGCAGGCGCAGGTCAAGGTCGGTTTCGTAGAAGCCGGAGTAACGCCGCTTGGGGACCCGGTATTCGTCGTCCCGCGGTTGAAGCGCCTCCACAATCTGCGCTCCCCACGTGCCGGTCAGGCAATGCTCGGAGCGCTTGTCGAACTCGCGGTCGCCGGGCGGGTGCGTGTCGCAGACCCAGATCACCGCAGACCCGTGTGCACGAGCGGAGGCGACGAGACGCCGGATTGGCTCGTAGAGGCGATCACCTTCCGGCAGGGGCATTGCGCCGCTCGGCTCGAGGAAGTCGTTCAGCATGTCGACGACCAGCACTGCGCTGCGAGCGGGGTCGAAGCCCATGCTGCGCTGGACACGGCGTTCCGAGAAGTCAATCACGGCGAGCGATCACGGCGTTGCTGGGAGCGACGTGAGCGACGGAAGCCTCGACGGTGACTACCTTCGGGATGTCCACCGATCAACCTTCAGATGCACCGGGCTGCTCGACCAGCGGTCTGACGCCGACAGTAGCACGCGGCCCGTCTCGACCGCCCCTCGCACGCGATGACCAAACGGGCGGCCTCCCGCCGGACGTGGTGGTACCTGAGTGGTCCAAGCATGTGGGCTACCAGGCTGCGCTGGGCCCCGCGACCGGGGCCGTGTTAGGCGCACGCGGTGGGCGGTCCACTTCGGTCACATCCTGCGGTTGACGAGTCTCCATGAGATAGCCGAGATCGGTGGGAACCGCCCGTCGAGCACCGGCGTCTCAGGCCCGACGCCGGGCGGGAGCTGGCAGGCTGATGGAACCGTCCGGCGTCACTCTTTCCCCCAGGCGCGGCCTCGTGGCGGCGTTCCTGCTCGCCTCGATCGCGGCGTGCCAGTCCCCCGCCGCGAGCGCTCCCACCACGGCGCCGGCGTCCGCCGCCGCGCCCTCGCACGCACCCACGGAAGCCCCGTCGAAGGCACCGACGCCGGGGCTCACGGGCCTCTTTCACCTCGTGGGCGAGGGCCCGGTGATCCCGAGGACCGCATTCCCCGACCGTGGCGCCGTTCTCCCAGCCGCGGTCACCGTCGCCGCCGATGGGACGTACCACGCGTGGGTCATTGCTTTCGCGGAGACTCCCGGGATCCAGGAGCTCCACCACCTGACGTCGCCCGACGCCGTGACCTGGACGGACGTCCCGGACCCCTCGCTGGCCGGCCTGTCGGAGGGCCTCGGCAATCCCGGCGCCATGCCCACCAGCGTCCTCGTCGACGCGGATGGCTGGGTCATGTTCTACACCGGCACCCTCGCCTCCGAGCGCGAGGGCTGGGACATCTGGCGGGCAACGGCGCCCGGGCCGAGCGGCCCGTGGGCCAGGGGCGAGGACCCTGTGCTTCGGCGCGGCGCGGCCGGCGCCTGGGACTCGGCGGTCCTCGACTTCCCCACGGTCATCCGCACCGCCGACGGCTACACGATGTTCTATTCCGGTTTGGACACGGCCCACCGGGACGGCGGTTCGATCGGGCTGGCGACATCGACGGACGGCATCTCGTGGACGAAGGCCGACGCGCCGATCGTGATCCCGGGTCTGTGCGGCGGCTTCGACGATCGGGCCATCCACCAGCCGCGCGTCCTCGAGCAGCCGGATCGACTCGTCATGGCCTACGCGGGATACGCCGGCGCGCAGGACTCGCAGGCGAGCGTCGGCTTCGCGGACAGCATCGATGGCGGACGGACCTGGACCTGCGAGTGGCCCGGTCCAGCGCTCGCGACGGCCGGACTGCCGGACGGGTTCGTCCACACCCTCACCGCGTTCCAGCGCGAGGAGCGAGTGGTGCTCCTCGTCGAGTGGTTCGCGGGCAGCGGGACGGACGTCTGGCTGGCCGAGCTGGGGCGACCCTAGAACCCGACCTCGCGGAGCAAGGGGATCATCCGGCGCGCGGCGCGGCCGCGGTGCGAGATCGCATCCTTCTCCGCGGGCGCGTACTGGCCGAACGTCCGACCGCCGGGCCGCTCCCGGGCCGGCTCGAACAGCGGGTCGTAGCCGAACCCGCCGTCACCGCGCAGCTCGAGCGCGATCCGGCCGCGGGTCGTGCCTCGCCGGCTGAGCAGGCGCAGGCCACCGGGCGAGTCGGGATCCGGCAGGGCGAGCGCCAGGACGCACACGTAGCGCCCGCCTCGGAGCCCGGGTGGCACGCCGGAGAGCTCGTGCAGGAGCTTGGCGTTGTTCTCAGCGTCGGTCGCGTTGGGGCCCGCGTAGCGGCGCGTCCGGACGCCGGGCCGGCCGTCCAGGGCATCCACCTCCAGGCCGGAGTCGTCGGCGAGGGCCGGCAATCCGGTCGCGCGCGCGGCGAATCGCGCCTTGATCTTCGCGTTCGTCTCGAACGTGAGCCCGTCCTCGGTCGGCTCGCCCGCGACCCCGAGCTCATCGAGCGAGACGAGATCCACACCGCCGAGCCGGAGCATGTCGCGCAGCTCGCGGAGCTTGTGGGCAGAGCGCGTGGCGACGACGAGGCGCGGCATCACGGAGGCGCCTGAGGACGAAGCGGTCAGCGACGTACCGTCGCGAGCGCGCTCGCCTGCTGCTCGAAGAGCCTGGCGAGCCCGGTGTTCGCGAGGTCGAGCAGCGCGTCCACCCGCGCCCGATCGAACGGCACGCCCTCGGCCGTGCCCTGGAGCTCGACGTACGTGCCGGCGTCCGTGCCGACGACGTTGAAGTCGACCTCCGCGTGCGAATCCTCGGAGTAGTCGAGGTCGAGCAGAGCGACGCCTTTCACGACGCCAACGGAGATGGCGGCGATCTTGCCGATCAGCGCCCGCTCCAGGCCGGCGCCCATGAGCGCCATCGCCAGCGCGACGTAGCCCCCGGTGATCGACGCGCAGCGCGTGCCGCCGTCCGCCTGGAGCACGTCGCAGTCCACGGTCACGGTCCGCTCGCCGAGCTTCGGCAGGTCCACCACGCCGCGCAGCGAGCGCCCGATGAGGCGCTGGATCTCGTGCGTCCGGCCGCCGACCTTGCCCTTGACCGATTCGCGGTCGGAGCGCTCCGCGGTGGCGCGCGGGAGCATCGAGTATTCGGCGGTCACCCAGCCCTGGCCCTTGCCACGGAGGTGCGGCGGGACGCGGTCACCGATCGTCGCGGCGCACAGGACCTCCGTGTCGCCTGCGCGGATTCGGCATGAGCCCTCGGCCCACTTCAGGACGCCGAGCGTCATCGTGACGGGGCGCAGGTCCCCAGGGCGGCGGCCGTCATCACGGGCCGACGGGGGCCGATTGCCGATGCTCATCGCTCGCCCTCACTCCCGACGGCCACCGGACTTGCTGCGGCTGCAGCACGCTCCTCGGCCTTGGCAGCATCCCACAGGTGGTCGAGGGTCGCGAAATCGAGGTCGCGGAGCGCCACGCCACGCTCGCGTGCCATGCGCTCCACTCGCCTGAACCGCGACCGGAACTTGTGGTTGGAGGCGCGCAGGGCGGCTTCGGCCTCGATGCCGAGCTTCCGCCCGACGTTCACCGCGACGAGGAGCAGGTCGCCGAACTCCTCCTGTCGCTCGGCGGCCGTGGTGGCGCGGGCCAGCTCGCCGAGCTCCTCCGCGACCTTGTCCAGCACGCCCTCGATGTCCGGCCAGTCGTAGCCCAGCGCGGCGGCGCGCTCCTGCATCTCCTGGCCCGCCGCCAGCGCGGGCATCGACGGACTGATCCCGTCGAGCGCGCTCTTGGGGGCCGCGGGCAACGCGTCGCCGTCTCCCCCGCCTGCCGCGTCCCGGGCTGCCTCCTCGCGCTCTCCGGCCTTGATCCGCTCCCATTGCCGGTTCACGTCCGTGGCCGTTCGTGCCACAGCGTCGCCGAAGACATGCGGGTGGCGCCGCACGATCTTGCGTGCGATCGCCGCCTGGACGTCGGCGAGATCGAAGACGCCTGCCTCCGCGGCGAGCTGCGCGTGGAGGATCACCTGGAGCAGGAGATCGCCAAGCTCCTCGGCGAGGGCTGGCGTCGCGCCGCCGTCAAGGGCGTCGTAGACCTCGTACGTCTCCTCGAGCAGGTGCTTGCGCAGGGAGGCGTGGGTCTGCTCGCGATCCCACGGGCAGCCATCGGGCTGGCGCAGGCGGTCGCTGATGTAGGGCATCGCCCACGGGCCGGCGGATGCGAGCTCGGCAGCGATCGGGGGGACGTACAGCGGCCCGGAGAGATCCGGGGCCGTCAGCTCGACGATGGTCGTGGACGCTCCAGCGGACGTCCCGAGCCGCGCCACCGCGGCGCCCGGCGGATAGAGCCGCGCCAGGACCCGGAGCGGGTCGCGGCCCTCCGGCCCGTGGCGGCCCGGCAGCGGCCGCGCGGCCTGGTCCACGGAGGCGCCAAAGTCGGCGAGCGGCACGATCAGGAGCGGCCGCGAGGCCTCGATCGGCGTGGAGGTAAGGGCCTCCGCCGGGACGATCTGGATCCCCGCCGAGACGTCCATGCCCCAGCGATCGCGCGCCTCGGCGACGAGGGCGTCGAGCATCGTCCGGGTCAGGCGGTGCCCGACGAGGTCCCGAGGTTGTACACGATCGTCGCGGCTTCCTTCTGCTTCGTGTACCAGGTGGTGAAGCCGCTGTCCTTGAAGATCTTGAGCTGCTCCTTGGTCGGGTCCTTTGTCTCCTCGCCGAGGATCCAGATGAGGTACGTGCCGTCGTTGTCGACCTCGGTCACGTCCGTCATCGAGCCGACGGGGAACGAGAAGACCGCCTTGTCGAGCGCGTCCGCAAGCTCGCTCCTGGCCACCCAGCCGATGTCGCCGCCGTCCTCGGCGTCCTTGCCCTCGCTGTTGTCGATCGCCAGCTGGCGGAAGACAGCCTCGCTGGTGGCCTTCGCCTTGAGCGATTCGAGCCAGGCCTTGTCGCCGGTGCCGGTGGGGCGCATGAACTGGATCACGTGCCAGCCGAAGGTGCTCTTGACCGGCGCGAGGAGCTGGCCGGGCGTCAGGCCGTCCGCGAGGATCGCGGTCTTGAACGCCTCGTCCACGGTGCTGCCCTCGTAGTACCAGGGCTGCTTGCCGCCGCTCAGCTTCGCGGTGCGCTCGTCCGACAGCTCCCTGGCCATCGCGTCGAACTTCTCCGGGTGGAGCTTCAGCTCCGCGTACGCCGCGTCGGCTTCGGCCTTCGCCTTGACCCACGCCGGATCCGTGTCCGGGAGGTCCTTCGCCTTGGTCGTGTCGTCGTTCGGCGCGAAGACGATGTGGCGGACCTTCACGCCCTCCTCGAGCGGGGAGGCGGCGGCGTTCGGCTCCGGCAGGTAGATCTCCAGCACATGGCGCTGCAGCCCGGGGGCCGACAGGTCGGCGAGGATCTTCTCCGACAGCTTCTTGCGCACGACGTCGCCGCGGGCGGCGACGCGATAGTCGGCGAGCAGGATGCCCGCCTCCTCGATGCCTGCCTGGAACGTCCCGTCGACCTCGGCGGCCGCGGTCTCGGTCGTCCGGCCGATGCGGAATACGCCGTCCTCGCCCTCGACGATGTCCGTCTGTTCGTTGAGCGGCGCCGCGAACACGGCGTCCATGAACCCCTGGTCGTAGCCGCTCTCGCTGGCGAGCCAGCCGAGGTCGCCGGACTGCGGTGCGAGCCCGGAATCGGAGACGGTGCGGGCGACGTCCTCCCAGGACTCGCCGTTCTTCAGCTGCGCGAGCGCACGCTGGGCCCGCCCGAGGGCGATCCGGCGCTGCTCGTCGGTGACCTCGCCGGTGATCGCGTCGGCGTTCGGCTCGATCTCGATCATCCAGACGTGGCGCTGCTCCGAGGTCGTGGCGAGATCGGTCATCTGCTGGTCGATGTCGGCGTCCGAGACGCTGATCCCGTTGTCCGTGGCGAGCTTCGCCTGGAGGGTGTTGTCGACCAGTCGCTCGAGGGTAAGGCTTGCGAGCTGCTGGCGGCGCTGGCCGATAATGTCCAGCTGGCGCTGCGCGTCATCGCTCGAGACGCGGCCCAGGGCGAGGAGGGTCTGGATCCGCCGTTCGACGTAGCCGAGGTTGAAGTCCTCGATCTTGAGGCGGCTGATCAGCTGGTCCTTGGTGATCACCTGGCCGTTGACCGTGGCCGCCGCGCCGAAATGGCCGTCGTACCAGCTGTACGCGGCATAGCCGACGAGGATGAGCACGGACAGGCCGATCGCGAGGAAAAAGCCGAGGTTGATGAGGCTGTTGCGGCGGTCGCCGGCATCCCACCCGGCGCGGCCGCGGCGCCGCGCGACCGGTCTGGCTCGGAGCGTCATTCGAGGAGGGTGTCCTGTTCGTGGTGGGGCGCGCCACTCAAGCCGGGCGCGTTGGCGGGGCCGAATGGTACCGCACGGCCGCTCGACCGCCCTCGGCGGCCGTCAGCGATCGTCGGCGGCAATGATCAGCTCGATGACGCGGTCCGTCGCGCCGCCGTCCTGATGGGTGAACTGGCTGGCCGCGAAGGGCTGGACCTTTTCGACCTGGTAATCCTCCCGCCGGATGGCGTCGACCAGCGCATGGAAGGTCTGGACGATGCGGCCGGGCACGAATTCCTCGTACGGCATGTACACGTCCCGGTCAGCGCGGTACTCGTCCAGGTCCGGCGCGAAGAACAGCATCGGCCCGCCGAGAAGGCAGAACTCCAGGATGATGGACGAGTAGTCGGTGATCAGGAGGTCCGTCGCGCACAGCAGCTCCGGCGCATCCATGACCGTCGTGGTGCCGTTGACGATCCGATCGCCGAACTCGGCCGGGATGTCGACCGGGTGGGTCACGGTCGGATGCAGGCGGATGATGAAGACGGCATCGATCTCGACGCACAGCTCGTACAGACCGGCGTAGTCGAGTACGGAGAGGTCGTAGATCCGGCTGGCGCCTGATTGCCGCCATGTCGGAGCGAACAGGATGACCCGCCTCCCGCGCGCCATCGGGAAGGCCTCCAGGGTCGCCTTGCGAGCGCGCGCACGCCACGTCGCGTCGAAGAAGCGGTCGATCCGAGGATGGCCGAGGGGCAGGACCCGGACCTCGGGCATCCCGAACGCTTCAGCGAACAAGGGCACGTCGTGCTCGCCACTTACGATCGCGTACGTGAAGTACCGGTAGCTCCTGCCCCACGGGCTTCGCGCGAACGGCTTGCCGATCCGGCTGAAGCCGATGGTCTTGATCGCACCGGACGCATGCCACAGTTGGATGACTCTGGCCTCGATCGGCCAGATCATGTACAGGACGTCCTCCTCGATCACGACCGTCCCGGCACGCGCAAGCTCGCGCGGGAGCCGGAGCCAGGCACCGATGCCGCGGGTGCGCATGGGCGCCACCGTCCTGACGGGCCGCTCGCGGTCGATCCCGCGTTCCGTCATCCGCGCGAGGACCGCCTGCATGTCCCCGGACAGCTCGGTCCCGTAGTGGCCGAGGAAGAGGACCCGACGGGGATCGCGGCGGAACGCGAGCCGCGCAAGCCGGCACAGGAGCGCGAAGCCCGCTACGGCCCCGGCGCGCGCGATTCGGATCGGGAGCGGGCGGCTGGCCCGGGCCTTTGCGTCGCCGATACCTGAGGGGTCCAGGCGCACCTCGAGCTGGAGCGCGCCGCCGGCGATCGATGGCCGCACCTCGTACCTGCCCCGTTCCGTGTCGAAGCTCGCTGCCGGCAGTTCCGGCGTCGCCGCGGGCTGTTCTGGCGTGGCCGCGGGCATGGCCAGCTCGAGCCCGTCTGGCGGCCCGACGACGTCGGTCGCGAGGATCCACCGACCGGACTCCAGCGGCACGCCGGCTGGGCCCTGCATCACGTTGAACCGAGCCAGGATGTCGCCGTCCGAGGACCATGCCCGCGTGGCGGGCATGCCGATTGCCGGGTCGTCGGACCGCTGGAGGCGAAGCGCGGACGGCGAAAGCGAACCCGGGGACGCCGGGGCCAACCGGACGACGACCTGGATGCGCTCCCAGCGCAGCGAAACGAGCGTGGCGCGGGCGCCCGCCATCACCACGTCCCGTCGAGCATCGCCCGAAGGACGTCCGGCGTGAGGCGCCGCGGGTTGTTGCCGGCGCGCGCCGGGTTGAAGCCCTCGGCGACGATCGGGTCGAGATCGTCGCCACCGACACCGAGCTCCGCGAGGGTCGTCTCCAGCGACAGGCGGCGGATCAGGTCGAGCAGCCGCTGGCGGCCCGCGGCCGCGTCGGCGGCACCGAGCAGGTCGAGCACGAGGGCGATCTTGGCCCGCACGGAGTCCAGGCCGCCGCCGTCGAGCACGTCATCCGCGGTCGCGCCGGCGTTGAACTCGAGCATCGCCGGCAGCGTGAGCGCGACCGCGTGCCCGTGCGGGATCCCGTGCCGCACCGTCATCGGGTACGACGCGGCATGGCAGGCGGTGGTCCTCGTCTCGTTGATCGCTCGCCCGGACAGGTGCGCGGCCATGCTCATCCCCTCGCGGGCCTCGCGTGAGCCATCCGCCACTGCTCGCTCGAGGCACCCAAGCGCCAGCCGGACGGCCCGCCCGGCGTAGCGCCGCGAGTGCGGTGTGGAGGCTCCGCTCCAGATCGATTCGATCCCCTGGGCGAGCGCGTCCAGGCCGGACGCGGCGGTCGATCGGGGGCCGACGCTCATCGTCAGCGACGGATCCACGATCGCAAATTCCGGGCGGAGGCCGGGATGATCAAGCGAGTGCTTGATGCCGCCGACGTAGAGCACCGCGAATTGCGTCGTCTCGGCGCCGGTCCCGGCGGTGGTCGGCAGCGCAACGAGGGGAATCGCGTCCACGGGCTCCCGTGCCAGCTGGAGGCGGGTGTCAGGGCCGTCGCCGGTGACGTCGAAGCGAGCCCGGATCGACTTCGCGAGATCGAGGACCGCGCCGCCCCCGACGGCCACGATGAGGTCCGGAGCGGCATCGAGCAGGGCTCGACGGCCGCGGGCGACATCCTCGAGCGTCGGGTAGGCGTCGGACCGCTCGATCCGCGTGATCTGCAACGGCGCGAGGATCGGCTCGACCTGCGCAGCTGCCCCACTCGCCTGGTACGACCGCGGTCCCGAGACCAGCACGACCCGCGATGCCCGCCTCGTTGCCACGATCTCCCGAAGCCGCCCTGCGGCCCCCCAGCCGAACATCGCCCGGTGACGCGAGCCCGGTTCGGGCCCCGCGCCGTCAGCCGTCACGAAGGAAGTCCATCAGCTCGGCTTTGTTCTCCGCCGGCGTCGCGGTGGGCCGGCCGAGGTCGGATCGGGCGCCGGTGTCGACCCGGATCTCGAGCAGCGTCGGCCCCGGGGTGGAGGCGAGCGCCTCGATGGCGCCACC
This sequence comes from Chloroflexota bacterium, assembly GCA_031362295.1. GTDB lineage: Bacteria > Chloroflexota > Limnocylindria > Limnocylindrales > CSP1-4 > UBA5189. The sequence goes on from JANLSG010000094.1 coordinate 16,792, forward strand.
GATCGCGCCGAGCGATTCCACGCTCCGGGTGGCGCGGTAGCCGCAGGCCGTCGCGATGGCGGTGAGGTCGACTGCCAGGCCCGCCGTCGGCTGCCCACCGACCGAGTCGTGCGCGCCGTTGTTGACGATGACGTGGCGGAGGTTCGCGGGCCCGCGGCTGCCGATGATCGCGAGCGCACCCAGGTGCATCAGCGCGGCGCCATCGCCATCTAGGCAATGGACCGTCCGGTCCGGGCGGGCCAGCGCGATCCCGAGCGCGATCTGCGACGCATGGCCCATCGACCCGACCGTGAGGAAGTCGTGGCCATGACCCAGGTTCGCCCGATGCCGGTACTCGAACACCTCGCGCGAGGCCATCCCGGTGGTGCTCACGACGACGTCTCGCGGCCCGACGGTCGTGAGCACTGCCTCGATCGCCTGCTCCCGCCGGAGCCCGAAGCGAGCGACGGCCGAGGGCGCGGTTCGCTTGTACGGCGCGAGGCGCGCGGGCGGGACGACGAGCGCCGCCGGACCGCCGACCTCGACGGCGCGCGCGACGAGACCCTGCACGGCCGCCGCGACGTCCTCCACGGAATCGTCAAGGACGACGTACGGGACGCCGAGCACGTCGAGCTGCTGGAGCGTGACGGCACCCTGCTTGCGATGCTGCGGCTCATCGTGCACTCCGGGCTTGCCGCGCCAGCCGATGATCAGGAGGACCGGGATCCCGTACACCTCCGGGTCGACCAGCGACGTCAGGGGATTGATCGTGTTCCCGAGCCCCGAGTTCTGGAGGTAGACGGCGGCGACACGGCCCGTCGCCAGGTGATAGCCGGCAGCGAGGGCGATCGCGCCGCCCTCGTTCGCGGCGGTGACGTGGCTCGCCGGATCAACATGCTCGGACAGGTACGCGATGAAGTCCTTGAGCAGCGAATCCGGGATGCCCGTGAAGAACTCGATCCCGGCGCCCTTGACGGCGTCCCAGAGGTCCGCCGCCTCGATCGTGGCGCTCACTCGGTGTGGGGGATCAGCCTGAGCGCCTCGGAGATCGGCAGCATGAACTCGTCGGCCTCCAGCGAACGGTGGCTCTTGAGGATCGTCTCGGCCGTCTTCCACATGGCCGGGTACGCGCTCCGGATGAGGTGGTTCGCGTAGATCACGATGTTCGCGCCGCGGTCAACCAGCTCCTCTTCCGTGATGCTGTTGTAGGAGCTCGGCACGACGACCAGTGGCACTCGGTTGGGGAACTTCGCGTATTCGTCCATGAACGACACGATCTCCGCGGGGTCCTTCTTGGCGCTGTGGATCATGATCCCGTCGGCGCCGGCGTCGATGTACCCCCTCGCGCGCTCGAGTGCGTCCTCCTGGCCCGCCCCTGCGATGAGGCTCTCGATGCGGGCGATGACCATGAATTCCTCGGTGACCTGGGCGCGCTTGCCCGCGCTCAGCTTCGCGCTGAAGCCCTCAATCGAGTCCTGCTGCTGGACCTCGCTCGTCCCGAACAGCGAGTTGCGCTTCAGCCCGACCTTGTCCTCGATGATCACCGCCGAGACACCCAGGCGCTCCAGCGTCTTGACGAGGAACACGAACCGCTCGGCCGGGCCGCCGCTGTCGCCGTCGTAGATGAGTGGCTTGGTGGTGACCTCGAAGATCTGGTCGACCGTCACGACACGGGAGGTCGGATCCACCGCCTCGATGTCCGGCTTTCCCTTCGCGAGCGAGTCGGTCAGGCTGCTGGACCACATCGCGTCGAACTCGCGAACGGCGCCGTCCTCGTTGACCCGGACCTGCTCGACGATGAGGGCGGTCAGGCCGTTGTGGACCTCCATCACGCGGACGAGAGGCTTGATCTGGAGCATGCGTCGGAGCCGCCGGAGCCGCTGCCCGGGGGTCGTGCCCCGCTGCAGCTCGTTGGTGATCAGCTTGGTCGACGAGACGTCCGGCGTGTACTCGGGCTCGACGAGCTCACCACCCCACTCGGCGAGCGCCTCGATGACCCGCGCCCGCGTTCGCTGCTGGATGCCCTCGCGCCAGTCCGTGCCATGGACCACGACGTCCGGCCGGTAGCGGCGCAGGTTGGGGACGTAGTCGAGCTCCTCCTGGGGGACGACCTCGTCCACGCCCTTGAGGCTCTCGACGATGATCCGGCGCTGGTCCCAGGTGAGGAGCGGCACGCGCTTGTAGCTGGCGATTGCCTGGTCCGTGAGCAACCCGACGATCACGCGGCCGTGCTTGGAGGCCTCCGTGATGATGTTGATGTGCCCGTGGTGGACGATGTCGGCGCTCATGCCGACGTAGACGGTCTTCATGCTCCTCCGTCGTCGCGGCACCCGACCGCGATCGCCCAGTGCCTGGCAGGGCCAGCCGTCCCAACAACGCGCCCGACGATCATAGCGGGGCGCCGTCGCGACGGCCTTCGGCCGCCCGGCGGGCTGCGCGACTAGAATCCCGCCGATGGCCCACCACCGCCGTCCATGACCCGTCTCGAGTACCGCCTTGCGGCCGGGGTGTTGCGGGTCCTGGGCGCACTCTTCCGGTTGCTGCCGCACGACCCGCGCCGCGTGGTCCTCGCCAGCCCGCGCCTGCCGTGGCTTGACGGCAACCTGGCGCACATCTACGCCGCGATGCAGGCCCTCCGGCCGGACCTGCGCTACGCCGTGCTCGCAGAGCCCTACGCCTACGACTTCCGCGGCAAGGTCGCGTACCTCCTGCGCCTGGTCCGGGCGATGTACCACCTCCAGACGGCACGCCTGGTCGTCGTCGACAACGCCTACCTGCCCATCCACGTGGCACCCCATCGCCGATCCACGACGGTCGTCCAGGTGTGGCACGGCGTGGCGGGGATCAAGCGGGTAGGCCTGGACACGACGCGCCCGCCGGACGAGCCGGAGCGAACCTTCCTGCATCGCTACTACGACCACGTCGTGTGCTCCAGCGAATCCTGGCGGCCGGCGTATTCCAGGGCATTCCGGACCCCGGTCGAACGCGTGCTCGCCCTGGGCGCGGCGCGGACGGACTTCTTCTTCGATACGCCGGCGATGGCCGCTGCCGCCGCGGCCGTGCGCACGGCCCATCCGCAACTCGAAGGGCGGCGCCTCGTCCTGTACGCGCCGACCTTCCGAGGCCGCGGGCCGGCGAAGCGCGCTGCCGCCGGCCTCGACGCCGCCCGGCTCCGGGCCGCGCTGCCGGTCGACGTCGTCCTGGCCCTCAAGACGCATCCCAACCTGGACCCGACGGCAACGTCCCACGACGGGTTCGACATCGTCTTCGAGCCAGCCCTCGAGCTCAACGGCATCCTCGCGGCAACCGACATCCTGATCACCGATTACTCGACCTCGGTGATCGAGTGGGCGCTGCTCAAGCGACCGCTGGTCCTGTTCGTGCCGGATCTCGCTGAGTTCGAGGCGAACCCGGGCCTGTATCTCGACTACCGGACGGAGATGATCGGCGCGCTGGCCGAGACGACGGACGAGGTCGCGTCGGCGATCAACGAGGGTCGCTTCGGGGGCGTTGACGTCGATCCCTTCGTGGCCCGCCACCTCGGCGCGTGTGATGGGCACGCCAGCGAGCGGTTCGTTCGCCACTTCCTGGGCGAGGTCGTGCCGTCGTGACACATGCGGCTACGGCGGGCAGGCGCCGCCTCGTGGCGATCGAGTGGGCCCGGATCCAGCTCACCATCCGGCTCCGCCATGCGGACCTCGACGCCGTAGGGCCGGAGTTCCCGGTCGCCCTCGTTCAGGTCGACGGAGCCGGCCGCATGCCCGCGACGCGGGCGCGCTTGGAGGACGGCGATCTGGTCGCGCGCTTCAACGTGATGCAGGGACCCGGGCAGATGCCGCTCGCGTCGGGCGCCTGGCGCCTCGACGCCGAGGTCGACGACCCGGAGGGCCTGCTCGCGAGCCCGACGCCGGCGATCTTCCCGACGCCGCGAGGCAGCTATCGCGTCGCGGTGCGTCACGCCGACGGCCGGCACCTGGAGCTGGACGTCTCTCTCGATTCGCAGGCCGGGCGTTCGCCGGCGAGCGGCAGGCGACTCGCACGCCGGCTGGCTCGCGCGGCGCTTCGCGTGTCCATCGCCGTGCTTCGCCGGCTGCTCGCAGGCCGCCGGCGGGCCATCCTCTTCACCTCGAGCACGAGACCGGCACTAGGTGGCAACCTCAAGGCAGTCCACGACCGGATGGTCGAGCGGGGTCTCGATCGGGACGCCGACTTCATCTTCTCGTTCAAGGCGGATCTCCACGCCGCGACCCCCTGGCGCGAGCGACTCCGGACACCCTGGCTTCTCGCCCGTCCCGCGGTTGTCGTCCTCGACGACTTCCACCCACTTGCGGCCCGGATCGCCGACCCGCGGGTCCCGATCGTCCAGCTGTGGCACGCCTCCGGCGTCGTGAAGACGATCCTGTACAGCCGGATCGGCAAGCCGGGCGGCCCCGATCCCTGGTCGCGCGACTACAAGCAGTTCACCGCCGCGATCGTGAGCTCGGAGCACGACGTCCCGCACTTCGCGGAGGCGTTCGGCATCCCCGAGGAGCGCGTCAAGGCAACCGGGATCCCGCGCATGGACCGGTTCTTCAATGACGGTGCGCGGGCCGACGGCCGGGAGGCCGCCCTTGCCGCATTCCCGCAGGCCAGGGGCCGGCGGGTGATCCTGTTCGCACCGACGTTCCGCGGCGCCGGCCGCACCAAGTCGTACGACCTGGACGTGCTCCACTACCCGGCCCTGCACGCGCTGTGCGTCGAGAAGGATGCCGTGCTGGTCATCCGGCTCCACCCGCGGATGCATCGCTCGCTCGATATCCCGGCAGAGCTCCGCGACCGCCTCCTCGACGGCACCGATGCCGCCACGGACGCGCCCGACATCCTGTTCGCCACCGACCTCCTGATCACCGACTACTCATCGATCATCTTCGAGTTCGCGACGCTCGGTCGGCCGATGCTCTTCTTCGCGCCTGACCTCGACGAGTACCGCGAGAGCGTGGATTTCTATGAGCCATACGAGCAGCTGGTCCCGGGCAGGGTCGTCCGAACGCTGCCGGAGCTGATTGACGCCATCCGCAGCGAGGACTACCAGGAGGAGCGACTGGCGCCGTTCGTCGCGCGGCACATCGCTCACCTGGACGGGAACGCCACGGATCGGGTGATCGATGAGCTGATCCTGCCGGGGCTTCGCCGAGCGTGAGCATCAAGGTCAGCGTCGTCGTGCCCGTGTACAACCCGGGCCCGGCGATCGGGCCGTGCATCGCCTCCCTCCTCGGCCAGTCCCTGCGGGCCGACCGAATCGAGCTGATTTTCGTCGACGACGGCTCCACGGACGGCACGCCCGCGCGCCTCGACGAAGTCGCGGCGGCGCATCCGAACGTGCGCGTCGTTCACATCCCGGCCTCGGGAGCCCCCGGGCGGCCGCGCAACGTGGGGCTGGCCGCGGCCCGCGGCGAGTACGTGCACTTCGTGGACGCGGACGACGTCCTCGCTCCGCGAGCTCTGGAGTGGCTGACGGGGATGGCGGATCGATACGGCTCCGACGTGGTGATCGGCAAGTACGCGAGCGCGACGCTTGATCGCTCCCAGGTGCTGTTCACCCGGAGCCGCCCGCGGTGCACGCTCGCCGATACCGACGAGCTGCTCACGGCATCGTGGGCCCCGTCCAAGCTCTTCCGAACCGCCCTGCTCCGACGCAACGGCATCGAGTTTCGCGAGGGCTGGCGCTGGCTGGAGGACCAGCTGTTCGTCCTGCAGGCCTACCTCGCCTCCGCGACGATCTCCGTGTTCGCCGACGAACCGTGCTACTTCTTCGTCCGGCGGGACGAAGGCGGACACCTCAGCTCCGAGGACCTCGACCCGGAGATCCACGTTGCCCACCTTGGAGAGGTGTTCGACGTTATCGAGGCGGCGACCCCGCCGGGTGCGCTGCGTGCGCGACTGATTCGCCGGTTCTATCGCGCGAACATCCTGGTACGCCTCGATCGCCGATACCTGGAGCTGAGTCCCGAGCTCCGGCAACGGACGTTCGAGAGCTTCCATCGCCTCGTCGCCGACCGGTTCGATGAATCGTTCGACCGCGTGTTCAGTGGGGCACACCGGGTCCGCGCGAAGCTGCTGCGCAGCGGCGACGCGACGCGCCTGCTCGAGTTCGCGGAACGCCTGGAAGACCTCGAGCTGCACGCGTTCGCCAGCGGGCTGCGCTGGCGGCAGGGCAGGCTCGTGCTCGGCGCGCGTGGCGAGCTGCGTAGTCACATCACCGGCGATCCGCAGCTCTTTGTCGCCCGAGACGGTCGGACGTGGCTGGACCCGCAGCTGACCGGCGAGCTCGACGAGC
>JANLSG010000100.1:0-9598 GCA_031362295.1 Chloroflexota bacterium
GCCCTCACGGCGAGGACCGAGAGGAGTAGCGTCCGAACGGGCCCACGAGCGAGTGCGGGATGGTGCGAGCCGCACGGGCCACGGGACGTGAACGTCACTCGCGAGCTGTGCGGCCGGCGCCCGATAGCGCGCCACGAGGGCATCGGACCAGGCCGGCGCGATGAGCGATCCGGACCCCGAGGCCGAACCAGCAGGTGGTACCACGACCCCGTTCGTCCGCTGGACGAGCGGGTCGTTCTGATTCAGAGGGAGGTCACTGACAGGTACATGGGTGAGGCGAAGGCGATCGCGAACAAGCTGCCGAAGGCGTACGTGCCCGCGGAGTTCGAGGGCGCCATCTACGACCGCTGGCTGGCCGCCGACGTCTTCGCGCCCGACGGGGCCGGCTCGCGCGCCGACCCGTCCCTCGAGCCGTTCGTGATCATCCAGCCGCCGCCGAACATCACCGGCGCGCTGCATCTCGGCCACGCGCTGACCTCCACGCTCGAGGACGCGATGGTCCGGCACGCCCGGATGCAGGGCCACCCGACCCTCTGGCTGCCGGGCCTGGACCACGCCTCCATCGCCGCGCAGTACGTGCTCGACAAGCTCATCGCCGCCGAGGGCGAGTCGCGGGAGTCGCTCGGGCGCGAGCGCTACCTCGAGCGGATGTGGCAGTTCATCAACACGACGCGCGAGGTGATGCTCGGGCAGCAGCGGCGGATCGGGGCATCCCTCGACTGGAGCCGGCTCCGGTTCACGATGGACGAGGGCTCCGCGCGCGCGGTCCGCGTCAGCTTCAAGCGGCTGTACGACGACGGACTCGCGTACCGCACCGAGGCGCTCATCAACTGGTGCCCCGGCTGCCGCACGAGCGTGTCCGACCTCGAGGTCATCCCTACGGCGGAGACGGGCACGCTCTGGACCATCCGCTACCACCTGGTCGATCCGTCGACCGGCGCGCCCGATCCCAAGGCATGGATCGGGGTGGCGACGACCCGCCCGGAGACGATCCTCGGCGACACGGCGGTCGCGGTCCATCCCGATGACGACCGGTATCGCGCGCTGGTTGGCCGGAAGGTCCGCATCCCCTTCGTCGAGCGCGACGTCCCGATCATCGCGGACGACGTCGTCGACCGCGCCTTCGGCACGGGCGCGGTCAAGATCACGCCGGCGCACGATCGGGACGACTGGGCGACGGGCCGTCGCCACGACCTGCCGATGATCACGATCCTGGACGACGACGCGACGATCAACGACGCGGGCGGCGCCTACGCAGGGCTGGACCGATACGAAGCGCGAGCGCGAATCGTGGCGGATCTGGAGGCCCGCGGCGACCTTGAAGGGTCCAAGCCGCACGAGATGCTCATCGGGCGCTGCCAGCGTTCGAACGACGTCATCGAGCCGCGCCTCAAGACGCAGTGGTTCATTCGCACCGGCCCGCTCGCCGAGTCGGCGTTGCGCGCCACGCGGGGCGGCGAGACCACGATCGTGCCCGCGCACTTCGAGAAGGTGTGGGAGGGCTGGCTCACCAACATCCACGACTGGAACGTCAGCCGGCAGCTGTGGTGGGGCCATCGCATCCCGGCGTGGTATTGCCCGGACGGCCACACGACCGTGTCCTCGGAGATCGGCGGGCCCGCCTCGTGCGATGGGTGCGGTCGTGGCGCAGGGGACCTGACCCAGGATCCCGACATCTTCGACACCTGGTACAGCTCCGGCCTGTGGCCGTTCTCGACCCTGGGCTGGCCGGATGCCACGGATGACATGCGCCGGTACTACCCGGGAGCCGTGATGGAGACGGGCTACGACATCATCTTCTTCTGGGTCGCCAGGATGATGATGCTGGGCCTGCACCTGACCGACGCCGCGCCGTTCAAGAAGGTGTATCTGCACGGCCTCGTCAAGGATCCGTACGGCAAGCGGATGTCGAAGACGAAGGGCAACGTGGTCGATCCGCTGGAGGCGATCGATAGCGCGGGCGCCGACGCGCTCCGCTTCGCGCTGCTGAATGGCACCTCGCCCGGCAACGACCAGAAGTTCCGGAGCGAGAAGCTGGAGGACGCGCGGAACTTCGCCAACAAGCTGTGGAACGCCACGCGCTTCGTCCTCGGCGCCCGGCCGGCGTCCATCGCGGCGGGCGACGGCGGGGCACTGCGAGGCGCGCCGGACGCGGCCCGGCTGGGACCGGCGGAGCGCTGGATCCAGTCCCGCGCCGCCGCGACCGTGGAGGCGGTGGATCGCGCCTTTGCCGACGACAACTTCGGCGAGGTAGCGCGCGTCTTGTACGAGGCCATCTGGAGCGAGTTCTGTGACTGGGGTCTGGAGCTCGCGAAGGTGCGGCTCGCCGACGCGTCGCTCGCCGACGCGTACCGCGAGGCGACGTGGTGGACCCTCGTGGACGCGCTGGACACCTACCTGCGGCTCCTGCATCCCGTGATGCCCTTCGTCACGGAGGCGCTGTGGGGTGTGCTGCCCCACAGCGCGGACGACCCCGAGCTGCTCGTCGTCGCCCGGTGGCCGAAGTCGGGCCCGCGTGATGCCGCGGTCGAGGCCACCGTCGAGGAGCTGGTCGAGCTCGTCGTCGCGATCAGGAACGCGCGCGCGGCGGCGGACATCGCGCCCGCTGCCTGGCTCGAGACGCACCTGTCGGTGCCCCACGGTGCCCACGCGGCCTTCGAGACGCTTGCGCCCGCGATCGAACGGCTTGCCCGCGCCCGGCCACTTGCGCTTCACGTGCGCCGGCAGGACCTGCCGCGGCCCGCCGGCGCGCTCGAGGTGATCCTGCCCGCCGGCGACTACGAGGCCATCGTGGTCGCGGCGGTGGATGCCGAGGGCGCGACCGGCGACCGCGCGCGACTCGATGCGGAGCTCGCAGACGCGGAGCGATACCTGCTGGCCGCCAGGGAGCGGCTCGCGAACGATGCCTTCACCTCGAAGGCGCCGCCCGCGATCGTCGAGCGGGCACGCGTACGCGAAGCCGAGCTCGCGGAGACGGTCGCGCGCCTACGGGCACGCCTGGGCGCATAACGGTGGCGCTCGCGGAGGACTGGTGGCGGACCGGCGTCGTCTACCAGATCTATCCGCGAAGCTTCGCGGACACCAACGGCGACGGCATCGGTGACCTCGCCGGGATCGTGGAGCATCTCGACCACCTGAACGGCGATCCCGACTCGCTCGGCGTCGATGCGATCTGGCTTTCGCCCATCTACCCGTCGCCCGATTTCGACTTCGGCTACGACGTCGCCGACTACGTCGGGGTCGACCCACGCTTCGGGGACCTTGCCGCCTTCGACCGGCTCGTCGCTGCGTGCCATGCACGCGGGATCAAGGTCATCCTGGACCTCGTCCTGAATCACACGAGCCATCTGCACCCGTGGTTCGAGGCGTCGCGGGCGAGCACGACCGGGCCGGCCGCCGATTGGTACATCTGGCGCGATTCGCCGGGTCGCACGCCCACGGGCCGGCGACGACCGCCGAACAACTGGCGGGGCTTCTTCGGCGGTCCGGCGTGGACCTGGGATGAGGGGCGCGGCCAGTTCTACCTGCACACCTTCCTGCCCCAGCAGCCGGACCTCAACTGGCGCAACCCGGCGGTTCGCGCGGCGGTGCTCGACGTCGTCCGCACGTGGCTCGACCGCGGCGTGGACGGGTTCCGGCTGGACGTGTTCAACACGTTCTTCAAGGACGCGGGCCTCCGCTCGAACCCTCGTGGGGCGCACCTGTACGACCGCAACCAGCCGGAGCTCGTGGGCGCCCTCGCGGACCTGCGCGCGGTCGTTGACGAGCGGCCGGGCCGGATGACGGTGGGCGAACTGTTCGACGGAACTGCGGCCGACGCCGCGGGCTACGCGGCGCCCGGTCACCTGATCTTCGACTTCTCGTTGCTCGGGCTGCCGTGGAGCGCGGCCGCGTTCCGGGACGCGATTCGGAAGCGTGTCGCGGCGTTCGGAAGCGAGATCTGGCCGACCAACGTCCTGTCGAATCACGACCAGCCCCGCCACGCGAGCCGGTACGCCGAGGGCAATCCGGAGCTCGGCGACGCCCGCGCCAAGGTCCTCGCGGCGCTGCTGCTCACGATGCGTGGCACGCCGTTCCTGTACTACGGCGAGGAGATGGCCCTGCGTGACCTCGTCATCCCGAACGACAAGGCATTCGATCCCCAGGCGCGCCGATCCAGCAAGGCGGCGCCGGCCTGGAACCGCGATCAGGCTCGGGGACCCTTGCCATGGGACGGCGGGCCTGGCGCGGGATTCTCCGATGGCACGCCGTGGCTCCCGCTCCCCGTGGATCACGCCTCGCGCAACATCGCCGTGGAAGCTGTGGATCCCACCTCCGTGCTGGCCTTCTATCGGCGCTTGCTGGGGCTGCGGCGCGCGACCGCGGCGCTCCAGCGCGGCGAACAGGAGATCCTCGAGGTCGGAGGGTCGGGCGTCCTGGCGATCCGCCGCCGGCTCGATGGGCGGTCGTGCTGCATCCTGCTGAACTTCGACTCGCGGCCCGCGAACGTGGACCTCCCCGAGACAGGCGGCGACCGCACGTGGCGAATCGCGCTGTCGTCGCACGAGCGGGACATGGACGCCACGCTCGCGGAGCCGGTGATCCTTGCGCCGCTCGAGGCGCTCATCGCCTACGATTAACCCTTCGCACAGTGATGGATCGGGGAGAGACGTCGTGCCGCTCGAATTCCTGCGACGCAAGGGTGGGGGACCCAAGGCGACGAAGGACGCCGCGCCAGAGCCGCCGCCCCCGGCAATCCCGGAAGAGGCGGTCGCCGAGGACCACCAGCTCAGGCTGAACTTTGGCGCCAAGACCAGCAACGGCGTGCGGCTCCAGGGCGGTCCTTCGCTCCTGGCAGCCCTGCCGGGCATGCTCAATGGGATCGCCAAGTCCCCGGTCGAGGTCGTCGAGCCACGCGCGACAACCCTTGCCTCCGCATCGCCCAGCATCATTCGAACGGCCGAGGCGACCGAGTGGCTGCGGGCCCACGGCGAAAACTCGCCGATCACCCGTCACGCGCTGTGGGTGCTGGAGTCCCTTGACGCCATCGATCCGGCGTATGACACGTTCGCTTGCGCGCTCCTGGACGGCGACCTCGGCATGGGTGGCTACCCCGAGTACGCCGCCGTGGTTGGCGGCGTCGCGGCGCACTGGGACGAGTCCACCGGCGATCTCATCGTCCGCGCGATCGTCGGCTGGGGTGGCAAGGGTGCCCGCGGCGACACGGACCGGATCGCCAGCCGCCTGGTGGGCGTCATCCTCGGCAGCATCCTGGAGAGCGGCGACTCGCTCGGCTTCGCCGCGGCCGCACGTCCCGGCCCCGGGCCTGGCGGCGCGACCGTCACCTGTCAGCACTGCGGCTACCCGCTGGTCCACCCGCGCGCGGTCTACTGTCCCAAGTGCGGCATGCGCATGCTGCACGCCTGACACAGGGTTCGTCGGTGCCCATCTACGACTACCTCTGCGCGAACTGCCGGACCCTCACCGAGGTGATCCACGGCATCAACGACCCCGGCCCCCGCTTCTGTCCCTCGTGCGGCGCCGACGGGACGATGCGCAAGGCGCTCTCGACGCCGGCGATCCACTTCAAGGGTTCCGGCTGGGCCAAGAAGGATCGATCGTCGGCGAGCGCCGCCCGAACCAAGGCCGCCGCGGCCTCGAGCTCGAAATCGACCGATGGAACCTCCGACTCCGGCTCGACCTCGGGCGATGGTTCATCCTCGTCCGGCGGGTCGTCATCGAGCTCGTCGTCCACGGACAAGGGCAAGACCTCTACCGAGCCCGCCAAGAGCTCCGCCGAGCCTGCAGCCCGTAGCGAGGACTGACGATGCCCCCTGCCGCCACGGACTGGATCAGCCTCGAGGAGGCGGCGGGGATTCTTTCCGCCGCGAACGTCAGGTTCCGTCCGGCCACGATCGGTGGCTGGGCGCGCGCGGGCAAGGTGCAGAGCATCAAGCTCGGCGGGCGCAGATTCGTCCGCCGCGGCGAGATCAAGGCGCTGATCGCGGCGCCCCGCCGCGTGCGCGCCTCGGACCTCCAGCCCGGCCTGTTCGAGGACCTTCGGGACTGACCGATCCTCCGCCTCCCGTACGGTTCGGGTGGCTGCGCGACCGCGCGACGAGCGTTCTCCAGCACCCCGCGGTCGCGGCGGGGCTGCGCGTCCTCGATCGCTTCAACGCCGCGGGCGGTGGACTCCTGGCGGGTGGACTGGCGTATGCGGCCCTCTTCGCCATCGTGCCGGGCCTCCTGCTCATGGCTGGCGTCGTGGGGCTGCTGTTCGCGGATCCGACTGAGCGCGCAAAGGCGGTCGATCTCGTCGTCGGGGTCCTGCCGCCGCTTCGCGACGTCATCGAGGCCGTGCTGGCCGAGGCGACGCGCTCGGCGGCGCCGGTGTCCATCGTTGGCGCGGTCGTGCTGGTCTGGGGCACGAGTCGGTTCGTCGTCGCATTCGAGGACGCGCTTGCCCGCGTGATGGGCGGCGACCGTCGGCGTGGGCTGGTGTTGAGCAACCTCGCTGCGCTCGCCGCGGTCATCCTGATGATCGGGGCGATCGTGCTCAGCACACTGCTCTCCGGAATGCTTGCGTTCCTGGACGCGGGCGCGCAGACGGGGGCGCTGCGGGTGCTCGGCAGCCTCCTCGGAGTGGCGCTCGGCGTGTTCCCGATCCTGATCACTGTCTGTGCGACGATGCTCGTCTACCGCATCGTGCCGATCCCTTCGCCGCCATGGCGCGCGATCATCGTGCCCGGGGTGGCAGCCGGCCTCGCGCTCACGCTCCTGGCCACGATCTTCGTCTTCGTCGCCCCGAGGCTGATCGGCGCGGCGGCATTCATCGGCGCGCTCGCGACCGCGTTCGCGGCACTGCTGTGGCTCGGCCTGTCGTTCCAGGCGTTGCTCTTCGGGGCTGCGTGGGTCCGGGATCGCGCGACCCGGCTGACACCGCCAGGTGCAAATCCCGACCTGCACTAGCGGCTGGTCCTTGGCTAGCGCCGCGGGCGATCGTTCGTATGCGCGGAATCGGGCGTCTATCGACCAGTGCCGGAGCTGATGCCCGTCGCCGTCATACGAGCAGAGGCTTGGCACCGCCGAGGCCGTTGGCCCCAAGCTGAGGCGTCGGCCCCCGGACCCCGTCAAGCAATGCCGCCTTCGTAGTACGGCGACGCGCATCGACCAGGGTCGTCTTCGACTCGCCGGTGAAATCCGCGAATACGAACCGCGCGCCGGGATTGCGACGGCGCGTCGAGGCCGGTATCAGTTCGGGCCCACGACCTCTTGTGGCGTTCCGCAGCGCCGGCAGAAGCGGGCGCTCGCCGAGAGCGACAGCCCGCACGAGGGGCAAGCTCGGGCAGGAGCTGGCGGCGGAGCCGACTCCGCGGCCGGAAGCCCGGCGCCGACGTGGGCTGCTGGATTGCCCTGGGGGACGGGGAGATCCGGCCAGTTCGGCTGGTACGAAGCCGCGACGGGCTCGCGCTCGGGCCAGCTCAGCGGACCATCGACAGACGACGATGGGACCGGCTGGCCGATTGCCGTCGGGATCGGCTCGTAGCTCGTGGCCACGGGCTCCGGCTCGGGCTCGACGGCCATCGGTTCGGGCTCGGGCTCGGGCTGGACCGCGACCGGCTCGGCCTCTGCCGCGATCGGCTCGGGGGCCGTGGCGAGCTCGCGCTCATATGCCGCGATCTGGTCGTCGAGGTTGAGGCCAGGTTCGAACCCGAGACTCGATGCCGTGGCTTCAGCGGCGTCCGCCGCGGCGCGCGCCTCGGCATCGGCACGTGCCCTGGCCTCGGATTCGGCTGCGGCTCGCGCTTCAGCTTCGGCCATGGCTGCCATCGAGGCGGCCTCCGCCTCGGCCATGGCGGCCGCGATCGAGGCGGCCTCCGCTTCGGCGGCTTCGCGCGCCTCCGCCTCCGCGGCGGCTTCCGCTGCCGCTCGTGCCGCCGCTTCGGCTTCCGCGACAGCCTCTGCCTCGGCTTCGGCGGCCAAACGAGCCTCTGCCGCATCGGCAGCAGCCTGGGCGTCGGCCGCTGCCTCGGCCGCAGCGCGAGTCTCCGCTTCGGCGGCTTCGGCGGCTTCGGCGGCCTCGGCGGCCTCCGCTTCTGCCTCCGCCTGCGCCGCCTGCGCGGCGACTCGGGCGCCGGCCTCCGCCATCGCGGCAGCGTCGGCAGCCGCCTGCGCCTCTGCTGCGAGCGCCGCATCCGCCTCGGCTTCAGCTGCCGCCTCGGCCACGGCAGCCGCGGCGTCAACCGCGGCGTCTGCCTGTACCGGCACCGGGGCCTGGGCGATGTCCATCAGCGGCACCGCGACCGCGATGTCGACGCGCGTCTCCGGCGGCAGGGCCCCCGGGACCGGCGCGCAGCTCAGGCACCTGCCCTCGACCGTATTCCAGCAGTCCGAGCACGTGTACTGCCGGCACGACAGGCAGAAGTTGAAGGTGCGGTGGAACGCTTCGAGGGCCGTCGCCGTAGTGCGCTGCTCGCTCTCCGAGCGGGCGACGGCAAACGCCTCGTCGATGGACGTCCCGGGGTCGCTCACGAAGTGGCGAATGCCGCGCCCGAGCGTGCCGATGGCGGACAGCGGCTTGCGCCGGCTCATGACCGGCTCAAAGGTGTAGCGCGTGCCACACCGCTCGCAGAAGGATTCCGTCAGGAACTCGGTCATCGGCTCCCCGTAGGTTGGGACCCGCCGCCTCCGGCTGGCCCAGTGAGATCATACCGGCCGATCGATCGGGCTCATGCGCGCCGCTGGTACCCCCGGAAGTGGACAGGGGTACCGATGGCGGCGGTCAGGGGCCGATCGGGGGCCTCTGGTAGGCTCTCGCCCGTGCGGGCCATGTCACGCGTGGAGCGCTTCATCGAGCGCCTCGTCGAACGCCCCAGCGCGCGCCTGTTTCGAACGCGACTGCAGCCCATCCAGGTGTTGCGCCGCATCGAGCGGGTGATGGAGGCCGGTCGCGGGGCGGACGGCCGGCGCGGACTCGTTCCGGACCGGTTCACCGTCCGGCTGCATCCGGACGATCTCGCGACGCTGATCCCGCCGGAGGGCGTCGCCAGCGAGCTCGCGTCCGGCGCGCTCAGCTTTGCCCGGGCACACGGCTACGCCCTCCGAGATCGACCGAGGGTCACCCTGCGGCCCGACTCCACGCTCCGACCGGGCGAGGCCGAGGTCGACGCGGAGGTCTCGCCGACCGTCGAGGCGGTCATCTCCGATGAGCACGCCGACGGCGGGACCAGGGTGTTCGAGGTCCCGGTGGTGCGCGCCCCAGACGTCGTCATCGAGGTGCGCGAGCCCGGCCGCGCGGCGCGCCGTATCCCTCTCTCCGGCGCCCCGATCAGGATCGGGCGCGCGCCCGAGTGCGAGCTCGTCCTCAAGGACTCGCGCGTCTCTCGTCGGCACGCCCGATTGCACGCGCGCGACGGCGTGCTCGTCCTGACCGATCTCGGGTCGTCGAACGGAACTCGCGTGAACGGCCATCGAGTCACGGAACTCGTCCTGGGGGCGGGGGACCGCATCCAGATCGGCGATACGAATATCGTCGTCGAGGCCGCGCCGGCCGAGGCGGACGCGCGCTCGTAGCCGCGCACAGCCATGGATGCCGCCGTCCTCGCCATCTGGGTGCTCC
>JANLSG010000123.1:0-3985 GCA_031362295.1 Chloroflexota bacterium
GGCGACTTCACGCAGGCGGACATCGCCTATGAGCGCGTCGCGCTGGTTGTCGCGAGCGTGCCGACCCCGCCTGTGCGGCGCCCGGCGGGCCAGGTTCAACGCCATACGAGCTCCTCGGCGTCAACTACCTCCCGCGCGAGACCGCCGACACGGGGCTTGCGTGCCTCCGCGCAGCGGAGCTGCCGGAGGGCGCGGTCCGAATCAGTGCGGAGGTCGGCAACCGCAGTCGAGGCGTCATAGCGACGAATGGGCCCTCGATCCAGGATGCGTCGGAGCCGTCCGCGGACGCCGGCTGGACACAGCTGGTCGACGGGCGCCCGGCTCGGCTCACGATCGAAACCAGCACGACCGCGTCGGGCACGACCGTCGAGACCCGCACGTGGGACATCCTCTTCCCATCGAGCATCGACCGCATCCTGCGGGTTCGGGCGGACATCGCCGGCCCGGATCTCGAGAAGGGCCGCACGGCGGTGGGATCGGTGCTGGCGGGGCTCCGATTCGAGGCCGAGCAGGTTCCCCTCGACGAGGCGACCAAAAGGAACGTCCTGCGCTCGAGACTCGACGACCTCGATCGCCAGGCGCGGCAGGGCGGGTTCGACTTCTACGGCTGCTTCCCGCGCGAGGTTGGTGCGCGGGCCGGGACAATTTCGACGGGACCCGGCTCGAGGTTGCCGGCGCCGGTCGAGGTGACCTGTGGGACCGCCATCGAGGCTTCCGCCGCCGGCCTCTGGCGCATCACGCTGGAGACGACGTGGCCCGCCGGGCCAGGCTACCCGGCAGGGGGTCGCATCGACGAGCTGTTCGTCACCGGTGACGGGCGAGCTGCGGGCTCGTTCGAATGGACGCTCGACGGCTCGCCGCCGCCCCTCGAGGGTGAGCAGGCGATGCTGCCGATGGCGCCGCGCGTGCTTCCGCCGCTGCTCACGGGACCGCTGAACCTGCCTGTCGGCTCGATCGTCGAGATGCTCTACCCGGGAATGTACCCCTCGGTCGTGGTGGATCCGTCATCCGAGGACCTCAGTCCGTACGTCGTCGGCTGGCACTTCCATGTCGTCAGCGGCCCACGAATGGCGGGCGGCGATGAGTGGTACGAGGTGCAATCGCCGGATCACGGTCTCACCGAGACGACCTGGGCACGGGGCACCTTCCAAGGGCGTCCGATGCTTGCGCTCGTGCAGCCTGCGTGTCCTTCCGAGCCGATCGATCTCGATCAGCTTGCGGGGCTCCTCGCGTACGAGCAGTTCGCCTGTCTTCGTGGCCGCGAGGTCACCCTTGAGACGGTCATCGCTACCGACGCCCCGCCGAAGGAGCCCGTCATCTGCCTCTCGCAGGAGAGCCTGCCAACGAGCTGTCCCGAGACGGTGGCGAGCCCGGCGTGGCTCGTGGGGGACGCCCAGATGCTCGTCTTCGGTCCGGCTGGGCCGAATGGCGTCGCGCCGGCCTTCCAGGTGTGGCTCGATCCGTCCGTGGACAGCCTTCCCGCGGGCGTGTGGCTCCGTGTCCATGGACATGTCGACGACGCCGCGGCGGCCGATTGCACATCAACCACCTCCGATCCGATGATGGTGACCCTCCCTCGTCCCGAGATGCAGGTCCTCGTCTGCCGCGAGCGGTTCGTGATCACCGGGTTCGAGCGGGTGTCGGCCCCGTAGGTCGCCGTTCGTACCGCCCCGAACCGTACCCGCGGGCCCTTAACGACTCGCAGCCCGCCCGGCCATGCTCCGCATGTGGAGCGATCGCGCCCCGACTACTACCGCGTCCTGCAGGTGGATCCGGCGGCTAACCCGCTGGTGATTCAGGCCGCCTACCGCGTCCTCGCCCAGATCTGGCACCCCGACGTGTCCGGCGACGACGACGAGATGAAGCGGATCAACGCCGCATGGGAGGTCCTCGGCGACCCGAAGCGGCGGAAGCAGTACGACATGGAGCGCGCCGGGCGTCGCCCGACCGCGGCCTCGGAATCCGCCGTCCGCCGGCAGGAGGATCACGCGGGTCCGCCGCCGGGTCGCCCGTTCGGGCCTGTCCTCCGGTTTGGGCGCTACGAGGGCTGGTCGATCGGCGAGATCGCCCAGGTGGACCGGCCGTTCCTCGAATGGCTCAAGCGCGTCCCCGCGGGCCGCGGTCTCGGCGAGGACATCGACGCCGTGCTGCGCACGCGGAATGGACCCGGCGCAATCGATGCGCGACGCCACTACGAGACGAACCAACAGCAGAAGCCAGTCCACACCTGGCGGCCGGGGGCGCCTACCAAGGTCGGCTGAGCCCGCGCGCTGGGCCGCCCAGCCCCGCGCCGCCCCGCGACCTGGCTGGTGTGGATCCTGGCACCACAACCAGCGAAGAAGGCCCTTCCTCCGACCCCTCGGGGCGACGTCGCCCGCCGAATGGTGATCGCTGACCACCAAACAGCGGCAAAAGGTCGTTTTTCGAGGGCGCCCGCGGGCCGTCCTGCGCCGAGGTTCGTCCGTTGTGGATCCATGACCCACAAGTTCGCTGGTCCTTCGCTAGACGTAGACGCAGGACCCACAGTCACCGTGGGATGCCCGCTGCCGACCACGGCGCCTCAGGGCGATGCACATCGGGCAAGATGAACCTGTGCAGCAGTCGAACGGGCATCGTGTCGCCATTATCGGCGGCGGCTTCGGGGGCCTGTACGCGGCGCGCGAGCTCGGCAAGGACGCGCGCGTCGACCTGACCCTGATCGACCGGCGGAATCACCACCTCTTCCAGCCGCTGCTGTACCAGGTCGCGACCGGTGCGCTCGCGCCCGGCGAGATCGCCCAGCCGCTCCGCAGCATCCTCCGCAGGAACGCGAACACGTCGGTGTTGCTCGGAGCGGCCGTGGGCCTCGACCCGGAGCGGCGCGAGGTGCAGCTGTCCGATGGCGGCCCGATTGCCTACGACACCGTGGTCGTCGCGACCGGCGCGCGGCATTCGTACTTCGGGCACGACGAGTGGGCGAGATTCGCGCAGGGCCTGAAGTCGATCGATGACGCGACAGAGATGCGCCGGCGGATCCTGATCGCCTTCGAGGCGGCCGAGCGCGAGCACGTCGGCGAGCGCCGGAAGGAATGGATGACCTTCGTTGTGGTCGGTGGGGGCCCGACGGGGGTGGAGCTCGCGGGTGCGCTCGGCGAGATCGCGCACGACACGCTCCGGCGCGACTTCCGATCGATCAACTCGGCCGAGGCTCGGATCATCCTCGTAGAGGCGCTCGATCGCGTCCTCCCGAACTACCCGCCCGATCGATCGCGATCCGCGAAGCGCCAGCTGGAGCGCCTTGGCGTCGACGTCCGGACGGGCACGCGCGTGACCGACATCAGCGAGCACGCGGTGACGACCGAACCGTCCGATGGCGCGGCAGGCGCCGCCGGCCCCGCGAGGATCCCGTCCCGCACGGTCCTGTGGGCCGCGGGCGTCCAGGCGTCGTCGTTCGCGAAGGCGGTGGCCGCGGCCACCGGCGCCGAGACCGACCGCGCAGGCCGGATCAAAGTCGGGCAGGACCTGACGATCCCCGGCCACCCCGAGATCTTCGTGATAGGCGACGCGGCGGTCCAGCCGTGGAAGCCGGACCGGCCGGTCCCCGGCGTGGCGCAGGGCGGCATCCAGGGCGGCAAGTACGTGGCGAAGGCGATCAAGGCGCGGCTGGACGGCTCCACGCCGGCGCCATTCCGCTTCCAGGACCGCGGCGACGTGGCAGTCATCGGGCGGCTATCCGGCGTCACGAACATCGGCTGGCTCGGGCCCTTCGGCCGGACCGGCGGGTTCATCGCCTGGCTGCTGTGGCTGGGGATCCACATCACCTACCTGATCGGGTTCGCGAATCGCACGGTCGTGCTCACGCGCTGGGCATGGACCTTCTTCACGCACGGCCGCGGCTCGCGCCTGATCACGGGCGAGCCACTCCTTCCCGACATCGAAGAGCCGGAGCCGCCTGCATGACGAAGCCGATCCGCGCCATCGAGGGGCTGGCAATCGTCGACGTGCC
>JANLSG010000149.1:0-4483 GCA_031362295.1 Chloroflexota bacterium
GGTCGAGCGCTTCGCCCGTGAATGAGACGTAGGCGGTCGGGATCGTCATGGTGACCCCGTTCGGCTCGACCTGGAGGAAGATCGGGCTGGTCACGTCCCAGGCCGTGTATCCCCGTGCCTCGAACGTCGCCCGGATGCCACCCGATGGAAAGGAGCTTGCGTCGGGCTCGCCCTGCACCAGATTGCGTCCCGAGAACTCGGCGATCGCGTGGCCATCCAGGGTTGGCGTCAGGAATGAGTCGTGCTTCTCCGCAGTCGAGCCGGTCATCGGCACGAACCAGTGGGTGAAATGCGAGGCCCCCTGCGCCATCGCCCATTCCTTCACGCCATGGGCAACCGCGTCCACGATTGCGGGATCGAACGGCGCCCGTCCCTCGATGGTTTCACGCAGCTTCTCGTAGATGGGCTTCGCAAGAAACTGGCGCTGGGCCGCATCGCCGAAAACGTACTGACCGTAAATGTCCGCTCCAGCAGCTTCGAGGTACTCCTCGGTCGCTGCGACCTGATGGTTGGCGATGCTCTCGATGGCCGTGCGGCGCGCAGTCATGCGATCTGATGCCTCCCAGCGTGTGATGTTGTGCCGCACGCACGATGAACCACGGCGTCACGGCCTCGGGACCTCATGGTACGCAGACAGGGCGGGCCGGGGGCGTGGCCGGCGGCCGTTCGGGCCCTCAGAACTTAGCTATTGTGCACAACTCTCAGCGCGATCGCGAGGGCTAGGCGCACGTCCGGATCGGCCAGCTCCCACCCCGTGCGCTCTTCGATGCGGCGAAGCCGATACGCCACCGTGTTGCGGTGGATGCCGAGCGTTGCGGCCGCGTCACCGACGCTGCCGTGCTCGAGGTATGCCCGAAGCGTCAGGAGATGTTCGCGGCGGACGTCCGGCCGGCTTGCGAACAGTGGCTCCAGGATGGCCGCGGCGAGGCGGGGCGCATCGCCGATGTGGTGCAGCGCGCCCAACATCCGGTAGATCGGGAGGCGGGCCGCGAGCGCCACGGGGCCAACGTCCGGGAGCGAGTCGGCGGCCTCGAGCGCTGCGCGCGCCTCCGCTTCGGCAGCAGGTCGACCTCCGGCGGTGCCGAACGGACGTGAGATCGCAATGGTTCGCCCGAGCAGGTCGGCGATCGCTCCGGCGGCAAGTCGGCCCTCTGCGTCCGGACCCCCGGGCCCGTCCACGGCAATCACCAGGCGGACTTCCAGGGATTCCGCGTCTCCCCTGAGGCTCATTCGCCGTGCCGGCGCGAGCAAGCGGAGTGCCCGCCGAGTCATTTCGCGTGCCTCTGGAGTGTCCTCCATGCCGCCTGGGGCGCGCTGGTGCGCGAGGGCCACGACCCAGGGTGGCCCTGCGGACGGCATCGGCTCCGTGCGACGAGCGCGATCGGCCGCTCGACGAACGGCCTCGTCCTGCGCGAGCTCCAGTGCGAGGAGCGTGGCAACTCGCGGGAGCGCGACCCGAACAAGCTCCGGGACGGGCGCGGCACCGAGCGCGAGGATTGCCCCGTTGCGGCGGCCGGACCCGGTGCGTTCGCCGCCGCCGTCGGCCGCGGGCAGGGGGACGCGCAGCGCGACACCACCTGCGCCCGGAGCGGCCGCACCTGCCCGATAGCGCGCCGCATCGGCTGCGGCGGCCGGCGTGTCGGCGGGCGCATGGACGGCGATCAATTCGCCGCGGCTCCCCTCGAGCGCGAGCGCGCGCCCCAGGAAGCTGGAAACGGTCGCGAGGAGCGTCGCGACATCCACCCCGTCAAGGGCCCGCCGCCGGAGCTCCCCTTCGAGCAGGGCCGCCTGCCGCTCCAGCTCTGCGCCGCGCGCGACGATAAAGCCGACGATGCTGCGCTCCAGCGCCTGGAGGTCCATCCGGGGAACGCGCAGCGCCGGAACGCCCAGCGCCTCGACGACTGCCGCCGCGTCGTCGAGCGAGGACGCGTCGCCCTCCACGAGCAGGACGCCGGATACCGGCACGGCGGCAAGAGCCGTCACGAGCTCGCGAAGCTCGCGATCGCCGGGCGCCACGACC
This sequence comes from Chloroflexota bacterium, assembly GCA_031362295.1. GTDB lineage: Bacteria > Chloroflexota > Limnocylindria > Limnocylindrales > CSP1-4 > UBA5189. Next base: position 2,021 of record JANLSG010000149.1, read on the forward strand.
GCCAGCGCGGACGCCGGGGCGATGACGAGATCGCCCGGTTCAAGGGCGTCGAACGCCGGCACGCGTGCGCGCAGCACGCGGACCCAGGCGACCGGGCGGGCCGCCTCCGACGCGCCACCAGCGCCCGGGCGCTGGCCCACCCAGGTTGCCGCCGGCAGGAGCTCCGCCGCGAGCGTCTCGAGATCGGTCACCCAGGCGGCGCCCCCGGCGCGGCTCGGGCTCCGCGGGCAGCTACCAGCGAGTCCACGAGGCTCCCGAACTCGTGGTCGAAGTCCACCTGTCGATCCGCTCGCCCAACCAGGTCCAGGCGGCCGTCCCTGCCGAATCTCGCCCACACCCGGCGCCGCGGCAGGTAGAACGTGATCGCGAGGCCGATCAGGAGCGCGGCGAATGCGCCCCATACGATCGGGGCGCCCGGATCGCGCTTTGCGATCAGGAGCGTGTAGTCGCTGAAGCCACGCAGGTTGACGCTGAGGTCCAGGCCCTCCATGACCACCGTGTCGCCCCGAACGACGAGCACCGGGAAGCCCTCGACGATCTTCGGCGTCCCATCGGCGTTCGTGCCGTTGACCGCGTATGGCAGGGCGATCAGCGCCCCGACACCGCTCTCCAATCGGTCGAGCAGGAGCTCCAAACCATACGGCCTGCCAGGGATAGGAATGGCGCCGAACGGTCGGCCGGCGGCCGCGTCGGTGAGCGGCACGGGGCCGGACCAGAGCACCGAGTCGTCGATCGTTGAACGGATCTCGATGTCCGGCGCGGGCCCGAACCCATTCTGGTGGAACGTGTAGCCACCCGCAGACAGGGGGTCGTTGACCCGGATCACCTTGCGGGCCAGGAGCTGGCCGTCGCGGTACACCGCGAGATCGGTCGTGAAATCGCTGGGCATGCCCGTGGCGATTCCGGGGGCCTCGAACCCGAAGTTCTGGACCAGCAGGAGCCCCGACGTCCCGATTGGCTGGACCGTGAGGGTGTCCCCTTCTGCGACCACGAGTCCCTGCTCGTCGCCAAGCTTCGCCGTCACCAGCCCTGCGACAAGAAAAAGAATCAACCCGAGGTGCGAGATGAGGGTCGCGAGCTTCGTCCAGCGGTTCCGGTCTCCGTACAGGAACGTGGTGCCGTCGGTATCGACGACCTCTCGGACCGAGAAGCGGCCCCGCCGCAGGGCGACCCGCACCGCACCGGCCGTGAGCCCAGGGCCGGCAGCAATCGCGACTCGATCGGGCAGGCGGGGGTCGAAATACGCCTCGGGCTGAATGACGCGGATCGTGGCGGATTGCTGCCACAGGCGAGGCAGTCGATCGATCGTGCAGATGAGGATCGATACGGCGAGGACGACGAGCGCCACGCTGAATGGCGTCGAGGTAAAGACGCGGAACAGTTGGAGCCGCTCCAGAATGTCCACGCCACCCACGCCGATCGCCGGCTCGTAGACGGATCGCAGCCGGTTCATCTCGGTCGCGTAGTTGCCAGCCGAGCGGAAGGCAAAGCCGGGCAGCTGGCGGATCGTCATCCCGAACGCTGCCAGCACTACGACGACCACGATCTGCATGACCGCGAAGTTCACGGACGTGAACAGGCGCCAGATACGCATGCCCGCACGCGCGGCGATGCTCGGGCCCTCGGGGCGCGCGATGGTGAGGCTGGTCTCGCTCATCGCGCGGCGATGCTACACCGCGCGGCGGTTCAGCCGGCTTTCTCGCCCTCGCGAGCCCGCCCGCCCTCGTGGCTCTCGATCGCGACCATCATCGGCTCCGCCGTGGCGCGGGCGACGCGGTTCTTGCCGCCGCGCTTGGATGCGTACATCGCCCGGTCCGCACTCACCAGGAGCGCGTCGGCTGAGCGTCCATCGGCCGGGTACGAGACGACGCCCACCGAGACCGTGGGCGTCGGGTCCACGCCCGGCATGCCCTGTTCGGCGACGGTGAGGCGGATCTTCTCGGCTAGCACCCAGCCGCCGGTCGGGTCCGTCTCGGGCAGCAGCGCGACGAACTCGTCGCCGCCGTAGCGGGCCGCGACGTCGATCTTGCGTACGCCGCCGCGGATGGTGTCCGCGACGCTGCGCAGGACCTGGTCGCCGGCGACGTGGCCGAAGCGGTCGTTGACCGCCTTCAGGTCATCGAGGTCCAGCATCACCAGGCAGAAGGCCCGGCCGGACCGGTCGCCGCGCGCGATTTCGCGCTCGAGGGCGGAGAAGAAGTAGGTCCGGTTGTACAGGCCCGTGAGCGCATCCACGGTCGACATGCGAATGGCCGCGTCGCGCGCCCGACGCTGCTCGCGCCCGATCGAGGCGCCGATGTACGCCAGCAGGTACAGGCCCGTGAGGTTGACCAGCATCTGGACGAGCGGGCCGGTTTCCGGCGTCTGGTCGACGGACAGGCCGGCCGCGAGGTACGAGGCGGTGGCGAGAATCGCGAGGATGAGGGCGATGCGCGGCGCCACCAGGAGCGCACCGGCGCCGAC